>JAACDM010000173.1 GCA_009936795.1 Verrucomicrobiaceae bacterium | reverse complement strand
GCACGCAAACGTCTCTTACAGTCTTCCAATACATTCGAACTTGAGACGGCCATCAAGCAATTCGTCCGCATGGCCCACGGTGCCAACCAACTGCCAACGGTCGTCGCAGAGTTGCAGGCGACGGACAATCAATCACTCAATGAGAGCTGCCACTTGGCCAGTCGGTTCCCATCCATTCCCATTCCTTCAGGGCACCCCCGTCAACTACAATCGCGACCTCGAAGCCAGCCTCCCAGAATTCCTAGCCGAAGTTGACGACCTCGATACTCGATTCTTCCTGGAACTTCTCTTCAAGAGTCAGGCCGACAATAAGGAGGAAGGCGCCACGCCAGAAAAGGAACGAACCGTGCGCCTACATGAGTTCCTACCACAACTCGCCGAGCACTCGATCACCCAGCACCGCCATCTCAGGCGGTGCCTCACACTCACTCAACAGGAACCGCTCAGGTTCAGAGCCGAGTTGACACCAATGATTGATCGTGCCGTCAAAATCTCGATATCACCTCAGTGCTTCAAATCAAAGACAGCTCCCTCAAGCGTCAATGGATTGACCTCATCGGTCTTCGGATCGCCCACCACGCCGCTCTAGGAAATCCGGCTCCGTTTACGAACGCGATCAGTCTCCTAAAACCTCTACAACTGAAAGATCCCTATCAGAAATGCCAAACTCACAACAAATTGGGCGCGACCTTTGTCCAGGGGGCAACACATTTTAGCAAGCATGCCGAAGACCGGTCTACGCGAACAGCGCTCCTTCCAGCTTACCGGAGTCTCGCGTTTGACCGTGATATCCAGAAATCCACCTGGGTGCTCCAGGCGTTAGTCGCGTATGCCGAGTTCGAGAAACTTTCTGATTACGATGCCGCCTTTCAAACTCGTTTTGAAAAGCTAACACTGACGCGGCGCACCAGAACGCGCTCGGTCGCAAGCATCCTAGAACAAGTCTTGCCACCAGAGGGAAAACTCCCTGATGCCGAACGCATGCGCATCACGTTAGCCGTTTACTAACATCCCCTGCTCAAGAATATTGATACCTCCCCCCTGCAGGGAATCACGATCGACGAGGTGTTCTCGGACGAAGATCTATTGGCATACCACGAGCTCATTCTCTCAAAGACTTCAAACCACCGAGAAACGCTTTCCTACCTGCTTGCAGTAGCCGAACAGCTCGAGAAGCCCGGGGTCGTCAAAAGTTTAGACAAGCACGCAGAGGCCATCTCAGACCAGCAAATCATTTCAGGTTTGCGAAACTCATCAAATTTGAGTCTTAGGCTCTTGATAATGCCATATTTATCATATACGAGGGTCAGCGTCGATCACGCTTATGGCCTCTTCCCTCTCTTTCTCACCCAGCCCATCCCTCTCCCAGACCCGGATGATCGCGGGTCTCCTCGTGGGCGCCTTCCTCTTCCTTACCTACCGCATCATTAGTATCGAAGTGGCAGCCCGCCAAGGCGAGCCACTAATGCCGGCGAAAGCTCTTGTGCCCGCATCGACCGCACCTCAAAGTCTTCCCAAGGCGATCCAGACACTCAGCAAACCTCCCGAAGAGAAGTCGGGAGCCAAACCCCGCAAGCGCGCTCGAGAAGGCAGCCGACGCGAATGGTATGAGCGTCGCAAACGCCGGTGGTTTACTCCACCCACGCCCAAGACAGACACCGGGCTTCCTCGCCGCCGGACGAGCTTCAAGATGGCTTAGTCTAAGGACCTTGCTGCCCAGCGCAGTCGACGAATTCCCTCGATTACTGCTGCCCTTGACTTCCCCCAAGGCGCTCGGCAAAATCGCACACACATATCTAGACATGGGACTAATGGACTTTATCAAAGGGGAGCTACTCGAGATCATCGAGTGGACGGACGATTCGCGAGACACCATTTGCTGGCGATTTCCGGATGAGGACAAGGCCATCAAGCGAGGCGCTCAACTGATCGTTCGCGAGTCTCAAATGGTCCAGTTCGTCTACCTCGGCGAGTTCGCTGATACCTTCGAACCTGGCAAACATGACCTCTACACGGACAACATACCCATTCTGACAAGACTGAAGTCATGGAAATACGGCTTCGATTCTCCTTTCAAGGCAGATGTCTACTACATCAACACGCGTCTCTTCACCGGGATGAAGTGGGGCACGGCCAACCCGATCATGATGCGAGATCAGGACTTCGGCATCATTCGCGCCCGGGCCTACGGCATCTATGATTTCAAAGTCGTCGATCCCAAACGCTTCCTCAAAGAAGTCGCTGGTTCCGATCACAATTTCCGCGTGGACGAGTTCGCCGACACCATGCGTTCACGGATCATCAGTGTATTCACCGAAGCACTCGCCTCTTCGAATGTGCCCGTGTTAGACGTCGCTACTCGATACTCTGAGTTAGGCGATGCCCTCCTTCCACTAATCAATCCTGCCATGGTGTCGAAGTACGGCGTTGAAATCGCCAGCTTCATCGTCGAGAACATTTCCGTTCCCAAGGAAGTCGAAGACGCGATCGACAAGCGCTCGAGCATGGCTGCCGTCGGGAATCTCAACGACTACGTGAAGTACCAGATGGCGGAAGGCCTCGGTCACCCCAGCGGTGGTGGCCCTGGAGGCATGGCTTCCGAGCTCGCCATCGGCATGGCGATGGCTCAGGAAATGATCAAAGGTCAAGGCGGCATCCTCGGTGGAAGACAAGCCACTCCCACAGCAGCAGCACCCGGACAGGCAACGCCGCCAGCAGTGGCCGCTTTACCGGAACTCATGAATCCAGAGCAAGTTGCCGAGGCACTCGGCGTGAGCGAAGCCGATGTCATGGCGATCCTTGAGTCAGGCGAACTAAAGTCCAAGAAGATTGGGAAGTCGTATCGCGTACTCAAATCGTCTCTCGACACCTTTCTAGCAGAATAATTAGAAACAAAGTGAATCCTATCCCGGAGGGCTGCGCTCCGTCGCAGCCGTGATAACTTGAAGAAGCGGCCATACCCCGGCCTAACAATGCCTGCATGAGTAGCGATACCACCGCTCTCAAGAAACACTCGTGCGCTGCTTGCGGTGCTCAAGCCGAGTGGAATCCTAGCAAACGCGCCCTGATTTGCCCTTATTGCGGAACCGTTTCCCCAGCGGAACTGGAAACGGATTCCGGTCTGATACAGGAACACGATCTCGTCGAGGCACTACGTGATCTGCCGAATGACAAACGGGGATGGCTAACAGATCGCCGCACAGTCAAGTGCCAGAGCTGCAAGGCGGTCTCCGTCTTTGACCCCACACGAGTGGGTCAGAACTGTGACTTCTGCGGGTCCCCCGAACTTGTCGACTACGATGAAATCAAAGCACCCGTTCGTCCCGAAAGCCTGCTCCCTTTCAAGGTCGACAAAGAGAGGGTTCACAACATCATCAAACATTGGTTAGGCAAGCGCTGGCTCGCTCCCAATGCTCTCAAGCGTCGCTGCCTTGTAGACACCGTCATCGGCGTCTACATCCCCTACTGGACCTTCGATTCCAAAGTCTACTGCCCCTGGACCGCCGAGTCAGGAGACTACTATTACACCACGGAAACCTACCGCGATTCGAATGGGAATCGGCGCACTCGACAGGTCAGGCACACCCGTTGGTACAATTCCAGTGGTTCCATCCGTCACATCTTCGATGACGTCCTCATCACCGGCACCCATGTGGTCGACCCGCGTTACTTGCCAAAAATCGAGCCCTTCCCAACCACGGAACTCGTGCCCTACGACACCGGCTATCTCTCCGGCTGGATCGTCGAACACTATCAAGTGGTCTTGCTGGAAGCAGCCAAAGCCGCCCGCGCCAAGAAAGACGCCTTTGTCAAAGGTCTCTGCGCCCGAGAAGTCCCAGGAGACACCTACAGACGTCTGAAAATCTTTCCCGACTACTCAGAACCAACTTTCAAACACATCCTCGTTCCCGTTTGGATTCTCAACTACGACTACGGTCGATCCCGCCATCAAGTCCTCATCAATGGCTACACCGGACGCCTGGCAGGAAGTTACCCCAAGAGTGCCTGGAAGATCTTTTTCCTAACCCTTACTATCATACTCGCCGTCGCCCTCTTCATCTTCCTAGCGAACATGAATGCGTAAGTAGCGTAGCTTGGGCTTCAGCTCAAGTCCCTGGCATGGACAGCTTCTCTAGTTCGCCGCCTTCTCGAACCTGACACTAGGATAAGTCTTCAACTCAACTTGATGCCGACCACTCACCTTGCCCTTAAACCGTAAGCGATCTCCATCGACGACCACACCTTGCAATGGATGACCGGTCACCCAGATCGTGCCGAAGATCTGCCCGCGAAACTGCGGCACCGGCTTTCCCGCACTGTCATAAATCATCCCCCCAATACGTTGGTAACCTTTACCCGCGATTCCCGTAGGATCATCCACCATTAAAGAAACACCATCCTTACTCACTGTCGTGACCAGCCCTTCCACCGTCACCACTGGCATGTTACGCAGCGCCTTTCGCTCATCCATTGCCTTCAGCGCAGCGACCGCTTGCTCCGTCCGTTTCGTCTTGCCCAAAGCAGCCTCTTTCTCAGCCTGGTTTGGGTCCATGCCATACGCTTTCACCAATGCTGGCGGCAAAAGGTGTGCGGGCACGTTGGCTGCCCCCGTACTATGAAAAATCGTCAGAGTCGTCTTGTTCCAGCTATGCACCTGATAGCTCTTAAGAATTCGACCATCTTTCAACACAAGATCGAACGGATTGTCACCGCCACTCGGTCCCACCAATGATGTATCAACAGCCACTTCACCAGAAACAACCGGCAATTCAGGAGGCACTTCTGCCGTCACCGCATCCCCAATAACGGCCCCGACCGCACCACCTGAAACACCAGCCTCAGCAGTCGCGGCTGCCCCAGGCTCCGGCAACCGCGGCAACTCAGCCACAGGCTTCGCTTCCTCGGATTGTTCCAGCTTCGCCTCAAGAGTCGGCGCCTCCGAAAACAATTCCTCCACCGGCTCGGCGCTGGGCTCCACAACAGGGCCTTCTTGCGTATAAGCAAAGCCAATAGCCAAACAGCCAGCGGCAGGAATGATCAGGCGGGCAACATAGTCAGAGGAGAGAATCATCGCAGTAAAGTATGGTTTCAGTGAAACCTATCAGCGCTCTCTTCAGGATGCCAGCATTTGCACGCTGAAGCTGAGAAGCAGGCCTACTTCCGCCTAAGAAACTTGATCTGCATGAACTTGACAAATCCATCCTTCTCCTTGGCCGGAACCGACAACACAAGCAGCCGCTCGTTAGCAGTCCTCTCGGTAATCAACGTCTTGTTCACCATCGGCTTTCCGTCAGGCCCCTTGACGTTTGTCGTCCATGAGAGGGTCTTCGACTCGCTATCATAGTCGCCAGTCATGCTTGCAGCGTACGGACCATGATCGATGACCTTGCCAACTAACTTTCCCTTGTCCAGATCGTAGCCCACGATGGAATGGACTTTCATCGTCTGGCTATTGATTTCTGTATCCAAATCGGAAGCAATCCAATACTCACCAAAGGCGCGATTCGTTTCCGCACCTTTAAACGTCATGGAAGGCGAGTCCAAGCCCACCGGCCAAACCTCAAACTCCGCATCCCAAATTCCTATCGAGGCCTTCAGTACCTGGAGTTCCTTCGGCTTCGACTTGGCTTCTTCCTCACCACTGCAAGGAAAGGTCACGCCAAAAACAAAGGATGCGAAAAGAGTGAGTCGAGCCAGAACGATGATAGTATCTCTCATGAATTGCTGAGCGGTGGTTGTTTAGTGAGGGGCCAAGAATAGCGACTGGCATCTAGAAGCCAAGGACGATTCCCATGCTCCCTCGACCAATTCCCGGCAGCAGCGACCAATGTAGGGGATACAAACTCGACCTCCTCAGGTACTTGGCCCGTTTTCACCCATGGTTATCACAATCGAACAACCATAGCCTCTACCCTTCGACTAACAGCGAGACGCCCGTATTTGGGACCAATTCATAGGCCATCGGTGCACATTGGGCATGTCGATGGCTCACTCAGAAATATCCATGACAGTAGTAGAGAAATTGTCTTTATGGTCATGGTATGAATCGTTCAATAGGGAAGAAATCACGCGTGCCCGGGACCATGATCACGTGCATTCTCGCAGGTCTCATCTAGCTTGGCGCCCTCACATTTCTCACCAAATGGTTCAACTTCTGGATCGAGGGCCGACTGGCGCCGGGACAGGACGCGCCTTGGATCGCCTTGATAGTCCTCTTCTCTCTTGCTCTGCTTGCGTGCGCAGATGGCACTTACTCCAGCGTTCGAGCTTGGCGAGGCAAGTCACGACTCAAATGGCAGATCGCCTCACTGATCGGAGCTATCCTAGCTCTGTTAGCGGTGTCCGGTCACTAAGCCTGGCAACACCCGAACCACCAGGTGGACCGGGCTACCTTGCAGTTTCACAGGTTGCCGCGCGGGTCTGGAGGATTTTAGTGAGGGTGGATCTGGAATGCCAACGCCAAGCGGTAACCCAACGAATGACCGAGAAGTAAGTAACAACCATGGACATGACCAACAAACAACACTTGGAATGGCGAGAGTACCTTTCGCCACTCCTGATCACCCTCTTGGCAATCAATGCGATCTGCTTTGGAGGTTTCTTCGTCTTGCTAGCGATCGGCGCTGGAGGCGGGCCTCTCGTTCTCTTGACTATAGGAACCGGGCTCGCTTTTGGTGCGGGACTTGCCGGAGTCCTCATCGCGGGGCGCAAGATTGCAGCCAGCAAACGGGACCGGCGTGACTCTAGTGTCGACCAAGCGTATGACACTCAATAAGTAGTCGTCCGCCTCCTTTGAAAAATGAGTCAGAGGTTTACGTCATGACGCCAGATGCTTTATCCTAAGAGACATGACAAAGACTGGGGTCATGACTCTATTGAAGTCGAACCGGAACGACCGTGGCGCCAAGAATTGGAAGAAGTTAGGAGCTGACACAGAAGGCCTGAAAAGCTTCGGAATTGGCCTTACCCTGCTTAGAAAACTGGCCAAGCAAATCGACCGTGATCACAAATTGGCATGGCAACTGTGGAAGACCGACAACCATGACGCCAAAGTGGTTGGGCTGCTAATTGACGATCCTAAGAAGCTCACGCGGGAACAGGTCGAAGAACAAGTAGAAGGAGTTGGCGCTGGATCTCTGGCGCACGTGTTCAGTTCCTGCAATGCGCCCCTTACCAAGGCACCTTTCGTGTTCAATCTCACCTGCGATTGGATCGAGAGCAAGGATTCTCAGCGAAGGCAATGTGGATACGGTCTCCTATACGAACTCTCAAAGAACCAACGGATGAAAGAGCTGACAGACGAGTTCTTTGTCGATTGCATCGAGGGTATTCGTACGCGCTTCAGCCAGGAAGACACGTGGGGTCGCATGTCCATGGGAGGCGCACTGGTGGGCATCGGCAAGCGCAACAAGAAGCTAAACAAAGCTGCGCTCAAGTTGGCCCGAGAGCTGGGACCGATAGATTTCAATGAGGGATCCGGCAACTGCGACCCCTT
>JAACDM010000734.1 GCA_009936795.1 Verrucomicrobiaceae bacterium | reverse complement strand
TTTTCGCCTCCCCTTACCCCTTTGACTACAAACGCGCCGTCGGCTTTCTAAGTGGCTATGTTAAAAAGCTTACCGAGGAGGAGTGGCAAGATCTTCTCAAAACTACCTTGGAGACCCCCAATCTTTCCCTCAGGACAACCTTGAAGGCCCCCTAGCGACCCACGCATTCTTCCGTGTGTTCAGTGCCTTACGTGGTCTAATCCCCTGTTCCTTTGCTCGAGGCTACGCTTCTTCCCGTTTCAAGACCGCCCGCATCAAGTTCAGTTGCCCGTAAGTCACGCCTTCTTCCGCCGCCTCCATGATCGGCCGGAGCGGTGATAAACCATGCTTCGCAAAGAGTTCCCTAAGCGCCGTCTCAGTGTCTTCATTCAAATAAGGTCGCCAGTCCAATTCTTCCCCATCTTCCACCACTCTCACCAGGTGAGTCTCGATGGTTGTTAGTTTCAAGCCACGAGCCGAAGCAATGTCATCCAGAGGCTTGCCTTCCTGAAGCAATTTATGAGTTTCAAGAACCGTCTGCGGCAACCCTTCCTTGATCTCCGGCTGTGTAGGCTTCTGCGCGTGTAGATTGGATCCGTTGACCCGTGCCTTCGCCGTCTCAGGATGGGCTGCCATGTAATCCACAATCGCTTGGACAAAGGGGGTTCCGTAAGTGTCGAGCTTGTGTTGCCCAATCCCATGGATCGACATCATCTCCGCAGCCTCACCCGGCATGTATGCCGCCATCTGACGCAAGGTACGATCACTGAAGATGACATAAGGAGGCACATCATGCGTGTCTGCTAGTAATTTACGAACCTCGCGGAGGCGCTCAAAGAGCCCGTTGTGATGAGGCGGATCATCAGTTTGACCAACGCGCCCACCTTTCTCTGGCTCTACCCTAGTATCCTCCTGTCGCGAGAACGTCCGCTGACCTTTGAGAATCTCCCAGGCAGAGGGTGTGAGCTTGGGGACGGCAAATCCATCACCCTCAGTCTTCACATCACCAGCTGCGATGAGCGCATTTAAAATATTACGCCAATGGGTCTTCGGCTTGTCTTTGCCCACACCATAGGTCTTCAAGGCGTCGTGCCCGAACTGCCGAATCTTGACTGTATTCGCACCGCTGACAATGTCACATATATGAACTCCCCCAAAGCGCTCGCCCGTCCGCACCATCGCTGAGAGGACCATCTGAGCATCGCGCGTCGCATCCACCGAACGAAACTCGCCTGCACAGAAATCACAGCCACCACAGTTCTCCTCGGCGTATATTTCTCCAAAGTAACCTAGCAAACCTCGTCTGCGACACGTCGGCACTGACGCAAAGCGCTCCATCTCTTGCAGCAGCGCCAGCGTTCGACGTCGCTCCGCCTCATCCTCAATCTCCTCGATGAACCGTTTCTGTTTGATGATGTCGCCCGCTCCATAAAGCAGGAGACAATGCGACGGCTCCCCATCCCGACCAGCTCTCCCTGTCTCTTGATAGTACGACTCGACGTTCTTCGGAATATCACCATGAACTACAAAACGCACGTCCGCCTTGTCGATTCCCATACCAAAAGCAACGGTCGCCACAATGATAGAAGCATCGTCACGAATGAAGGCCTCTTGAGTCTGAGAACGTTCATTTGGCTCGAGTCCTGCATGGTAGGCTTTCGCGGGAATCCCACTAGCCACTAACAACGCAGCCGTCGACTCGACACTCTTCCGTGTCGCCCGATAAATGATGCCGGACTGGCCGGAGCGCTGATTGAGAAAGGCGATGAGCTGCGCCTTCCAGTCTTTCTTTACCCGGACCTCGTAAAACAGATTGTCGCGATCAAACGAGGCTCGAACCTTCACGGGATTCTTTAGCGAAAGACGTTCCTCAATGTCATCGGCAACCTTCTCCGTTGCTGTTGCTGTGTAGGCACCGATCGGCACGCCAGGAAATTCTTGACGCAAACGCCCCAGAGCCAGGTAATCCGGACGGAAATCATGCCCCCATTCGGAAATGCAGTGAGCTTCATCAATGGCGAAGAAGGCCGGTGTGCCAGAGGGACAGTAGCGCAAGCGATCTAGCATTCCATGCACCGCCAACCGCTCGGGCGCCAGGTAGAGCAAATCCAGCTCACCATTCTGATAGGCCCGCACGGCAGCGCGCCGGTCCTCATCGGAAATTGAACTATTGGCACAGGCAGCTCGTATGCCGCTAGCTTTAGCGGCATCGACCTGATCTTTCATCAGTGCAATCAGCGGACTGACCACCACAGCACAACCTGGACCCAGTAAGGCCGGCAGTTGATAACAGAGCGACTTGCCGCCGCCCGTCGGCATGACCCCAAAGACGTCGCGGCCTTCATGCAACCCGCTCACCAGCTCCCGCTGGTGCTTACGAAACGCCGTAAACCCGAAGACTCGATGCAGGGTCTCATCCATAATAAGCGCGAGCCTACCACAGTCCACAATCGCGACAACCCTTTACCCACGATCGGTGTACACAGAAAAGCGGCCCGGGCTACCAAACCAGACCGCTTTCCTGAAAAACAACAATGGCCATATGAACTAACTAACTAAACAATTAATAAAGATTGGATCATAACAAAAACTTGATAGAGAGTGCAGATCAAGTGATCAAAATGATGGGCGACTCATCCTCCGGCTGCGGCGTGAAATTACTGGGGTCCTGACGCAAACCACGGAGGCTTGCAGGAAGAGCAGACAGCTCACTCTCCTCAGTAAGGCTCTCAGACTCCGGAGCCAATTGGAGAGGAGACCTGGTATGCATATTCACTAATCGCGGGCGACTGCTCTCAGGATTGAAGGGCAACTTGTTCCGCTCGATCTCGCACTTGGCCATGCGCATCGTAGCCGGACCCACAACAGGCAGAAAGACAGGCGAGAGGAAATGCTTCTCAGCATCGTAGGTCCGAATAGCCTGCCGGATGCGCTTGAAGCAGTAACGGCGCCAAGCAACCCGCACCGTGATTTGAGACTTCCGACGATGGATGTCTCCTCGACGTTGTCCGTTGCAAGGAAGGGGTGGTCTAGGGTGCTAGAATTCGGGGTGATCATGGCGGAGACAGGTAAGAAACAGTGTTGAGGCGATTGAGGACTTGGTTTCTTAGAGGTGAGATTCTCTTCGGAGAGGGATTATCGTATTTAAGCTATTAAAAACTGATATTATGATAAATATCATTAGGGGATCTCAATGCTGCGAAACTGAAACAGGGTGAGGCAGTGAATGACCAATCCATACCATATAATTACAATAATTTAGGTAACCTTTAAGGCCACTTCCTCCTTCAGACATTCTGAATGCCGTCTATGTCGTCTATGTCGTCTATGTCGTCTATGTCGTCTATGTCGTC
>JAACDM010000172.1 GCA_009936795.1 Verrucomicrobiaceae bacterium | reverse complement strand
CCAAGGACATCAATCCCATTGGCTCAGTCTTGAACAAAAGAAAGCAACCGCCAGCACCGCCTCCACCTGCAAATCCCGTCGAATCTAAGGCCCTGGAGCCAACCAGGAAATCAAGCTTGCTCAAAGAGAAAAAGGCCACCAAGCCAAAGCAAAAGAAGAACATTACTGACACGATGGAGAGCCGGTTAACTAGCACCACGCTACAACCAAAGTACCGGTTGCAGATCCCTTGGCATAAAGTGGTGATCTTTCTTTGCCTAGTATTCGCTGGCGCTGGAGCTTATCTCGCGACCAGTGGCCAGTGGCAACTGGCCAGTCTTACGTCGACAAATACATGTCACTGCTAGGCTTGAAGTCTGATCCTGCTCATCACAGTTACCTCACTCGCTTCGCCGACGCCTCAACTAACATGTTACTTACGACGGATGCAGATAAGATCGTCGGGTTCTACCGCAAGTGGGCTTCGGAAGAGAACTGGGTAACAGTAGGAGATCTCGAGACGAAACTTGGGAAATGGGCAACCGAGCTACGTCTTTCCGATCTCGACCATGTCAGTATCGCCACCAATCACGAGGGCAACTTCGTCGCTCTGATATCGACCTATGCAGATCTAAACCGGCAAGACTTGATGCGCTACTTGGGTCGGGGAGTATTGGTTTCCGAGCGCCGTGGACCAGTGACGATTCACGAAGGCTTTGTCGGCAACAGCCAGCCAGTGAAATTTGCTACCCTCAATCCAAAAACGATGGTCATCGGTGATCCTACCATGATCATACAATTCATCAGCGCTCCCATCGTAACCCCAGCGGGTCCACCGGAAGATCACCCCACAGTTGCACTATCGAAATCTTATAAAAACCTTCTAGGATTCTATTACAAAGGCCACGGGCCCCATACGATCGCAGACTGGTTTTCTGGTCCGCTCAAGCCCTCGATTGATCGACTACTTGGATTCATTACAACCGATGCCGCAGACGAGACTCATCTTCTCGCCCAAATCGGAGGCGATCTACGAGTAGAGGAAACGTTCACATTTAACGAGAAAAGCGATGCCGAAATCTTTGCCAAGGACTGGCCAAGGCGCTCCGATCGCCAATTAGGGATCTTGATGGACCTCTTAGGCTCTCGCGATCCTCGCTCCTCGCTCCTTCGACGGCGTCGCAAAAGATCTCGATCAATGTACGATAACGACACCTGGCGATGGAGCCGAAGTGGTCTTAGCGACTACGAATCGTTGGGCTACTCTCGGATCAGGCGCTCTGAAAGATACGCTCGTGCATATGGTAGAGTCCCTTCAGCAGAATCGCCCGGTCGAGCAGACGCCAAGCCTAATATCTCCAGAAGAAACTCAAGCACGCTCGCTCGCCCAACAGATTGCCGAGAAGTGCGATCTCGCGATGACAAAGAACTCACCCGACGTGACTCAAGGGCAAGACATTTCCAAGCTGATCACCGCATTGAGCCGCGGAGTGAAGGGCTCTGGCGTCTACCGCAATGTGTCCTACCGCGTTGCTGGCGCAAAAAAGATACGCTGCCGTCTGCCTCAACTACTTGAGTGGCAAAATGGCCAATTGAAGATGGTGTTAAAGGATGCGCCAGTGGTAGAGATTGAGAACGACGACCAAGCGATGGCCGCGAAGGACGACGAGTAGAAGGTCGAGCCGGGACACCAAATATCGCTGATTCTGAGGAGACTCTTGACCTTGGAGGACGTTTCGCCTAAGCCTGGGCCATGCAACGGCTGACTCTTACACTTGTTTCTCTCATGGCTAGTTTGAACATCTCCCAAGGCGCTGACCCATCGATCACGAAGAAGCCCTTCGGTGAATTGGATGGCAAAGCCGTCACTGAATACACGCTCACGAATGCGAACGGCATTTCTGCAGAGATCCTCGATCTGGGTGGTATCGTGCGCCGTGTCCACGTGCCAGACCGCGATGGCAAGATGGGCGACGTGGTCTTGGGTTGTAAGGATGTCGCTTCTTACATGAAAGACAGCCCCTACTTTGGCTGCATCACGGGGCGCTATGCGAATCGCATTGCCAAAGGAAAATTCACGCTCAACGGCAAGACTTACACATTAGCGACGAACAATGATCCTAACCATCTACACGGAGGTGAGGTGGGTTTCAATAAGAAGATCTGGAAAGCGGAAGCGCTCGTGAAAGAAGGCGAACCCACACTTGTCCTAAGCTACTCGTCTCCCGATGGCGAGGAAGGCTACCCGGGCAACCTCAGCAGCGTGGTCACTTACAGCCTAACGAAAGACAATGGGCTCAAGATCCACTACAAGGCGACAACCGATAAGGCAACGGTGCTCAATCTCACGCACCACGGTTACTGGAACCTAGCTGGACATGATAGCGGCAAGACGGTGCTCGATCACGAGCTCCAACTGCACTGTGACGCGTTTACCCCAACAGACGCGACTGCTATCCCAACCGGCGAGATGCGCAAGGTCGCCGGTACGCCCTTTGACTTTACCAAGCCCCACAAGATCGGGGAACGTATCGGTGCCGAGAATCAGCAAATCACTTATGGCAAAGGCTATGATCACAACTTTGTCATCAACGGGAAAGGCGGCACTCTGCGGCCCGTCGCCAAGGTAGTCGATCAAGGAAGCGGCCGGGTCATGGAGGTGCATTCATCCGATCACGGCGTGCAGCTCTACACAGGTAATTTCCTAGAAGGTGCCTTCACCGGAAAGGATGGTCAAGTCTATCAACAACGCCAAGGCCTCTGCCTAGAGTGCCAGCGTCATCCAGATTCTCCTAACCAGTCTGAATTTCCAACCGCCGAGCTCAACCCAGGCGAAACTTACGAGAAAACCACCATCTATCGGTTCTCCACTCAGGGAAAGTAGGGTTTTACTTGAGGGCGAGCTAGGCCATGCGCATCGTCGTCCTCGGAGATCTTCACTTCTACCAATTGGCCATCTGGCCGTGGCAACTCTTCTCCAAGAGGCTTCTTGGGCAAGCAAACCTGTGGCTAAATCGGCGGCGCCATTTCAAGCCATCGCTGTGGCCTTCGGTGCGAGATCAGGTTCTAGTCCGAGCACCAGACGCCCTTCTCTGTTCGGGAGATTTTACGACCACAGCACTGCCTGGGGAGTTCAGAACGGCAAGCACTGCTTGGGCAGGTCTCGTTGAGAAGTTGAAGCCCTGCGCGGGTGCCTTCGTCGTGCCAGGAAACCACGATCGCTATACCTTCGCCTCTGCTCGCAAGCACCTATTCGAGGCAGCCTTTGGCCAATGGACGAGTCGGGAATGGCCGACCCAACGGATGCTAGGGGATCGCACGCACTTGATCGGACTAGACCCGACAAGACCAAATCCATTCAACGCCAGTGGTCATTTGGGGGATGAGCAACTTTCGAAACTTCGAACCTGCCTCCAAGAGGTTCCAGTAGGGCATCGGATATTAATCCTTTGCCACTACCCGATCGGGACGCCAGAAGGACTATCAGACGAAGAGGCAGGTCACGGATTGCAAGACACCACTGCGTTGATCAAGGCTCTAGCGGCATCGGGACGACCAATCACCTACATCCACGGGCACATTCACTGGCCCTGGAAATGGACACCTCCAAGCGCCCCCAACGTCATCGCCATCAATGCCGGTGCCCCCATGCTCATCAGCAACCGTTACCCGCAGGGTCAGGGATTCCTAGAGATTGAAATTCCAGACGAAAGCGGCGAGGCAGAATACAGCCGACAGGAGCCTGACGGAGAAGGTGGCTGGCAAAACGCTTCCCCTTGACCTTGTAGGCGGTCCCCAGGGCCGGTTCGCCAGATCGCAACGGAATCGTCACAGACGAAAGCTTGGCTCCAGCGCCGACATCCTCACGAAAGCGCGCTTTTCTAAGGCCCCAAAGGCGGAAAGACTTTACAACAGCTCAGTGGATTCCACATGGTTCCCCACCTAAATTGTGATGCTGCGCCGGTGGAAGATCGCTGGAATAGCCCCGTCAGCTCAGTGCTCCACCCTCTGAATTCATCCCTCAACACCCTAAAAACCCGATCCATGAAACCACACCCAATCCGCGCGATGGGAATCTCCGCATTCCTCGCGATCTTCCTTAGTGTCATCACTGCCTCTGCGCAGTCGGTGATCGTCTCCGAGATCATGTACAATCCGAGTGGCGACGCTCCAGAATACATTGAGATTCAGAATACCACTTCGACTGCCTACGACATCGCCCTGTGGGAGATCACCGGAGGGATCAACTTCACATTTCCTGACTTTGATGCGAGCGACCCCCAAGCCCATTTCCTAAAGAACAAGGAACGTATCCTAGTCTCTTCCGTAGCTCCAGATGCCCTTCGCGCGGCCTACGACATTCCAGCTAATGTTAGGGTCTATGGCCCATGGGATGGCGACCTTGCCGAGGACGGCACACGTAGCTCAGGATTCTTAAGCAACCAAGGCGAATCACTCACTGTTAAGGATAAGAACGGTTCCCTTTTTGGAAGCGTGAGCTATTCAGACGATTTCCGCTGGGGCGTCGCTGCGGATGGCGCCGGCCATTCCTTGCATGTCATCAATCGCTTTGTCGATGCTAGCAATTTCCGCAACTGGCAAGTTAGCGTGAATGCAGGTGGCAGTCCAGGAGTAGACGAGCCTAACAACACGCATCCTGACGTTCACCTCAGCGAAGTGTGGTTCGACGCTGACGGCAAACTCGCCTGGGTCGAGCTCTACAATGCAGGCGCCTCCGCCGCGAACGTGGATGGCACGACCATTCGCACTCAAGCGGATCTCACCGGCCTCGCCGCTGAGGATTTGGAAAAAGTGAATGCCGCGATCAGTGGCTCCGTTCCAGCCGGTGGCTATCTCGCCGTGGATGTGAATCTCGAGGCCGATGACGATACTGGCCTTTTCCTAGCAGATACCTTTGGAAACGTCCTTTCCGCCCATCGGTTCTCCGACGCCCCGGTGGCAACAAGTTACCAAGTCTTCCCCGCAGCTTCAGGTGAGTGGTATGGCACAGCAGCCGCCACGCAAGGCGCTGCCAACGCCCCTGCAACCAGCACCGCAGTCGTCATCAACGAGATCATGTTTGACCCTATCGGTGGCAGCCACGGAGAGTTCATCGAGCTTTACAACAAGAGCGACACCATGGTCGAACTCGGCGGCTGGGAACTGCAAACTGCGGTTTCTTTTGTGTTTCCATCAGGTACTCAATTAGGCCCTGACAGTCACATGGTTGTCGCATCGGACTTGGAATGGTTCAAATCGATCTACGGCGCTGATGTCAACGCTCATGGTGATTTCGATGGCGTTTTGAGCAACGGCGGCGATCTCATTCGCCTCATTGATAGTAATGGCAACCTCGCTGACGAAGTCGACTATGGTGTGGGCGGCGAATGGCCGACACTGGCGAATGACTTGGGTGCCTCGATGGAACTGCTTCATCCTGACATGGACAACGCCCATGCGTCCGCTGGGCGAGACAGCGATGAGTCGAGCAAGTCAGAACTACGTGAATACTCGATCAAGAAGGAATACAGCCGCAATGGCACGTTTCAGCCGGGCGGCATCGGTCGCGACCAAGAGTTGCACTTTCACTTGGTAGGAGACGGCTATCTGCTTCTTGAGGATATTGATTTGCATCGCCCCAAGAGCCTCTTCAATCCCAATGCCGCGAACATCATCGAGAACGTCGATAAGCAATCTAACAGCGGCAGCAGCAGTGACGGTTGGTACAT
>JAACDM010000733.1 GCA_009936795.1 Verrucomicrobiaceae bacterium | reverse complement strand
TGCCCTGTGGGCTGAAATCAACTTCAGGGGACACCAAGCCTCCCGAAGACGGTTGAAACCATCCAGCAAACTTGACGGAGAGCCTTAAGATCGTGCGACAAGGTCTTGGCGAAGGCGTCGAGTTCTGCGTTCACGACTTCAAGTTTAGATGTGCGTTCTCGAACTAGTTGGTCTAGTTGGGCGTTCAATTCAGCAAGTTGTTCTTCGGCATTCTTTAAATGCTCAGTCGCGAGGGTAATCTGCAATTGGCTCGCCAATGCTAGAAGGAACTGAATTTCGTCATCTTGCCAGTGTCGAGCCTCATTCGAGCTCAGGCAAATCACGCCCGCTAAAGCATTTGCCATTTGTAGACCCACTACCATTTCGCTGTAAGTTCCTTGAGGCGAAAGAAGCGGGCGTATTGCAGTCGAATCCGTTCCGAACACCTGGGCAGGAACTTCGACGATCAGATGCTGTCCCGTCTCAAGCTTCCCAAAGTAGCCAGGAAATTCAGAACACCGTGGGCTGAAATCGTGAATGGAATGCTTGAAATCAGGGTGCTCACAAGTGTCTTGGCAGACCAATCGCTGACTCGAAGCGTCTAGCAGCCACACACTCGCCTCATTCGCACTGATCACCTTAATTAGCTGCTCTGTGATTAAGCGGAACATCCCCGGTGCCTCTCCACGGCCAACCATGGGTGATCGTGCCGCCCGCATCAGGCCACTACTTTGCAGCTTCAATCGGGCGATCCTTTCACCACTTTCGCGACCTCGCACCATGTCGTGAATGGCCACTTCAGCGGCATCAGCTAACAGTTGCAATATCCGAACTTTCTCCGGAGGTCTCGAATGAGGAATCGCCCAGTAGGCACTGATTGCAGCGAAAGGCTCCGTCTTGCCTATTGGTACCACAATCAAGCTTTTAACGAACGTGGAACGGTAGGCGTGAATGGGGAGACGCTCTTCAACATGGATATCTGCGATGTCCACATATTGGCTCATTCTCATGCACCATCCTGCGATGCAGTCTTGCTGAGGAATACTTTGGCCTTTGAAGAGTGGAGTCGGAGCTAGCGATTCTATGTAGAGGCAATGATCCCCTTCTTTGACAATGAACGACGTGCCATCGGCAGCACTGAGATCGCCAACAGCTACGCAAAGAACCAGGCCGATTTCTCCTACTGAACGCGTTTCTGACATTGCCACGACTGCCTCAATCAGAATCTCAGCGTCAGTCTTGAAGTGATGATCATCGGCTTCGGTCCCAGTCGATGGGTCTTCGAGGTGCCGTAGCTTGGACGTGGTGCTCACAGGAACGAGTCTTCGTAAAAAACGAAGCAACCTCGAATCATAGTGGAGCTATCGACAGATTACATCCAATTTCATTCCAAGACAGGAGAGCGCGGAACACTGAAGGACTGCGTCCGCAGCTTACACCTTGAGTAAAAGCTAGCCGATTGAGCCCTGCTCAGTTTGCCATCCGAAAACGTAGAAAGGTCTCAAAGTGCTCTCTACCAGGCACTTACCGCATCGCGATAGATCTGGCGCGAGTCGTGCAATCAATCTGGAAAGCCTGACCAGACGACGTGCGCCGCACGGAAAGAAAGTTAGCGCAGAACCTATAAAACGATATCACATCATGATAAGTACTACTAAGATCGCAACCGCAATAGCCGTCCTGGCGATGACGTCATTCGTCCACGGTCAGGAAAAGCCTGCTCCTGACTTCGCCGATTTTGACAGCAAATCTGTCAAGACGGAGAAATCAGAACCGATCGCCTTCGCCACTCAGGGTCTTCACAAGATCATCGAACAGTCTCTAACCGAATTCGACGAGAAAGCTTTTGAAGCTTCTGCGGACCAGATTGCCAAGGCGTCAACGATGGTTTCAAATAAAGCTGGCATTTTCCCTCAGAGAGATGACCGCAAGAAGCTGAAACAAGACGCCAGGTCGTTGAGGAGCCTCGCCAGAGAGGTAAGGGACGGGCTCGCGAAGGATTCTAAAGATCTAAAGCAGGCTTATTCCGAAACGAACCACCTACTTGCTATGCATTACATCACGTCTTCCGAAAACGCGAGAAGCAAAGCGCAAGGCAACTTCCTCCTTGGTGCGACACACCATGCAGAGCAGGCGGTATCCGTGAAAGGTGACAAAGTGTCGAAAGCTAATAGAACCGTATTCGAAAGCGTTCGGAAGATGGCAGGAAAGTTGGTCAAGGGTGGCAAAGTCGATTCCGACGAGCTCAAATCTGGGATCAGCGACCTCACCAAAGCCTGCGAGACCAACCGTGCATCCTAGCCCAAGGGTTGTCACCATTGCGGCAATCTCAACAAAACTGACATTGCACACACTATCGTAGCTTTCTTCGGCGTTCAGCATATTGCCGCGCGTGACCTTGAACATTCAGCGGAGACGCTCTCGCGAGGGAGCGTCTCCATTGGGTTCGCTGCGGAGCGATGAACTCTTCAGCCATTCAACGCTTTGGAAACAACTCGTAGCGATCAAGCTTCTCGCGAACAGTTAGGCGTGATACTCCAAGCAGTTTCGCTATCTTACTCTGATTGCCCAGTGTTAGAGCTACAGCTTGCGTATAAAGTTCCCGTTCCAAGTCCTTAGTCAGCACCTCGAGCACTTTCTCTGATTCGCCTCGGTTGGCAGCATTCAAGCGATTGGCGATGTGTTTGCTCCATCCGACAAATCCGCTGGTGGTCATTTCACTTGCTTCCGGCTTTGGGGCATCCCCAGCTAACATCATGAAGACCTGCTCTTCATCGAGCGGGCGGCCCATCGCTTCCACGACGGCCTTCTTCATCGCGTTCTCCAGTTGCCGAATGTTCCCTGGCCATTGATGCGACTCAAGAGCCTTCATAGCTTGCTTGGGGACCTCTGGAACGCCGAGGTCAAAGTCGCCAGCGTACTTGTTGAGGAAGTAATGCACCAGATCCTTGATGTCTTCAGGGCGGTCACGCAAAGGAGGAAGCGCAATCCTCACCGTATTGATGCGATAGTAGAGATCCTCGCGAAATTTGTGGTGAAGGATCATGTCGGTGAGGACTCGGTGAGTAGCACAAACAACTCGCACATCGATCGAAATATCGACATTCCCACCTACCCGGCGAATACTCTTCTCTTGTAGCACGCGAAGCAATTTGACCTGTGTATTCCAGGGCAGGTCGCCAATTTCATCGAGAAACAAAG
>JAACDM010000732.1 GCA_009936795.1 Verrucomicrobiaceae bacterium | reverse complement strand
TCCCGCGTTCTGGATTGGAATTTGCCCATGGTGAGGGCCACTGTTGATTTGGAATTCGCCAAGATTGATCTCGGCTGGGGCTTCAAGGAACGGATCTCGGACGATTCCTTGCACAGCGATGCTGAAGTTAGGCTCGACAGCGCTATTGTTAGCCACATCTACCGTAATACGAAACGCCCCGGTCTCACCTCTGGGATCGAAGACGAGCGAGATCTCACGCTCGCTACCCGGAGCAATGTCATCAGGTGATTCGGCAACGGTAAAGTTTGTAACGTCGTCCCCACTTAGAGTGACATCACTAATGAGCAACGCTTGGGTTGCTCCCGTATTCGTGATAGGAAGAACGATAGGCCCACCAGTCGATGAAAAGTCGACATCGTAGGAACGCCGGCCCGAAATACCAGGATCGCCTAACAAACTCGCCACACCACTATTCATGATCTGTTGGATGGTTGCCCCTGGAAGTGCTTCATCAAAAATGGCCACATCATCAATGAGCCCAATGAAGAAGAAGCCCCCTCCAAAGTCCTGCCCAGCACCGACGTTGAATGGCGTGGTATCGTTGGGCGCGACGATATCAGGCGATTCGACTTCGAGAACGCCGTCAACATAGAGCCGCTTCATCTCTTCGGTGTCATCATAGGTGATGGCCAAGTGCTGCCACTCGTCCAGCTTCACTTCAGGGCCGTCCATGACCTGCCAGTTTCCAGGCTCTTCGCCGTTGCCACTCCAGAACGTCCACGAGCCGCTCGGCTCACTGTCGTAAATCAAATAGCCTTGGCTATCCGGGTTGAGATCATGACGGCTGGTGACAGGGGAATTCCAAGCGCCTGCGCCACCAATCGATTTCGCCCAGAGAGTAAGAGTGAAGCTCTCGGGATTGATGGCCTCAGCCCATTCCGCTTGAATCCCGCCAGATCCCTCGAACTCGGCGGCAGTTCCTGTGCTCGGGTTGGCGCCATCCTTGCCAAAGCTAACGCCATTGCCGACAGCTCCAGAGTGACCGCCAATGTCATCCGTGACGTTGGCCGCGCCATCGGTTTCATCGAGTGGCCAGTGCAGAACAAGTTCAGCATGCAAAGGCGCACTGGATAGAGTAAAGAGAGTGACGAATGACAAGAAAGCTTTCATAATCAATGCAGGAGGCCGGGTTAAAATGCTCGTCTAAGCCTCCTTAGCCTCTATTCCAAAGTCAAAGGCATTATGAGCCATCGCCCCACGGATCTTCTCGTCGTTCTCTTGCTTCTGGCGGGTTCTGTCGAGGCGAGTCTTCGGATCAACGAAATCGTCGCGTCAAACAGATCTGGCCTAGCCGATGAGGACGGCGAGCTTTCCGATTGGATCGAGATTTACAATGAAGGGCCGGATGCCATCGATCTCGCTGGCTGGACCCTAACAGATAACATCGCCAAACCTAACAAATGGGCCTTTCCATCGTTAATCGTCGCGCCCGCTGCCTATGTGGTAATCTTTGCCTCGGGGAAAGACCGTGCGGCCCCTTTGCATACGAACTTCAGGCTTGCGAGCGACGGCGAGTATCTCGCTCTCGCCAATCCTCGCAACGAAGCGATGTCCGTCTTATCACCGGCGTTTCCCAAACTAGGGCGAAACATTGCCTATGGTTTTGACACCTCGCTGGTGAACTACCGCCCTTGGAGAACGCCAACACCGGGAATGGCAAACCGTGAGGATTCAGCACTAGGACCAGCGTTGATCGAGCCCAAAACAGCGTCTCTAACAGCGACAGAAGGCACGAACTACGTCATCTCCGTTCGAGCAATTCCTAACGAAGCTCCGGTGGACACGGTTACCCTTAGTAAGCGTATCATGTACAAAGGCGCAAGGGCGCTTGCCATGAAGGACGACGGCGTGGCTCCGGATGCTCTTGCAGGTGATGGCCGCTACACCACCGAGATTTCGGCGAGCACCCTGTTCGGGAAACGTTTCAGAGCTGGAGAGATGTTGAGGTGGTCCTTTACTACCCGTGATGTCGAGGGTCGAGAATCACGCCTACCTCCTCTCGATGATGAAGCCCCTTTCCAACCCGAGTATTTTGGAACGATCGTAGAAGCCCCTACCATCGAGTCCTCACTTCCAATCTTGCATTGGTTTACCGATAATCCTGATGACGCTGTCAGCACAAGCGGCACTCGAGCTTCAGCGTTCTATGACGGTCGGTTTTACGATAACATCTTTGTGAAGCGTCGAGGACAATCAGGCGCCATTGGATGGCCCAAACCGAAATTGAAGTTCGACTTCAATCCACAACATCACTTCTTGTATGACTCTGATAGACGGCTGGTGGAAGAGTTTAATCTTCAATCTCACTTCAACGATGCCTCGTTCATGCGTGAGAACCTCGCCTTTGGATTCTTTAATGATATCGGCACACCGGCCTCCGACACGCGCCACTGGCATATCAGGCTCAATAGCAATTTCTATGGCCTGTTCTCCTACATAGAGCAAGTGGATCAAGATTTCCTGAAGCAGCAGGGTCTCGATCCTGGAGGGGCTCTTTACAAAGCCAATGGATTCCCTTCCACTTTAGCCAAGGGGGTCACTCGAGCGCTATATCAGAAAGAAACTCGCAAGGATGAGCCCTATGATGATCTTGTTGAATTTGTAGAAGGCATCAATGGGCCGAATAGATTTCACTACATCATGGATCATGTGAATCTGCCAGCCATGGTCAATGAAATGGCTGGCCAAAGTCTGATCCGCAATGCGGACAGACTGACCAAAAATTATTACATGTACCGCGATCCCAAAACGGATCTCTGGCAGCGTTTCCCATGGGACATGGATGGAGCGTTCAGCACGAGTTCAGGACTCGCCAATGAGAACTATGCCAGCCCTTTGTATGGAGACTCGCAGCACACCCAAGCACCTAACCAGGCCATTTATCAGAACTTCCTTCTAGATGCTATTCTCGATCATAACCCTACGCGTCAGATGTATCTGCGACGATTACGCACGCTAATCGATACTTATTTGTCAGGAGACTACAGTTACTTTCGATCCGAGATCGATACCCGATTGGCATTGATCAGAGACGACGCGCGGGTCGATACTCAAGAATGGGGTACGGGCAACGTCGACAATGGCGTCCGTACCCTCAAAAACACGGCATTCGCATTGCGCAGGCGCGAGCTGTTGGAAACCTTTGGCAAGGACCTCGTCCCAAGTTCACAGACTACGGGCCTAAACCTCGAATTTGGTCAAGTCTCGCCCACATCCGAGGAGCCCAGAGCGGAGTACTTTCAGATCAACAATCCAAACCGAGAAGCAGTTGACCTTTCCGGCTGGAAAGTGAGTGGAGCAGTGCGTTATAAGTTTCCTTCGGGAACGGTGATCCCAAGAAAAGGAACGCTCTTTAAGCCTGATGCTGGCATCATGCATGTGGTGAGAGATGTAAGAGCCTTTCGTGAGCGCGCAGAGAGCCCGCGTGGCGATGAAGGGCTCTTTGTTGTCGGCCCCTATGACGGCAAGCTGTCTTCGCGAGGCGAAACACTTGAGCTCTTTGATGCGGCTGATCGATTGGTGGCTAAGCATTCCTTTCCCGGCACGGGCGTTACCTATGAGTCCTGGGCGGCAGCTCGTTTCTCTGAAGAGGAACTATTAGATGATTCCATCAGCGGGATCGCAGTCAATCTTTCAAAGTACGCCTTCGGTGAAGAGCCAATCACAGGCATCCGAGAGTCTAACGAAATCCGATACCAAAGAATCGCCAATGCTTCTGATCTCACCTTCAAGTTGGAGATATCCAACGATCTTCGTACCTGGAAGGAAGCTGAAAGCTTCGCCGAGCAAGTCTCCGAGGCCTCAGATGGAATGGAGCAAGTGACGGCTACATTCACCAGGGGTCGTGAAAGCTACCTACGAATCATCGTCCAGCACTAGTGACAGACTTACTCGTATTTCCATTTCAGTGCCCAGGGATCGCCAGTGTCTCTCTGGAGCGCCTTCAGCCGCTTCTTCATATCTTCTAGCACTGAAGCATAATCGGGATCACGAGCTAGATTGATACTCTCTGTGGGATCGGTCGCCACCCGGAAAAGCTCGAACTGCGGCCGATGAATATAGCCGTCCACCGTGGTGGATCCGTAAGGAGCCTCAGAGCCCTTCTTCCACTGTGCTTGCCAGCTAGCTGCCGCCCATAGATCAGAGGCAAAGGGATACGGCTGCCCATGAGCCACATTCCAAATAAGTTTGTAACGTCGATCTCGTAGCACACGCATGGGGTAGTACATTTGGATCTCATGGAACGTGTGTGAGGCACCGATCTCATCCCAACCTTGAGGCTCGGTCTCACCTAGGATGGGCAACCAAGAGCGACCATGAAACCGGTCATAGGACTCGGGGCCACGATTGTCTCCTGGGCGCTGCGGACCCAATTCCCGTGAATCTGGATGTTTGGTGAAACCCTTCTCGGCATCATAACCGCCAGCAAAGTCCAAGAGAGAGGGCGCGATATCGATGTGACTGATCATGGCGTGATTCCACTTCGGACGATCTTTCAGGTACGGCTGCCTTACAATGAAGGGCACGCGCAAGCCAGGCTCATACACGGTCGTCTTCGCACCCGCGAAGGCCATCCCGTGGTCTGCCGTAAAAACAAAGAGTGTGTCTTCCCACTTGCCCGCCTTCTTAAGAATATCCACAAGCTTACCTACGCCCTGGTCAATCCGAGAGATCGACGTGTAATAATGTGAGAGTTCCGCTCTCGTCTCAGGGGTATCTGAGAGGAACGGAGGCACAATCACATCCTCCAACGGATAATTCACCCGCTCATGACCTGGACGAGATCTGCCTCTCTGTAGATTTCCAAAGAGATCTGGCTTGTAGGGAGACGCGCGATCCACACCGCCACCACGATGTGGATCCGAGGTCGCAAAGTAGAGGAAGAAGGGCCGATCATCCTCCGAGGAAATGAAGTCCTCGCAGTTCTCGGCCATGCCCACGGTTTGGCGGGGATCGCCCTTGAGATACTCTTGGAATCGATACACTTCCTGCGGCGCCACGTGGAGCTTTCCGATCTGAGCGGTTCGGTAACCACACTCTTCTAAAAGTATCGGCAATCCACGCACTTTCAGCCAGGACTCAAAACCATGAAAGGCATGTTGGTGGCCATATTGCCCATTCGCATGGTTGTGAAGTCCTGTGAGGACGACTGAACGACTCGCACTGCAGCTCGCGGTCGTGGCAAAGGCCTGACTAAACAGCGT
>JAACDM010000171.1 GCA_009936795.1 Verrucomicrobiaceae bacterium | reverse complement strand
GATCGTCGATGGGCCTCCATGGTCTATCAATCGATGCATCTCATCTTTCCGCTCATTAGCAGCCTGCTTTACGTGGCGGCTGCCTTGTTCTTTAAGCAGGCAGCCTCGCGTGGAGTGGGGCCATGGCGGACCGCGTTGGTCTGCAATGGGCTGACGGGTGTTGCTTTTCTAGCGTTGTGGCCATTGGGTGGCAGCATTCCTGGCGTCAGTTCGCTCTGGCAGCCCGTTGTTGTGGAGGGACTCTTTGTTGGTGGGCAGCTCCTAACGTTTCTCGCCTTAGACAAGGGAGATGTGTCAGTTGCGACGCCGGTGATTGGAATAAAACTGATTCTCGTGGCGGTTTTCACGACCTGGCTCTTGGCGACTCCAGTTCGCTCAAGCCTGTGGCTAGCGGCTGCTCTGAGCGTCGTGGGGATTGCATTTTTGCACCGAGGGCCGCAGGGAGGCCAGGGGCAGGTGGGGCAAACCATCCTGTTCGCCCTTGCTGCGGGTGTCACCTACGCGCTCTTTGATGTGTTGGTCATGAAATGGGCGCCTGCTTGGGGGCCCGGGCGTTTTCTGCCCATTGCCATGCTCCTCTCCGGTGTGCTCTCGTTAGGTTTTGTTCCGCTGTTCTCGCAGCCGCTCCGTTCAATCTCGCGGCAGCAATGGCGGCCCCTTCTTGGTGGATCATTTTTCATGGCAGCTCAGGCCATGATCTTGATCAATACCCTGGCAGTTTTTCAGGATGGTACGGCCGTGAACGTGATCTACAATCTTCGTGGTTTATGGAGTGTGGCTGCTGTGTGGTTCGTCGGCCACTGGTTTGGAAATGTGGAGAGACAACTCGGGCGCGAAACGCTTGGCTGGCGACTGGCCGGGGCTGTGGTACTCAGCGCTGCTGTGGTTCTCGTATTTGTCTAACAAATCACTTTGGGGCTGGGTAGCGCACCAAGGGTGTGGGTGTCTCTTCGGAACTTACATAAATCCATTGGCCGTCATTGCCGAAACAAACGGCCTCTGGTTGGTAGATTGTTGGTAGAGCGATGGTGGTTGGCTCCTTTAAGAAGGCTTGTTCCCAGGGTTCTTTGGGCTTCCGTTGAAAGAGGCGGATATCGGTGTAGGTGAGAACGACGGCTTTGGTTCCTTGTGGTGAGAAGTCCATTCCAGTGACCCGCGCACCGAGGACGCCGGCCTTTAGAAAGCTGACGATGTTGTTTGCCGCGTTGGCTGTCTGTGGAAGGGTAGCGATTTTCTTCGCGATGAGCGTCGGTGTCTTTGGCTGAGGGAATAAGGGGATTGTATAAACGGCGGAGGCTTTACTATCCTTGTTTAGCAAGAGAACTCGCTGGCCTTGCTGATCAACGGCGATGGCTTCGCAGTCTTGGGGACCATCTTCGTAGCGACAGGTTAGTGTCCAGGATGCGCGTACACTGGTGTTCGTAAAGGTTCCATTTTGATTGGGCTTGGGTTCTGGCACCGCGTGCAAGGTGACCGTGTTTCGCCTATGCTTATTGTCTCCAGTGTCTGCAATGAGGAGATAGGGATTTCCCCGATAAGTGAAGGCCGCGAGGTCTTCCCAGTCTTTGTTCTTTACGTCTTCGATTTCTACAGAACCGAGAAAGCTGCCATTAAGATCAAGCGCGTGCAGGGCTGCATCGCCTCCACTATCATTGTGTGACCAGAAGATGTCCGGCCGCTTCCCCGAGGGGGCGAGACCGCTGATCTCCTCTAGTTCTTCTGCCTTGAATTTGGCTACCGTCTCCCATGGATCGTCCTTGGGCGGTGCCGCCATCACCGCAGAGGTGAGCCCTACTAGTAGAAGTAATAATCTCATGGCGCGGTAAAGGAAAGACGGAGGAAGCAAGCTTCGGCATGAGGGCTGACCCAGGCTTGCGTGGTGCCGTCGGCACCGACCGATTGCTGGGCTATTGGGATCATGGGCCATTCCAGAAGGTCTGTGCTAAACTGGGGGGCAATGGTGAAGTTGTCAGAATCAGCGACTCTTGGGTTGTAGCTGAGTTCGAGGCGCTCGTTGGTGAGGTACCCAATGGCGCGTCTCTCGGCATCGGCGTCACGTGGGTCCATGCCAAGGGCGAATTCTTCGAGAAGTGAAGCACCATCGCCGTCTGAGTCTGTGGCGCCGTCGCCAGTATCGATACCATAGGCGGCTGCCCATTCAGCCAGGGGCATGTCTGGCTCCAGTCCGAGTATGTTCAGCATTTCCTCGGTGGAGAAGAGCGGTACGGGATCGAGTTCAGGATAGCGCTCGTTGAAACCGCGTGCGATGGCATTGGCGAAGAGCAATTGCGCGGTGGTGTTTGGATGAAAGCCATCTGGCGAGAAGAGGTAAACAGGATCGTTGCTAAGGGTTTCTGGATCCACGGGCTTGAGGAAATGCACGCCACCGATGACGTAGCGGCGCGGTCCAGAGAGGTCATTGGTGAGGCTAGCGATGTCGGCAAAGCCAATGTCTTTCTGCTTGGCCAACTCGCGGAGTCGGTCATTGAGGTCATTCGTCAGATCGGTCATGCGCTGGCGTTTGCTAGCGTCAGCGTATTTCGGATCATTCTTCACCACGGGCGTGATGCCCACATCTGGCATGTTCACGAGTAGGATTGGAACGGTGTCATTCTGTGAACGTATGTGGTCGACAATCAACGTTATGTTGGCTACTTGTTCGCTGATGAAAAGTGTTGGATCCGCTCCCTCGTAGTGCCTACGGTAGGCGCCCTTAAGATCATTGCCGCCAAGAAATATAACGACGCGATCGGCGACATCGCCTAGATAGCCATCCAACAGAGCGCGATTGAAAACAAAGAGGGCATTGGACAGAAAGGTTGCCTCAATCACCTCTCTCCATTCTGTGGTTTTCGAACCCGGAAAGGCCCAGTTGTACTCATGTCCTCTAATTCGGAGATCCGCCCACACGTTTGCATAGGGACCAATATCCACATACTCACCTCGATGAATAGACAACAGTTCTAGCCAATTTCTCTCTCCCCACGCAGCGGGATTGCTGAGATTGAGGATAGGAAACTCGATTTCGTATTCCTTTGTTAGACTATCGCCAATGGTAACCCACTTGTCCGCCGCTTGCGCCGAAAACCAAGGCGTGAAGAAGAGAAGAACAATGCATCTTTGAAAGATCATGTTCAGTGAGGATAGAGAGAGATGGCCAACTCGCAAAGGGATTGAAGTTTCCTCAGAGATCGCGCAGGGATAAGGTATGGATCCTCAAACTCGTGCATTTCTCGATGCCATCACCTTGGCGAAAGGCCCTTCGCTTGCTACGTTGCCGCCTCTTGAGGCGAGGGCGATCTTCAGCGGGTTGACAGATCTCTTTTTGCCAGAAACGGAGGTTGCCGAGGTGATGGACCATTATTCGCCCGGTGGCATTCCGTTCAGGATGTATCGGCCCCTCGGTGCGCCTGAGGAGCCGTTGCCAACGGTCCTTTACCTTCATGGCGGGGGCTGGGTCATGGGTGATGTGGGCACCCATGACACGCTCTGTCGTCATCTCGCGAATGCGGGTCAGATCATGGTAGCTTCGGTCGACTATCGTTTGTCTCCCGAGCATTCTTTTCCTGGGGCTCTCGAAGATTGTCAGGGAGTGCTTCACCACCTTGTGGAAGAGGCGCCAAACTTTGGCATTGATCCGAAACGTGTTGGCGTGGCTGGTGACAGTGCCGGAGGAAACCTTTCCGCTGCGCTCGCGATCAAAAATCGAGATGAACAGGGCCCACCACTGAGAGCACAGTTGCTTGTTTATCCTGTCATCGATGCGCGATGCGACACGGCATCGTATGAGGCCTTCGCGACCGACCACGGTCTGAGTAAGGATGAGATGTTGTATTTCTGGCGAAGTTACCTTGGAGACATTGATGGTGCCCATCCGCTGGCGTCGCCTAACCAAACCTTGGATTTGTCGGGGCTCCCTCCAGCACGGGTTATCACGGCCGAGTATGATATTCTACGAGATGAAGGTGAAGCCTACGCCGAGCAGTTGAGGGTGGCAGGTGTGTGGGTGGAGCTGGAGCGCTACGATGGGGTCATTCACGGGTTCTTCCACTTCGCTGGCATGATGGACCGTGGGCGTGAGGCCATTGAGAAGGAAGCGCGCTGGTTAGGTCAGCAACTGCGCGGCTAAGTTGTGGGTTTTATGGGAAATTGATAGTAAGCTCGGCCAACCGAATCTCTAGCCACCAATGGTTCCAGATTTCAAGGCTATCATAACGGCATGCGTGCAATGTTGTTGCAGGGTGAGTATTCCGCGGCCATGACCTTTATTT
>JAACDM010000170.1 GCA_009936795.1 Verrucomicrobiaceae bacterium | reverse complement strand
TAAAGCTTCTCACTTCGAATCGTTTCTAAACCTCTGGGCTATAAGCACTTGGGTGAAAATCTGAATTAATGGATTAGCCCTAGTCTCAGAGATCCCAGCCTATCTTTTCAGTTAGCAAAATGGGATGGCTGTGTTTAAGTTTTGGGCCACCTGTTGCTGGCTTTTCTTGATTACTTTAGTCTCCTACACTGCTGTCTTTCAGCGAAAGTTCGATGGCGGGGCTGGATTTCATTTCATATCATTTGTCAGTGCTCTGCCTACATTTCGATGACAACCGCATTCCTCTTGGTCACTAGGTCGATACTGTCCATGTTCATTGGAATACCAGTGCTAATGGAGTTGGATAATCCCTACGGTTATTGGAACGCCATTGATAGTGCTTGTCGCAGGACGCTATTCCCCAAACAAGTCAATCAAGCCGAACGAGGCGCCAGACACCGAAACTTGACCTGCGGTGAGTCAAAAATGACATGACAATCTTGAATGATCGCGTGCCATCAACGTAGAGATATCAACCGATCGACATCGCGCTGTCTCTATAGATTGCTGTAGTAATCGGCGATGCGGTGAGCGTGTTCATCGTAGGCAGATTCGAACAGTTCGGTCGCCTTGTCTGTGCCAATCACGGCGCCTGCTGTCAGGACCTTTGGAGGATGGCCAGCTTTGGTTAGGCGGTCAGCGACTTCTGCTTTGATGCTGTTGATGAGAAGGCATCCACCCACGGTGGAGCCAGGAGCGACCTTGGTTTCGAGGCCTTCGATTTCAACCATGGAGTCTCCTAGGGGCGCGCCAGTATCGAGGATGATGTCGGCGAAGTCCGTCAGTTTCTTGCCGTCGGCCCGCTTTGATGTACTCGGCTCGGAGTGTTTCTGGCTGACAATGGCGACGACCTTGACGCCGCGCCGCTGAAACTCCTCGGCCATCTCAATGGGGACAATGTTACACCCAGACGATGAGATGACGAGGGCGGTATCTGTTTCCTTAAGTGCGAAGTTGCGAAGGATTTGCTTAGCCAATCCTGACACATTCTCGATAAACATGGCTTGGCGTTGGCCGTTGGCGCCCACGACCAGGTTGTGGAAGGTGAGAGAAAGTTCGACGATGGGGTTGAAGCCCGGAAAGGAGCCGTAGCGTGGCCACATCTCTTCGACCATGATCCGGCTGTGGCCGGAGCCAAAAACATGGACCATGCCGCCTGCGAGGATGCTTTTGGAAAAATGATCGGCCACCGTGGAGACGATATCGAGTTGTTGGGCGACTCGGGCGTGGATGCTTTGACAATGTTCGAGGTAACGAGCTGAAGGGGAAGGTTTCGACATGATGGTGGTATGTTAGTTGAATAGTTTCTGAGCGGCCTGATAGGCTGCACCATAGGCACCCGCCCAGGTGCCTAACTCGGCTTTGCGTAACGTGATGCAAGCATCGGCCGGGAGCCATTCCGTTGCTTTGACAAACTTAGTTAGAGGGGTGAAGAGGGCGTCGCCTGCCTCGGTGATGCCGCCGCGCAGCACGACTACTTCTGGATCGACCGCATTGGACATGGAAACAATGGCTGCAGCGAGCGCTCGCAGCGAGTCTAACCAAATCTCCGTGGCCTCAGGATCACCCTGAGTATAGGAATCGACTAGAGCTTCGGTCGATGTGAATCGATTCTCGCTGCGTTTCGGGAGAGTGAGTTCGCCGATGGCGTCTTCAATACTGCCGGGCGTTCGGCAGAGATCGGGTTCACCGCGATAGTCCACGGACGTGTGGCCGAGGTCCCCGGCTCGACCGAAGCGGCCTTTTAATAAGTTCCCTCCAGAAACGATGGCCCCTCCCACTCCGGTACCCAAGGTGTACATGATGACGTCTTGCAGACCTCTGGCTGCGCCCAGCCAAATTTCTCCCATAAGTGCGGCATGCGCATCGTTTAAGACGGGCAAGGCCTCGATGCGTCCGAGGGTTTCTTGCCAATGCAATTTCTCCAAGCCTGCCATGCGACCAGGCATAAAGGCGATGGCGTCTCCCTCAGGAGTCGCTAGTCCGGGAGCCGAAAGCCCCACGCAGGCCGCGCTGTGGCCGATCGTGGTTTCGTGGCTTCGAATGAGTTCAGCAACCTGTCTCGCGAATACGGGTTTTCCGTCTGCTAGAAACTCGCTATCACAAGTGGGTAGCGTTTCTTGGGCGATCGTATTTCCGTCAGGATAGGAAACGGCCACGCTCTTAACTTCAGTGCCGCCGAGATCGATGCCGATGATGCTCGCGCTCATGTCCGTTAGGTCCTTGAACGCCCTTCGGTCACGGACCAGCCGCCGTCAACAGCGAGGACTTGTCCTGTCACAAAGTGTGAGGCGTCGGACAGAAAGAAGAGAGCGGCCTCATCAAGGTCTTCAGGAACGCCGACTCGACCGCCATCAAGTGGTTGTTTCTGCCGAACGAAGTCCATGATGGCTTCGTTTCCCAGGGCGCGCGTTGACATTGGAGACTCGACTAGAGCAGGGGCGATCAGATTGGCGCGAATGCCTTGGTTTGCATAATAGGACGCGATCGATTTGGTGAAGCCGATGGCGGCGGACTTGGTTGCGGCGTAAACGTGCGAGGCGAAGAAGTCTGGTGAGGGAGCGTAGCCTAGCACAGATCCCATGTTTAAAATGATTCCCCCGGTGCCATGCTTGAGAAATTGTTGTACTGCCGCTCGGTTGCTGTAGATCAGTGATTTCAGATTGAGATCGAGGGTGTAGTCGATGCCCTCGTCAGTTACTTCATGAAGGTGGCCATCGCCTGAAGAGCGTCCACTCCCGCCTGCCACATGATAAAGGCCATCGAGTTGGCCAAATTCCGAGACGGCGATTGCTACGGCTGCGTCGACGGAAGCAGAGGAGGCGGCGTTTCCAGACAGGCCTCGCGCCCGAGTGCCTAACTGATCCACCGCGTGGTCCACCTTGTCTTGGCTGCGGCCTGTGACGACCACATTCGCGCCCGCCTCGACTAACCGCTTGGCCGCCGAGAGGCCCAAGCCCGAGGTTCCCCCAATAATCACGATGTTGCGCCCGTGCATGTCTGTCTTTGTCGCCACGGCGGCACCTTGTCAGCCGCACTCGACCGCTGCAAACCCTAATCGCTCCAAGACTTGGAACG
>JAACDM010000169.1 GCA_009936795.1 Verrucomicrobiaceae bacterium | reverse complement strand
GCCCGTCTCCTTCCGCTAAAACCGCGCATCATCCTCATGGATGAACCTTGTTCTGCCCTTGACGCTGCGGGAATTGAGCGGATTGAAGAACTCATTGCCGAGTTGAAACAGCGCTTCACCATTGTGATCGTGACTCACAACATGGCTCAAGCGAAGCGTGCCAGCGACGAGTGCATCTACATGTATCTTGGAGAGATTGTTGAGCATAGCCCGACTGAGCAGCTCTTCGTCAATCCGAAGGAGGAGAAGACCGCAATGTACATTCAAGGGCGTTACGGTTGATTCTTAACACTTACCCTATTATCCAATGAGCACCGAATCTGGTTCCAATCATATCCTGTCGAACTTTCAGGATTCTCTCGATCAATTGCGCAAAGACGTCCTCACGATGGCGAGCATGGCTCAGCTGAACCTGGACCATTCGGTTCGAGGTTTGCTAGATCGAGAAGGAAGTATGTGCAAGGCGGCGATTGCTGATGATGAAGATGTGGATCAGTTAGAAAAACGTATCGATGAGGAGGGCATGCGGATTCTTGCGCTCTACAATCCCGTGGCTACCGATCTCAGAGCTGTCGTCGCGACCATGAAGATGGCGACGAATATTGAGCGTATTTCTGATGAGGCCGGAAACATTGCCCGTCGTGGGCGACTGGTGCTCAAGAATCCAGAGCTGTCGGAAGTGAATCTTCTCGAACCAGTCTACAAACTTGCCTCCGACATTCTGAATGATAGCATTCGGGCTTTTGCTGAGCACGATCTCGAAGCGGCTCGAGGGATTGATGCGAAAGATGACAAATTAGACAATGCTCATAACGATCTCATCAAGCATTTGCGTAAGCGGATGGAAGAGGATCCGTCGCGTTTGAAGGACTACTTGGACTTCATGTTTATGGTGCGTTCGCTAGAGCGTGTAGGTGATCATGCGACGAACATCGCTGAGGACACGATCTACATCGAGTCCGCTGAGGACGTTCGTCACGCCTAGAGAGCGCTACACTTCGAAACAGACTGTAGCAGGAAGATTACTGAAATTGGCAGCAAGCCTCGTTAAGATGCTTGCATGGATAGCAGTCGTACTTCCCGTCGCCGCTTTCTTCAGTCAGTCACGACGGCCTCTGCAGGAGCCCTTGTCCTTCCCCGGGCTGAAGCGGCTTCACTGCCTGATTACCGTGGGCCAAATGTCGTTATTGTCCGTTTCGGAGGTGGCGTGCGTCGACGGGAGACGATTGATCCCGAGCACACTTACGCGCCTTACCTGTGCAAGGAATTGACCAAGCGGGGTACCCTGTACCCGAATATGGTGCTCGATTCGCTGGAGAGCGTTGAGACCGGGCATGGTCAGGGGACTCTCTACATTCTGACCGGAAAGTATGCGAAATACCGTGATGTGCACGGGGAAGTGTTAGGCGAGCGGTTTGAGGCAGAGATTCCGACGGTTTTCGAATACGTGCGCAAGGCCTACAACATCCCAGAACATCAGACGCTCATCATTAATGGTGAGGATCGCAAGCAGGAGGAGTTCTACAGCTTTAGTAATCACCACCTCTTCGGGGTGAACTACAAATCAGAGGTGCTCTCACTCTTCCGTTACAAGATCTATTTGCTGCAGCAGCAGCTAGCTGAAGGGAAATGGCATGGCAAGAAACGCGCAGAGAAAGAGAAGGAACTGAGGGAGATGGAAGCACTGGATTATCGGGCGAAAGGCAAACGGGACCCGGCGAATGTGGTCCAGGCGTTCTGGAAGAAGTGGCGCGACTATTTCGGAGAGAATGGCCTGGTCAATGCACGTGGGGATCGCTTGCTAACAGAGCTCTCATTGTGGTCTCTCAAGTATCTTCGGCCGAAGCTCATGATGGTGAACTACAATGACCCCGACTACGTCCATTGGGGAAATATGAGCCATTACACACGTGGCATTTCTGTGATCGATGATGGTTTGCGTCAGCTTGTCGCTGCAACTGATGCTGATGAACACTATCGTGACAATACGGTCTTCGTGATTGTGCCAGATTGTGGACGTGACAGCAATCCACTCATCTCTGTGCCTTGCCAGCACCATTTCAATTCGCGATCGGCCCATGAGATCTGGGCCCTTGTCATGGGGCCTGGGATTCGCAAGGGCGTCGTGGTTGATAAGCAGGTCGATCAGATCAGTATCGCGGCTACCATTGGGCAGTGCATGAACATGGAAACGGCCTACACGGAAGGTCCTGTTCTAGAGGACGCGATCTCATGAATCAGCAGGTGACTGAGGTGGAAGAGAGTATGGCGACTCAGACGGTGTCTGCAAAGCGCCATTGGTTTTGGGGAATCTGGAAATGGATTCTCGGTGCCGTGAGGTGCCAAGGGCCTGTGTTTGCATTGAACGGAGCGGGTTGGGCTTACCGCCTTGCGGAGCGGAGCGCCATGAAAGCTTGGTGGAAAGGCCAGTCTGCGCCGGGCGATCGGTTTCGTGAGGCTGCTCGGGTCACTCCGTTCTTGGCAGCTTACGAGCGGACACCGAACTGGATCTGGGCGCAGGATCGTGCCGCCCATGGCATGCTCATGCGTTGGGTGAACGGCTTGCTGAAAAACCTTTGGTTAGGCTTCTGTGCCTGGTTCCATTCACTCGTATTTCTCGTGGTGCCTAGCATTCTTATGATGGTGTCTTGGTACTCTGGCTGGGACAACTCGTTCAACAAAGGCTACGAACAGTTCGCTGTTGGGCAGCAGCTAGGGTTGATAGGTGTCTTCTTGATGGTTGTCGTGATGTTTTACTTGCCGATGGCGCAAGCGCGCTTCGCCATGACCCAAGATGTGCGGAGCTTCTATGACTTTCGTCTGAATCGTCAGCTCATTCGAACTCAATGGATAGCCTGTCTTGGGCTTGTGGCAGGCTATGCCATCTCGGGGTTGCCGCTGATGGCCGCTGATAGTTTGCTAGGACTGATCACAGGAGAGAAGAGTTCCCAAGAACCGAATGCGTTGTCGGAATTGACCGCAGCTCAGGCGCTTGGCTTCCTCCAGACGTACTTCTTCTGGTGGGGGTTCTATGTCTTTGGTGCGTTCGTGGCCCTGCGCTGTTGGGCAGCGAGGATCTACGCGCGTGGAGTTCAACGCGCCACGCAGCAAGGGCGATTGAACGCGGAAACTCTCTCGGAAAAGGAGCGCCAGGCAATTGACCACTTCCAGATGGCTTCGCGACCGCCTGTGGTGCGCGGGCGTGTTCGTGTTCTGGGTAGCAACGTGACGAGGATCTTGATTGGGGCGGTAGCAGCGGTGCTCCTCTGGCTAGGCTTTGGATTTCAAACCCACGTGAAGCAGTTCTTCAACTATCAGCACGAATTACGACGTTGGTCGAACCACCCGCTAGTGCAGATCCCCTGGTTCCACCACATCCCGGCCCATTTGAAGGAGGGGAAGTTGGAGCCTGATTGGGATTAGATGGTTCAATTCAAGGCTGTGGGAGTTGATATACTTACGATGTTATAGGCTTGTGTCGTACTTAACGCCAACGTTAAGGGTTAGTAAGCTCTAGTCGCTCTCGGTGCCTCCAATATTCTCTCAGCTAAAACATCCACGAGAGACTGGGAAATCTCCTGTTGAAGAAGACCTTGAAATGATGACAAGGCCAAGGCTGTGCTTCCTCAGACCAGGAGCGTTGAAGCTCGTTGCAAAGGGCCTAGGAATCTTTCTCTACTTGGTCACGCTGAACTTATCGACGGCTGATGAGTTGTCACAGGGGCCATTCAGATTGAACTACCTTGAACTTGAGAGGGAAGAAATCCGGCGTAGTCCCGATCTTCGTGACTGGGTGC
>JAACDM010000168.1 GCA_009936795.1 Verrucomicrobiaceae bacterium | reverse complement strand
TTTCACAACCCAGATCTCAAGCTGATCTTGGCGGGTTTGTCACCTATCCTGTTAGGATTTCATCCAGCAAACCTGACGGAGAGCCCAGTTTCATACCAGTGGTTGCCGCAGCAATGGCCTCATCAAGCCTCCCCTGATTATCCAAACTGGCCGCTAGCCAAAAGTGCATTTGCACATGATTTGTCCGTTTGAGTAGCTTACGTGCGGTCTGTTCTCCGTCCTTAAAACGTCCTAACTTCAACTCACAAACTAAGAGGTTCATGAGGGCGTCCTCATCGTCAGGGCGCCGTTCAAGATGTCGATACGACTCCGTAATAGCCTCCTCCAAGTTGCCCTTGATGCTGCGCCCTTTAGAAAGGTATTGAAGCCGTGCTTTGATGTCGTTCAACTTCTTGCTCGGATCAAAGAGAAGCTGGATCAAAAGCTTTCTGGCAATATGTAAATCAGGCTCTCTCTCTCTAGCCCTCGTCTGAGCCAGTCCCTCGCTTCGAGCGTCACCTTGTCATCGGCATAGCAGTCGGCGATAAATAAATGTGCATAGGCAATCCGCGAACTTGTTTCCGCAGCTCGTGTCAGATGACGTACGGCAGTATATCTATCTTTTTCCCGTCTCGCTACCATGCCAGCCAAGAAGTGGCCATACCAATAGTTAGGCTGAAGGCTGATCATTTCCTCAAGTTCTTCAGGCGCAACCGCTGTGCCTTTCTCCACCGCCGTTGACTCCAAGAGGTTGACTTCTTCTTGATTCTCCCGTTCCGGAAGTGCTAGCGTCCGTATAGCCAAATTGTCAGGCCTGCCAAATGTATCTACATTCGCGACAAGAGGCTCCAAACGAATGAGTTGTGTATGGTACTCTTGATCTGGAAGTTCGATCGTCAGTTGAGCCAATTTTTCTGGCGGCGCAATGACTGCCGCGCGAAGTTCGTGCAAACTCTTGTAAGGAAGCATCTCCCAGCCCTGAAACCAATTGGCGTCTTCGATGAGAACCTGTTCTAACATCTCGTCATAGCCTGCCATCACGGTGGCATGGCCTATGTAATTGTCCCGACCATGGGGCAGAAACTGCCCAACTAGCAAGACCGGATAGCCTGCATCGATCAAGGCTTTTATGCAGGCCACGGTTGGACCGAAGCATTTGTAACTCACCTCCTCGGCTCGAGCATCAAGGTACCGCAACGCTTGGCCAAGATAGGGATCGTCACCGATGAACGAGCCAATTTTTAGGACGTCATTTGGAAGCTTCCAATATTCAAGAATCGTGGCCAGCGACTGTGGCAGGCAATACTCATCCTCTCTGCTGTGCCGTGCTTGAATGTGTGCCAGGCGAACCGATTTTGTGGTTCTGTCATTACCTATCATTCGCTTATACAGGCGCTTAGTAGCCTCATCCTGACCAACGTTGCCTCCATGTTCAGATACAAATGCTGACAACACGTCAACCGCCTCTTCCAGCCGATAATGGGCCAAGGCAAGTTTGCGAGTGAGAAATCCAAGACGGCTCACTGAGCCTACATCCGACATGCGCTCCCGCGCTGCTTCCCAGTGAGAAATGGCCTTTTCAAGATCACGAAAGCCCATCTGTTCTAGCAGAGCAAGACTCCAGTGAGGCAACGCGAGTTCTGGATCTTCGGCCATCGCCTCAAGAAACTTTACCTTTGCGTCGTCTAGTTTGCCTTCCGCAGCCAGAAGTCTTCCAGATTGGCAGAGCCCTTCAGCGCGTCCTTGCGCCTCGTCTTCGATGATAAGGTCTCCAGATTCATTACGTGAGACCGTGGGTGCCTGAGCGCTGGCCTTATCGCTCAGCGCTTCAGCGCGCTCAAGAGAGGCTTTCGCCTTCTCGTGGTTTCCGGTCTCCTTGTAGCAATGAGCAAGCGGGCGCAGATTAACAATCTGAAGGGCGGCTATTTGCCAATGCAGCTTCAAAGTAACGAATCCCATCGTCAAAACGTTCTTCATTGACCGCGACAATACCCAGCGAGTGGAACGTTTGAGGAAAGATGGGCTGCAAAGCCAACGCACGCGCGCCATACCGTTTGGCCTGCTCAAACTGGCCCAGCATAGCAGAGATATGTGCTTGCCTCGCCCAGCTAACTGGGGACAAGGGTTCGAGTCTCGTAAAGAGGTGAAACTTCTCGAGTCCTTGGGCTATCTCCCGGTTGAAGACCACATCAACCATCCCTGATACTGCTAGGAAATCTCCCCAAGGCTCCTGCTCTCGCCACGATGCGAGATGGGTCTTATTAAGTTCCTCTTGCTGTCGCCTGTCGCCAGCTCGTTCGCTACGTGTCCTGAGCACCAAGGCATCTTTGGCGTCGAGAGCAATCGCCCGATTTAAGAACTCGTCAGCGTCCTCAGGAAGATCTTCCTCCAAGCAGCGATAAGCCATTACTTGTCGGAAGACATCGTTAGGAGACTCGACAGCCCACTTACGAAACTTAGCAATTCTCTCGTCCAGCCGCTCCAGACGTTCCAGGGTGTTGAAGTAGATCGAATGTATTTCCAAATCCTTCGGCCACCACTCCAGAGCAGGGAGAAGGGCTTTCTCTGCTTTCACCCACTTTCCTTGGCGATAGAGACAACGCGCCCATTCGCGAACAAGGAAACGATCAATCGGAGTGGCGACCAGTCCGTCTTGCAAGAGGCGTTCTTTCTCTCCGAAGTCGGCCGTGACGCGGGCGAGCAAGTAGAAGGCCGTTGATGACCGATCCTCGTTCAGCCGTTTCTGGTAGCTTTGGACCAGCTCCGCCTGACGTTTGTGAAAGACCTCGATGTTTTGATAGAGTTTATGAAGTTAGCGACTACCGCCCTCGATTACCGTTAACGCCGGTTCAATCAGTGTGAGCGCTGTCCCGGTATCCCCCGTTCGCCAGGCCTCGGTCGCTCGACTTAGAGTCGAAGACTCTTCAGCCATCATTGGGCGACCGAACGGAACCCCGATCAACAAGGCAACACTAAAAAACACCCTCACATTCATCACACAACAATACTCACTAACGGACACGGTCATTGACAAGCAGAATCGGTCCTACTCGGTTCGCAGTTCAGGCAATCTAGCATTGGGTTTGAGACTACGATAAACCAGCGAGGGAAACTGGACGAAACGAGGATTCTTTTCCGACTCCAGCCACCGGACCAATGAAATCATCCGCTTCTCAGGCATGGCCGTGCACCCCGCCGTGCCGACCGTTGGCCCTTTCCAGGTGTGGAGAAAGATGCAGGATCCTCGAGCGGGAAAGGGTTTCCAGTTGTGGGCAACGACGATGCCCCAGTCGTAAAACGGGTCCTTCCGCAACATGCTCTCGGCCCTTTGCCAGTCCGGCTTGCCGAGCTGAGCTTGGTCAACGATTCTGTTGTAGTAGCGTGAGCGAGGATCATCTATTCCCCGCATTGTCGGCGACAGTTGCCGGTACGGAAACTGTGTGACCTTTGCCGACCTCGTCGAACGTTTCCCGAACGCTTCGACAAGCGAGAAGATCCCAGCGGGTGCACACCCATCACCCTCACGTTTCACTCGAGCGGCCTTCGGCGGTGGGCCACCATGATTTCCGATGCCCCAGGCCATGCCATTTCTCCCTACCACAATACGCCAAGGTCGCTCACGCTGTGTCCAGGAGGCCGCCTGATCTTTCCTGTCAAACCGCCACAGCCTCCCCTCGACCGACTTCCAACTGTCGGTCACCACGACCAGCAGCTGTCGGCTCGTTGATAGAGTAGATTGATCAAGACGGAATAATGGCAATGTCGATTCGGCACCGAACGACGGGCACACTCCCAGTGCGAACAGTGCGATAGCCAAGGTTTTTGTCATCTTCGGGATGGTGGATTCTCCGGCTCTGGAACCATGAGTTCACTGCTAACCAGCAGTTTCCGATTGTCTCTCACATCCACATACCAAACCGTGGCCTCCTTTGGGGGAGCTGGTCCTGTGATTGTGTTGCCGTCAAGGTCTAAAGCTACGGTCATCCATGCTCGGTCTTTGTTGCTCCGGTGCGAGCCCGTCGTGTAGTGGAGGCGCGCGGACACAAGCTTTGTGGCGGCTTTGACAATGGCCGCTAACTTTCCAGCGCTCACCGATGGACGCGAGACCACCGCCATCGGAGTTGTGCCCAGCAAATACTGATCCACGAATCCAAAGAACTCAGGAAACTCAAAGAGATGCCCATGTGGCATCTTTAGTTGAATGCTATAGTTCTTCTCACCGGTAACGAGGGCACAAGTCTTCGCGTAGCTATCCATGGGATAGGCAAAGTCGTTCGTTCCATTGACAAACAAGACGGGCATCGTCGCCGCTCCTACATACTGCGAAGGATCCCAGAATGCGTGCCAGCTGTCCGCGTCTTGTTCCGCCATCTTGCTGAACTGAGATTCTTTCCATACACTGTTGTCACGCAGGAAACCACAGCCATAAACGGGCATCGTCACGGAGAAACGTTGATCCAAGCCGCTGACAATACATGTTAAGTAGCCTCCCCAACTAATACCTGTCAGTGCCGTCTTCTGTCCTTTGACTTCCTCAAAGCTACGCAGCAATGAATGCGCGCGGATGACATTTCCTACCGCATGGTATGTCCATCGGTCTTTCATTGTGTTCTCAATCACACCAAACTTCTCGGCATCAGTCTGACCCGGCCCTCCGTCAGGAATGCGTTTGCCATCTACTCCACACCCAGCGAGATCCATCGCAATCGCAGCGTAGCCCCGCTTGGCCCACAGCTCCGCCCATTTCTCGAAAGCCCTCCCACCACCACCATGCACGAGAACAATGCCAGGATAGTTCTGCGTCGTCGTCTGCACACCAAGCGTGGTCGGCGACGCATACCACGCGAAGACACGGGTCGGCTTTCCACGGTACACGTCACCCGGATAGGTCAATGGACGCACCTTGCGCGGCGACGCTGTATCGAGCCACTGAACCTCTGGAATGTTGCTTGTCAGCGCGCCAACGTCCCAAGGAACGATCTTTGGAAGTGGAGATGGCTCCTTGGCCTCGCAACTCAAAACCGCCAGGACCAATCCGAAGAATGGTACTGTTACAATCAACTTCATGAGGCATGACCTACACTGTCTGACCCGTCTCAGGAAACGAATTCCTCCGTTTTCTGAATTCTTGACTCCCTGTTTGCCATTGATCTAGCCTAACTACATGAACCTCCGCATGTTCCTCATTCTCATCTTCGCATGTGCCTGCGCTGGTGCTGCAGCGACTATCGTCACCAGACTGATTGATAAGGATGCCTCTCCAGCAGGAGCCGTCGGAGGAGCCACAGCGGGCACCGTGGCTGCTGTCCTAGCTACTCAGCGCAGTTCTAAAACGCGCAAAGAACAGAAAGAATCGAACGGTTAGTCGCTCAACTCAAGTGTCGACCAAGGGGCGGAACGATCGGCCGTCGCCTTACGCATAATTGTCACCTCTTCCACGGTAACCGGAGACTCGATGTTACCATACTTGGTGCGAATACAAGAAAGGACCCTCGCAATTTCCTCATCCGTTAGGCCTGCGAGCGCCGGCATTGGAACAGCTCCTCGTTGAGCGCCAAAGGAGACGCCATTGACCTCCAATGGGCCGGTCAATCCATGTAGAACAATCTTACTTAGCCGATCCTTGTCTCCGGCAATGCTTGGATTGTCGATCAATGGTGGATAAATGCCAGGTAAGCCTTTGCCCTCCGGTTGATGACAAGCGAGACAAGATTTTTCGTAAACGGCCTCACCAGGCGACGCTTTGGTAGGCGCACTACCTCGCAAGTCTGCTAGATAGTTTCTCTGTCTCTGGCTTCCAAATTCAAGTTGATCGGATTCCAACAGAGTCTCCCATTGGGGTTGCAGAGCTCGCGCACTTTGGCGAATGGCATAGGTAAGAAAAGGATCCAACGGCTGATCAACGGCAGCTGCCACAATCTCGATCGCTTTGGCATCGGGCACGTAGCTAGCAGCAACGACGGTTTCGAGTCGTACTCGTGGATGCTCATCCATAACAGATTGTTTCAGTCCTCGAAGACCGCTTGGAAGACGATCCGCCCACATGCCTGCCACACGCGCACCGTAAGCACGGACTCGACCGTCTTTGGCACCCAGCAGCTTGGCCAGTAACTCCGGTCGAGGTGACTCATGCGCTTCATAAACGCCTATCAACTCGACCAGCAAGCGTTCTTCGGATGACTCCAAACCAGATAGCCAAGCATCGGCCGCCGCTAATACATCTTTTGTAGGCGCATCGAAGAGCAACCGTTTCGCTTGGTAGCGCGTCCAGCGTTCTGACGACCTGAGTTGCTCCAGGAGCTGACTAGGAGACATTTCTGCTAGCTTCAGCTGTTTGATAGTTTGATACCCGGTCGCGGTGATCCGCCAGATGCGTCCATGGCTCTTGTCACGGTTTGGGTCAGCATAACTCGCTTGATAGTGGCCAATGACCGGATTGTACCAATCCGCGAGATACATGGCTCCATCAGGACCAATACTGACATCCACGGGGCGAAAAGCAGTGTTAGAAGACGACATGAGATCGGGCAACACCCTCGATTTGAACCCAGCTCCGAAATCCTCTAACCGATGTAATTGGACAACATGGCCAAACTACCCTCCCAGAAGAGCGCATCCCTGAATGTCTTCCGGCATGGCCTTGGTGCCGATGAAATCGATCGACGTCGACTTTCTTGGCGTTTCAAATAGAGGGCCGACGGAATGGTACTGCTCTGGCGAGTTTCCATACGAGGCATTGGCTTCAGTCGTCGATCCCGATCCAATGGGACTCGCTCCCCGTACCATACCCGGAACCGTCCAGTAACCATGTGCCCGATCTCCTGACTTGTGGAAGACTTGACCGTAGTCGTCAAAGGCCACGCCCCAACAATTTGCCCCTGCCATTCCCCCTCCAAAAAAACCTTCAAGTCGGAGCGTCCGTGGATTCAACCGCCAAACGGCAGAGCGATCTAGTCTAGCAATGCCCCATGGAGATTCGACACGGGACATGGCATGCAATCCTTGCGTGAACCAAAGGGTACCGTCAGGGCCATGACATATGCTATTCAGCAATTGGTGGGTATCGCTGATACCAAACCCTGAATAGACGAGGCGACGCAGATCGGCACGGCCATCGCCATCCGAGTCCTTCAGGTGAAGGAGTTTATCATAGTCACACACATAGACACCACCATCACCAAGCTCAACGCCTTGGACCATGGTCAGCCCCTCTACGTAGCGCGATGATTGATCCGCTTGGCCGTCTCCATCCGTATCCTCTAGCACCACAATGTAGTCAGACGGCTTGGCGCCAGCCAGTGCCTGAGGATAGCTTGGAGAACAGGCGACGTAGAGGCGTCCGTGTTCATCCCAGCAGAACTGGGTCGGGTTGACCACACCATCCGCTTCACTAGCGAACAAATTGACCTCATAGCCTTTTGCCATCGTGAAGGTTGCCAGTTGCTCGTCAGGTGTCAGCGCGACACTCTCATCAGCAGACGGAAACGGCTCTGGAAACTCTAACGGAGGCGCTGCATTCCCATTCGCTAATTGGAAAATACGCGCATCGGCTTTCTCAACCAGAGGTCGCTGCTTCTCGAAAGATCTCTGAAGATCAGGTGCCGTTCCGGCGCCCTTGCCATACTGACTGGTGATCCGATCGCCATAAACGAATGACCAGTTCGATGGTCGCCAGCAATCGAACCACAATTGATTCTTCTCGATGACAGCTGCCCTCAATTGATCATGATGACTGTTAGAATTTGGCTCACTAATCCCCAGAGCTCTCGCGATGCGTTCAGCTACCACCCGAAGTCCTTGTGCCGTGAGATGGATGCCATTGTTTGTCAGACGAACGGCGGCTGGCTCATTCGTGAGCGAGTCAAACAGATCGACCACAACAGCACCTCGCTGACGAGCGATCCCGTAAACTGCTTGAGCGTAGGCTTTCACCGTAGGATTATGTTCACGGAGATCTGGCGCGTGAGACGCCAGCGGTTTCTCGAAGGGCATTGGTGTGATCAACACCAGCTTCCGCGTCCTCATAGCAAAGGCATCGAGGAGCCGATGATAGGAGGCCGTAAACTCTGACAGACGCTCCATTCCATCAAGCGCCTCCATCTGCCCAAACTGCGCTACCACCACCGTCGCACCAACAGCCTTTAACTGTTCTGACCAATTTCCAAAGTTCAATTCACGCCATTGTTCGTAGACCGTATCCGCCTCCCACGACATCGAGCGGAATCGCAACTGTTTGTCTTGAAAACCGGAAGCTAACAAAGCCTCCAGCTCCCCTACCGCTTGCATGCGCACCATGTTCTCTTGCCCCGCCACCACAATCACGTCTCCACCTGCCGGAGCGAATCTTCCATCCGGAAACGCTTCAATCGGTGTTGATGGTTGGGCCCCTCCAAATCGACGAAGAATCTCCTCTTGAGGAGGAAGGTCGTTCTCAGCCACCTCCTCGATCGTGATCGCCCGAAAGGAAATCTCCGCCTTGCTGTTGCCGTGAATCTGCAGCGCAATCAGGCCATCATTTTCAATATCGGCTTCCCGTTCGATCCAGACCGCAGTGCGTTGACCATTGAGATACAACTCAATCTGTGCCCCGCGGGCCACAACCTCGTATTGATTCCACTCTCCCGGCTTCTCAAGCTTAGCAATCAGCTCTTTGTTAGCCTTGGCCAGAAATCTCTTTCTTCGGGATTCATCGTAGAGGCTGCCTGAATACCCTGCTCCGATGTCTGCCTGATAGCCTGACATTTCATTTGGTGGCTCAGTGATACGCTTGCTGCGAAACTGCACGCCGCCATTGATGAAGCCCTCGGTCCCTACCAACTTGTAGTCGAAACGAAGATGAAAGTTCTCAAAGGACCTCGTTGTGGCAAGAAACTCATTCTGAGGATTTCTTTCTAACGAACCACCTACAATCACGCCTTCTTGCACCCGCCAAACCGACTCGACATTCCCCTCCCAGCCCTCCAGCGACTTGCCATCAAACAGAGAAACCTCCTCCGCGTGCCCCAGGGAAATGACGACAGCCAACACCCAGAGCGTCTTGAGAGTGGCTCTCATCTATGCCAATCTATAGAACTTCACTGCATTGTCATGGAGCAGTTTCTTCTGCTCATCACGAGGACGGTTTGCAATGACCTCTGTCAGCGATTTGACCCAATCGGCATAAGGAGCCGTCACTTTGCAAACTGGCCAATCACCGCCATAGATCACTCGGTCAGGACCGAAGGTATCGAGACAGAAATTAATGGGCGGCGCAAGGTCCGCCGCCTTCCAGTCTTTAGGTGCTCTAGCAATGATGCCTGAGATTTTGCAGAGCGTATTCTTCTGCTTGGCCAAGGCCTCCATGCCACGCTTCCACGTATCGATATCATGCCAGACGTCCTGTCCATCGCGTCGGCTCTCTGGCAGCCAAGACTTCGGATCAGCATTTCCGCAGTGATCCACGATACAGAGGGTATCCGAGCATTGTCCTGCAAGCTTCGCGCCGTCTGCTAGCTCCATGGGACGCATGCACAAATCCACGCTCTTACCCAACTCACCAAGCAACTGCACACTCTTAACAAACTGATCACCCAAACAGAAACCTTCCGGCGTGCTGGGCACATGCAACACCTGACGCACCCCTTTGACCTCGGGAGTATCTTTGAACTTTGTGATGTAGCCCTTGAAGTTCTCTGAAGCCGGTCGCCCGGAGATCACCGCAGCAACCGTCGGATGATCGTCACTCTTGGATAGAGCGATCACATGCTCGGCCTCTTTCACCTGAAGGTCTTCCCTGACATCCACTTCCATGTAGACGGCTTTCACCACATTCAGTCCCTTGGTCGCCTCGACATAGTCCTTCGTCACATAACTCCGCTTGAGCACTGCAGGCTCATTCTCTCCAGCGACCCAAGGTAGAGTGAACTTGTCGAGATCCCACAAGTGTTGGTGTGTGTCAATGATAGGAAGGAGATCAGATTCAGCGGCCATGGATAGATTCGGAGTTAAAGCGACAGCAGCACCAGTCTGCAAGAATTGACGTCGATTAAGATTCATGAAGACTCCATACAGAGTATCGGCACCGTTGACCAGTTACTAATCAACTAGCGCACCTGAAACAGTCGACGGTCGAAAGTGAGGCTCACCGACGGCAGTTCTCCCAGTAGCCTCCCCAAACCAACGGGCACACCCGTCCCCGATGCCCATTCTTAGACCGGCTGCCTAGGGAGTATCCCTAGGCTACTCTTTTCAGTCCTTGCGAATCAACGCGATGGCACTTTCAAGATGCTTGCCCAGCGATTCGTTGGCATTCCCCTGAAGAGCTTCTAATGCCGAAAGTGCGGCACTGGCCATCGGCCCCATTCGGCCAAGAGCCATCGTGGCGGCTTCACGTAGTTGAACAATGTAGTCTTTCCGAGCCTCGAACCGAGCAAGGATAGAACCCGCGCGATGGCTCTTGGCCGAAGATAAACTTCCAAGGGTTCCAATGACACGGTCGAGAACCTCATTGCTTGGGTTCTTCAGTGTGCGCAGGATACCTAGACAGCGGCATTGCGTTGCCGACTTTCCAGTTGCTACGAGCGCGAGAATCATTGGAAGGGCATCATCAGGCACGGGCACATCCTCAGGGCCATAGCCTAACAATTTGAGCACCTCGCGGTTCTTCGTAACGTTGCCCTGAAACATCTCGTCCCATTCACGCAGAGAGTGATTCAGAAAGGAGGCTGTGATCGGATTAGGACTGGCCGCCCCGGCATCATCGACTGCGTCGTCGATGATCCTCACATTCCATGACTGTGCACTCAACCTTCCAGACCATTCTCCAGCTGGACGAACTTGACGATGCCCCTTTCCGCCGGTCCAATCGGTAATCTTAAGGTTGCAGGTAACCTCAAGCCGACCATCGCTCGGACCAAAGACTTCCATCCTACTGCTAGGAAATTGCTTTTCGTCAATGGGGTCAGATTCGCCGCATTGCCAGGAATTGGAAGGGGGGGCAGGGGGAGGAAAGTGGAAACGGTCTCTAATAAGCGCGTAGACTTTAGGAAATTCTTCCGGCGGTCAAGCTTGATGCAGCGGCAATCTTGAGAT
>JAACDM010000022.1 GCA_009936795.1 Verrucomicrobiaceae bacterium | reverse complement strand
TTATCAGAGGATTTCGAAGATGTCATAGCCGACAATCTATGACGTCTACGCTATTCTCTGCTAGAGGTGTGCCGGGGACCGCTTACCTTGAAACAGCAATTCTTTACGTTAAACTTGCTAATTATGGCTTTACCAAAACATATCATTCTGTGAGTAGGGAGTTCAATTCTCCCTTTTCCGTCTTGTGTTGAGCGGATTGGGGCGGCCACCGCTCAGGGGTTGAGGTTCTCATGTCGGCGCCGCCTGAAACGTCCCTTAATCTCTAGAGGAGTGCCGACGGGCCTTCTCATATTTGTTCAGAAACCTTAAAGGTCATCTCCGAGAATCCCGGTGTACACGGATTATGCTACTAATTTATGATTTTTATCTTCGCCAATTTGCTACTGTTGTGCCAAACTCACGATTGCTATGGAGATAATTTTAGATTCGAAGCGGGTCTTTAATCTATGAAGAACTATTAAAAATATCAAAAGTGAAGATTTTATTAGATCTTATCTGAAAAGTCTGCTTAATGATTCCGATAAGCTCTTCTGCTTCTTAAGAATTCCTCCCAAATCAGTTATTCTAATAAATTATGGCAAAAATCGTAATTATCGATGACGAAGCTGCGGTACTCAAGATGATGTCGCAGCTCTGCGAACGTCTCGGGCACGAAACGTATGCTTTCCAGACCGGCACCGAAGGTATGTCCTTCATCAGGAGGAACACTCCTGAAATCCTCATCGTCGATCTGAAGATCGGTGACATGGACGGTCTCGACATCATCCAGCAGTGCCACATTCAGTATCCGAACATGGCCATCATCATGGTGACCGGCTACGGCAGTGTTAAGATCGCTGTGGATGCGATGAAGTATGGTGCCTTTGATTATCTCTCGAAGCCATTCGAACTCGATGACTTGCAACGGATCATCAGTCGCGCTGTAACCAAGGGTTCTGCAGAAGAAAGCCAGAAGGAAGATCCTTTCACTCGGTCTACCGTGGCTCCCCTCGGCGAACGTTCCAGGGTCGTTGGTAGCAGCACGCCTATCAAAGAGATCATGGCTGTGGTCAAGAAGGTCGCCGACAACGACAGCCCTGTGCTACTCGATGGTGAATTCGGATCTGGTAAACAGATGGTAGCAAGGGCCTTGCACAACCAAAGCCGACGCAATAGCGCTCCGTTCAAAGTCCTCCACTGTAGTGCCCTTCCAGAAGAACTCTTAGAAATGGAACTGTTTGGCGGTGCGGCTCATGCTGGTGAAACCATATTCATGCGAGCCCAAGGAGGCACTGTGGTGCTGGAAGAAGTCAACGTTCTTCCGAAGCGCCTGCAGAGTCAACTCGACGCCTTTCTGGAAGACGTCAATAACCGCCGCGTGCAAGGTTCACTCCCAGCAAACCTCGACTTCCGCTTTGTTGCGACGACTACAAAGCCTCTCGAGAAGGAAGTGGCCGAGGGCAAGTTTCGCGAAGACCTCTTCTACCGCATCTCTATCATCCCTCTCATGATGCCGCCTCTGCGCAGCCGAAAGGAAGATATCGATGCTCTAGCCGATCATTTCCTGAAGAACTACGCCAAGATCTCTCAGACCAAGGTGAAGAGTGTCGATAAATATGCACTCCAACTCCTCACCAACTACGCCTGGCCTGGTAACGTTGGTGAGCTACAGAACGCAATCGAGCGTGCCTGCACTTTTGCGGAAGATGACCGCATTCGCCCCGTCGATCTTCCTCCCAAGATTACCCAGAAGATTGAGATCACAGACGAAGAGAACCAGAAGCTCAAGCACCAGCTTCCAATTGGCGGCAAGCTTTCTGACTACATTAAGAAGCAGGAGAAGATATTCATTCAAGAAACGCTCAAATACAACGAGGGCTCCCGTGAAAAGACGGCGAGCATGCTCGGTGTGAGTATCGCCACACTTTACCGCAAGATGGGCCTCAAGCTTGAGCGGGACAAGATGCTCACCTCCTAGGTGTTATATCTCCAGCCGTTCAAAACCTTTGATTCGCGAAGAGCGAGTGCTACGGCACTCGCTTCTTCGTATAGACCTGTCAGCAACGAAACGAGTTGCCATGCCCATTCAGAATGCCCAAGTTCCAACCATGCTCGGCCCCGCGTGTCTTCTTCCCCGTCGCCTCCGCTTCCTCGCGCTATGCCTGATTCTGCCCGCCTTCCTCACGCACTGCGGCTCGTTCAAGCAGCAGAGTCGCAAGGCCCGCGACGTTGCTGCAATCGTGAAAGAACCGTCTGACGACAAGGCAAGCGAAAGTAGCGAGGAGGCCCCCTCAGAAGACTCCAAGAAGGAAGAGGAAGATCCTGAGATCGCCAAGAACCAACGAGTCATCGCCGTGGACCAAACACCCTTCTTCAGATGGCTTCGCAGTGGACTTCGCAGCAACGCGAAGCCCTCTCGCTTTCTTAAAAAAGGCGACCTCGTCGAACTCCTGAAAGAGAACGATGAAGAGAAGTTTTCTCGGATCCGATTGGCAGATCGAAAGAAAGGCTGGGTTCCCTCGCGCCTATTAAAAGAGCCCCCCGCCGAATCGGAGCCTCTAGAAACTCCTGACCCCAACACCGCCGAAGAGGCTGCTGGGCAAACAGAAACGCCCCAGCCAGAACCGCTATCCCCAGCCGGACCTGCTCAGTTACCAACGGACCCTGACAACGCGCAGCCTTCCCTAAAAAGTGATGAGCTTGGTGAGCCCCTCTTCCCCGGTATCGACATCATTCCTCCCAAGCGCCAGCCGAAAGAGAAGCCACTAAAGGCCGCAGAAACTGAGCCAAAACCCTCGAACACTGACGTGCTTCCTCCAGCAACGCCAGAGATGCCACCATCCAACTAGCCCAATGCTCAAAGGCATCTCTCCTCTCATCAGCCCAGATCTACTCGCCACGCTCTGCCGCATGGGACACGGCGATGAAATCGTCCTAGCGGATGCTCATTTCCCGGGACACTCGATCCATCCCGAAGCGCTTCGGGCCGATGGCGTTGCCATCCCGCCACTCCTTGACGCTATCCTTCCCCTCTTTGCTCTCGATACCTATGATGAAGCACCTGCCCTCATGATGGAGACTGTTCCCGGTGACATGGCCGATCCGAGAGTCGAGACTAGCTACCAAGAAGCCTTGACGAGGCTAGCACCTGAAGCCCCCGCGATTCAGAAGCTGGAGCGGTATGCCTTCTACGAACGCGCCAAACAAGCGTATGCCATCATCGTCACCGGGGATACGGCAAAATACGCTAACATCATTTTAAAAAAGGGCGTAACCACATAGCAACGAAGAGACATTGTGTGAAAAGGATGATGCTGGATACATTCACCTCCGACCGAAAGTCTACGTCACCTCTTTGGCTGCTGCTCCTCTTCATCGCCTCACTTTTCTCCACTGCGCGCGGCCAAGCTTCACCAGAGACCTGGACCAGTGTAGACGGCCGCGAAATGATCGCAACTTTGCTTCAAGCCACGGACACCCAAGCAGAGTTTCGGCTACAGAGTGGCAAACGCGCCCGCCTCAAGCTTGATCAACTCATTGAGGAAGATCGCGATCGGGTGCGAAGCTTTCGCAGCCAAGCCAAGTTTTGGAAGCGTCTCCCCAAGGACGCCCGTTGGCCGGAAAGGGTCACACTAAACTGGTTGGAGTCCAAAGTCGACGTCGTCGAAGATGGGACTCACAGCAAGCACGTGTATCGCACTCCTCACTTTGAGTTCGTGGCAGATGCAAAGTTGGCACCGAACTTGGTCAAAGACTTTTCCAAGATCTTTGAAGTTACCCATGCTGCACTAGAGAAAAACCCCTTAGGCCTTCGCTTGAAGAAACCGAAGAGCGGCTACTTTCGTGTCCGCCTTTTCAGCTCTATGCAGGGCTATGCCAATGCCGGTGGTCCTCCGAGAGCCGCAGGCGTCTACATTCCTAGAACGAAAGAGATCCTTGTTCCATTCCGATCACTTGGCCTGAGACAAGCCAACGTCGCCTGGGTACGGGAAGGACGGCTCTACGATCCGAGCACACTATTACACGAGGTCACGCACCAATTGCTCGACCATTGGTTAGACTACTCCCCCATGTGGTTCACGGAAGGCATCGCCGAAGTGATAGGCGCTGCTCGCTATGACAGTGGCCAACTCTTCTTTGATCGTCTTGAGGAAGGCATTAAGAGCACCATTCTGGGAAAAAAGAGCGATCGCCACAGAGCCAGTAGCTACGCCAAATCACAAGGCCCTGCAGGGTTCCAATTCCCAATCCACCCCGCAAAGCTTACTCAAGCAACGCAGGCTCAGTTCATGGGCTATCGACCGGCGAAATCTCTAGAGCAACGTGAGATTGTTCACAACTATCAGTGCGCCACTCTTCTTGTCCACTTCGCGATGAATGATGGCAAAGCCGGCAGAAAGTACTTTCGGAAATACCTCGAGACACATCGTCAAGCTGTCGCAAAGAACAAGCGAGAAGAGATCGACTTTTCCGATGAGTTGAAGGGAAAATCAAAGCAAGAAGCAGCAGTCATTGTTGAAGCCCTATACAAAGAGCGCCACAAGAAACAGAAAGAGGCAGCGCAGAAGGCTTACCCGATTCTCACCCGCGACCGATCAGAGGAGGTCTACTTTGAAGCCCTAACGAGATTCTATAAGCCCTTTGGAATCATTCTAACAAAGGGGAGCTAGATTGACCGACACCCATGATGTGACAAGGCGTGATTTCTAGCCGATAGGTGCCTCCTAAGCCATGTCGCACCCTTTCAAACAACTCGGCGTCCCCGCAGATCTCGTCCAAGGACTTGAGCCTCTTGGCATCCACAAGCCCACGAAGATTCAGGCCGACGTCATTCCCTTTCTACTCGACGATGGCGGGGATCTCATCGCCCAAGCCCAAACCGGCACCGGCAAGACGGCAGCGTTTGGTCTCCCCCTCCTCACCAAGGTGGATCCCAAGTCCGATGCAATCCAGGGTGTGGTTATCGCCCCTACGAGGGAGTTGGCAAAGCAGATTGGCAAAGCCCTCTTCAGGTTCACCAAGTTTTCCGACAAAATCTTTATCGAAGTGCTAGCGGGAGGAGATCCCATGGATCGACAAGCGGCGGCCCTGCGCCGCCCAACCCAGATCGTCGTCGCCACTCCCGGAAGATTGTTAGACTTAATAAAACGAAAAGCCCTTCAGTTGGATACCGTGAGGCATTTGGTTCTGGACGAAGCTGATGAGATACTGAGCATGGGCTTTCGCAAAGAGCTCTCACAGATCATCGAACTCACGAAAAAACGCACGAGTACCTGGCTGTTCTCTGCAACGTTCCCTGAAGAAGTGGACAAATTGACCAAAGGATGCATGGGATCCCATCCTCGCACCGTCAAGGTGGATCGCATCCATGTGGTGAACCGCTCAATCAAACACCTCTTCGTTCAGTGCCCGCGATCTGACAAAACGGCTTGGATCGTCGACTTTCTTGAGCGGCGCCCGAATGACCGTGGGCTCATCTTCTGTCGGACGAAGGCAGGCGCCATGGGTCTGGGGCGGCAGCTAGAGGAACTTGGTTATCCGGTCGATGTCCTGCAGGGAGATCTTTCACAGAAGGAGCGCGACAAAATCATGCGCGCATTCAGAAAGGCCCGGATTCAGTGCCTAATTGCAACCGATGTGATGGCGCGTGGAATTCACGTAGACGATTTGGCCTTTGTCCTTCACCACCAGTTGCCTGATCAGACTGAATACTACACTCATCGCAGTGGCCGCACGGCACGAGCAGGAAAGAAAGGGCTCTCGGTCGTACTTCTTGATCCGAGAGAACGTCGGCATCTCTCTCGATTAGAGAAAGAACTTGGGCTTTCGTTCGCGGAGACTCGTTAGACGGGGCTCTGGTATCCCCCTCGCTGGGTTACCTCCCAAATCTTCGTTGATTTCCTGTCGAGCACTGAGCCGGCCCCAACCTTTCTTGTATAGATCTGACATTCCAGATCAGAATAAGGGAATAATTTACTACAGATAGACGAAGTGTTAATTACGGCGGAACTATTATAAATATGAAGCTTATGCTTCTAATTAGGTTGATTCAACCAAACGTTAATGTCCGTGCTCCGCTCTCTTTATCAATCTTGCTTCCCTCCGAATCAATGGCGGCAAACGCGTGTTCCCAATCGAATCGCGCTTGCGATCGTCATTGGGATCGTGACTGCAAGCCGCGGAGATGGGGCTGTAACTGACTACCTTTCAACGACCACTGGAACATTCACGAACAACACTGGTTCATCGGAGGTCCATGTCATCAATGTTCCATCTAGTGGCACGATTCTTGATCTGAATGTAGAGATGAATCTAGAGCACGCGGGGCGTGGAGATGTGCGTGTGACCTTGCAGTCACCGAACGGGACACGTGTGGAGACCATAGCCTTGCCTACGAATGACTCGGACGATCATTTCGATGTCCTCCTAGAGGACACCTCCACAAACAATTTGGATGACGGGACTAACAACAATACTTCAACCCCAAATTTCGAGTCTGACCGAATTGCGGCACCCAGCAATGTATTGAGCGCTTTCAACGGCGAAGGCCAGCAAGGCGATTGGCGTTTTGAGTTCGTAGATCTCGACAGCGGAGCCACCAATGTCCACGAACCCGCTCCTGGCCATCTTGATCGGAGTTGTCGCTCTCGTTGCCGTCATCGTGATCTTGGGTGGCGGTGAGCCTATGGAGTAGCAAACTTCACTCTGGCGACGGGTGCCCTAGGGTCAGGTTGGTGATCGGCGGCGGCTTGTCGCTTTCGAGTTGCTCCTCGAACTCGCCTCTTCGACGTTGGCAACGCGGATTGATTGATTGGCTTGATCGGGAGAGAGCCCGGCGTCTGCTGCTGCAGCCTTTCGTGTTTGGCTGAGGGGAGGTGCCTCCCCTTTGGAAGCGGCGTGTTGATTCCCCCTGTTATGGCTTGCTTCGATCTCCTTCAACAACTGTCCGCACCGCCGCACTGCCCTCGCCCTAATCCGCATCGCGGTCTTTTCCATCTCCTTGTCATCGGCATGAACTCCAGATTCCTGATCCAGTTAGAGAACTGGGAAGCCTAGGTCACGGAGACGATGTGATCCCCCTCAGCTTTCTCACTTTGAGGAAGACAGCTTCTCACGGATAGCTTTCGCCCGAGAAGCGTATCTGTTAGCCTCTTTGGTGTTCCCAAGTCCGGTGTGGATTTCTGCGAGGGTCTCTAGTGTGTCGGCTAGATCGAGATGTCCGAGTGGGAGAGCCTTCTCTTGGATGGCTAGGGCTCTCTCGGCCAGTAGCTTCGCTTTCGCGTGGTT
>JAACDM010000167.1 GCA_009936795.1 Verrucomicrobiaceae bacterium | reverse complement strand
TGGATCTGCAAGCGCTATATATCACCATCGTGAACTGACAGTCAATGAGTTAGTGCTCTAAGCGAATTAATGGATTAGCCCTAGAGAAAAATTCATTCACAAACTGCATTCGGCCGGGAGGAGCCGGTCTCTCCAACCCTTCCATTGCGAGATCTTTCACCGACGTAGCTCAGCCCCGATGGGGATAGAATTCACTTCAGGCTAGACTAGGGGGCTTCACTGAATCCCATCCTCCTCATCTTGCTTGTCATGCAGCTCTCCAGTTTCCATCCGTCTGCTCTTTGTTGATCATGTAAAAAGCTGAGATGAACATATCCGATTTTTTGGAACAGACGGTTCAGATCGGGCGTCAGCTTGGGAACTAAGAATAAAACGACATGACTCCATCACCCAATTCCCAAGCCAACAACACCCAAACAAAGAGCCGACACGATCATGAAAACATCAGGTCCAGTCTCACTGCACTTCAACTAATCAAGGCTACAGAGAGCCTTGATGGCATGACCTGAGACCTTCAGTGCGCAGGCCAAGAGTACCCTCTTGGGGCCAATGAATTCCAGCTGATAAGAACGGTCTCAACCGAAGCTTGAGTCAGAAGCCTAAAATCATGACTTGTATAGTACAGACCGGTCTGTTTTACACAAGTCATGAAGAAACCCAAAGCCCGCGATCGCCTTCTAGAAACTGCGGCCAATCTGTTCACCGAGCGCGGCTATGTGGCAGTCGGAATCAACGAGATCATCGACAGATCTCAGACTGCCAAGGCCAGCTTCTACCACCATTTCCCAAGCAAGGAGAACCTGTGCCTGACCTGGCTTGAAGAAACCCACGCACGCTCGAATGCTCGTCACGATGCCATCTTGAATGCGCCTGGGGACTCCGAAAGAAAAGTGTTAGAATACTTCTCGGCACTGAAAGAATGGATGCACACAAAGGATTATCGGGGATGCCCATTCACGAACACTGTCTCGAGCCTGGACAAGGCATCCCCTCCCATATCGGAACAAGTAGAGCTTCATAAACTGTCTATTCGAGACTTCTTCATCAACCTCGCTCGCGATCTAGCCCCAGCCGGTTCGGCGTCTTGCCGCCTTGGCACCACTCTCTTTCTTCTCTATTCCGGGGCCACTACTGAAGCGCAGAACCTCCAGTCTAACTGGCCAATCGATGCAGCGATGGAAAGCGTACGGCATCTCATCAGCGTCCACCAGACATCCACAATACCCCTCACTTCGGAATAACTTTCCACCAGCGCTCTCAAGCTAACAATTCCCGACCGACCATTCCTTCTAATGAGCACCCTACCAGCCTTACTCCCACTCGACACGCACAATCAGGAACTCCAGTCGAACGTTCATCCCACGAACTGGCAAAACCCTACACCAGATGGCACCTACAACATGGTCGTGATAGGGGGAGGCACTGCCGGACTCGTCACCGCTGCCGGAGCCGCCGGTCTCGGTGCCAAGGTAGCCTTGGTCGAAAGAGATTTACTCGGTGGCGACTGTCTCAATGTCGGGTGTGTACCTTCCAAAGCGATTATCGCTGCAGCACGGCGCGCCGCTCAAATACGTGACGCTGGTGACTTTGGAATTGACGTCCACGGTGGCTTCACTGCTAACTTCGGAAAGGCGATGGAGCGCATGCGCAAACTGCGCGCGGGTATCAGCCCACACGACTCAGCCCAACGATTCAAGGATCTCGGCATCGATCTCTATCTTGGCGGTGCCACTTTCGTAGACAGACACACGATCGACGTGCAAGGCGAGCAGCTAACGTTCAAGAAAGCCTGCATCGCCACGGGTGCGCGGGCTTCTGCGCCACCCATCCCAGGGCTAGACACTATAGACTACCTGACTAATGAAACGTTATTCTCCCTGACAGAGCTTCCGAAGCGCTTTGGAGTGATTGGTGCCGGGCCTATCGGTTGTGAGATGGCACAAAGCTTCGCCCGACTAGGTTCCGAGGTGTTTCTCATCGAAACAGCTGCAGGCATCCTACCTCGCGAAGATCCAGACGCGGCCGCGATCGTTCAGTCATCAATGGACAAAGATGGCGTTCACGTCCTCTGCTGTGGCCGCAAACTCCAGCTAAGCCCTGCAGACGATGGCAAAGTTAGAATGAAAGTCGAAGCGTCTGATCGTGGCTATGATCACGTCGTCGATAAACTCCTCGTCGCGGTGGGGCGTGCGCCCAACGTTGACGGGCTCGGTCTGGAAGA
>JAACDM010000166.1 GCA_009936795.1 Verrucomicrobiaceae bacterium | reverse complement strand
GTTCACTGGGCGCATTGACGAAGTCACTTGTCCGGTGATTGCCGTGTTAGGCACTGACGGCGCCATTGGAAAACGTACGACCTCGACTATTCTAACACGTGCGCTCAATGAGCACGGGGTAAAAGCAGTCATGGTAGGCACAGGTCAGACGGGCCTGATTCAAGGCGCGCGCTACGGGATCGCGCTTGATGCGATTCCTTCCCAGTTCTGCTCCGGTGAAATGGAATCGACGGTCGTTGAAGCTTTCGAAGCCGAGAAGCCTGACGTGATCATCGTCGAAGGGCAAGGTGCCCTGAGTCCCCCAGCCTATTTGACCTCAACCTTCATTCTGAGGGGTAGTCGGCCCGATGGTGTGGTGCTACAGCACGCCCCGGGCCGCAGTCATCTCGGCGACTTCGGAACGGTGGACATGCCAACGCCCGCCGCTGAGGTCAATCTGATTCAGACCTTCGCTAAGACCAAGGTCATCGGACTAACGATCAACCATGAGAACATGACGGATATTGAAGTCAGCTCCGCCATCACCAAGTATGAGGGCGAACTGGGCATTCCTGCGACGGATGCTCTGACATGTTCACCGGAGCATCTCGTGGAGATGGTCCTTGCGGCATTCCCAGCGCTCAATGGGAAGCTGGCGGCCATCGCCTAGTGAGCGCGCCGCGCTTACTGATCGACCTCGAAAAGCTCCATCACAATGCCCTGACGCTAGTCCAGCGACTGGCCGTTGATAGCATCTCTGTGACTGGTGTCACGAAAGCGGCTCTTGGCGCACCGGAGATTGGCAAGGTCTTGCTTCGGGCCGGCGTTGAGTCGCTCGCAGGCTCTCGCATTGAGAACCTCGAATCGATGTGTCGTGGAGGTGTCCCGGCTTCAAGGACACTAATTCGCTCGCCGGTGCTGAGCCAAGTGGATCGCGTCGTCGCGCACGCGGACGTGAGCTTCAATACTGAACTCGACACCATCAGCGCGCTATCGTTAGCTGCCGACAGGGCAGGGCGGACGCATGGACTCATCCTCATGGTCGAGCTTGGTGATCTTCGTGAGGGCATCATGCCCAATGATCTTGAGGCGGCCGCGCGGCAGGTCCTGCATCTCCCAAACATCGCTCTCAAGGGCATCGGAACCAACCTTGCCTGTCGCAGCGGCGTGTCCCCGGACACCAACAATATGGCAGTCCTGTCCTCGCTTGCAGATTCAATTGAAGCCTCGTGTGGCACAATGCTTGACATCGTTTCGGGAGGCAACTCTGCCAATATCCAGTGGGCGCTCAGCGGTACAGACACCGGACGGATCAACAATCTTCGTTTGGGGGAATCCATACTGCTTGGTCGCGAGCCTCTCCAGTGCCAGGCGATTGATGGGCTGCACACTGACGGCATCACACTCGTCGCCGAAGTCATCGAAACGAAGGTCAAACCATCGCATCCTTGGGGTGAGATTGCTCAGGCCGCGTTTGGTGAGCCGCTTCCCTCGATTGACCGTGGCGATATTCGCAAGACCATCTTTGCAATCGGCCACCAAGACACCGATCACTACGGGCTGCTCGCGCCCCAGGGGATCAAGATCCTTGGGGCCAGCAGCGATCATTTGATCGTGGACTCTAGCCGTTATCATGAGAATTTGACCGTCGGTTCCGAAGTGACGTTTGGGCTCAACTATAGCGCGCTTCTTCGCGCGATGACGTCTCCGTTCGTCGCCAAAGTGATGATGAAATCATCTACACCAAGGCTTCCTGCAGAAACCGTACAAAGTTGCCGTGCATGATATTCGTTACATCGACCTCGCTATAACCACGTGCCTTGAATAGCTCGGGGAGACGTTGCAAATCAGCGATCGAATTCAAATCCATCGGCGTCTGTTCCGTCCCGAAGCCACCGTCGAGATCCGAGCCGATTCCCGAGTACAGCGAATTCCCTGCAAGCTGGCAGATGTGATCAATATGATCCACCAGATGCTCCATCGTCACATCAATTCCCTTCGGAGTCGAGTCCGCACGCCAATTTGGAACCATCATCCACGCGTCTAACGCCGCGCCAATGACTGCGCCTCGGTCTATCAACTCTTTCACCTGTTCGTCAGTCAATTGCCGCTCGTTCGGCGCGAGCGCTCGGCAGTTGGAATGACTTGCCCACACCTTGCCTTGGAAGACATCCATTGCCTCTCGAAAGGAATCGTCACACAGATGGGTGACATCGAGGATCATCCCTAACATCTCCATTTCCTTGAGCAACTCTGGCCCTTTGGGGCCCAGACCGCCACTTGCATGCGTCCCTTGTGCGTAGGTGCCGGGCCCATAGTGCGCTGGTCCGATCGCGCGCAAGCCCTGAGCGTAAGCCTGCTCCACATGGCCGATTGTCACCATGGAATCAGCGCCTTCCAGGCTGAGTAGATAGTAGATCGGCGCGTCGACTGGAGGGTTGTTTGTCCACACTTTGATGGCGTCGTTCAATTGCGCCGCCGTGGTGATGGGAGACAGCTCGCCCCTCTCCTCCATGGCGCGATACCATGCTAGTTGCCCTTGAGTCTGTGCCCAGGCCTGCTCGGGAGAATGCCAACCCGGCAGATCGTTCTCGGGCTTTACATAGCGAGCGATCAGGGGCGCCACACAGAGGCCAATGCCGTTCGCGCGCATTTCAGGGAGGCACACAGTTCCTAGCCCACGATAATTACGATCGGTTAGGTCGCGCTCGCGGATTACTCGGAGTGCTTGCGTGTAGTCTCGGTTAGAATCTAGCGCGTTCAAGCTCAGGTCCAAGTGCGCGTCGAAGATAAACATGGTGGCGGGGCCGAGACTCTGTAATTCGTTCGACAATGCAAGAAAGAACAGACTCCTGAGGCCATTTCACTTCTCCACCAACGTTGAAAGCGCACGTCAGTAACGCCTTCGAGATGCCAGAACAGTTTCTTCCTCTATGATGGGCGCCTCTAGAAAGCTCGATTCGCGGAGGGTTTAATTGTAGTGTGAGTAGAGGTTGGTAGCGCTATCTCTGAATCAGGCAAACTTGTGTCTCGTTCAGCTAGGGTGTCCGTGTCGTTAGGTCGGCTTCGATCATCTCAAGCGCGGTCTTGGTAGCCTCCGAGTCAGGGGCGAATTGGAGAGCACGTTTCAGTAGCTGATACGCCCTGGGCAATTGGCCGTGCTGAGCTAGAAAGATGCCGTAGTTATGACAGAGTGAAGCTGATTCTGGGCTGAAGGAGAGTGCTTTGTCGAAGTGGTGAATCGCTTGCTGAGGGCGATTGGCTTCTGCGTGTTGGCGGGCGAGTTGTTGGTGCTTGGACGCGAGCTCAGGGTGGAGCTTGTTGGTTTGGGCGAGTTGTGCAGCGAGTTCTAGGTAGTAGAGCCCTTCGGCCGGGAATCGCTCGCCAAAGAGTCGACCGAAGTCTTCGTAGACATAGGCTGGTGAAACTGGGTTGGTGAACCAGCGTCCGGTGAAGGGGAGGGTGTTGGTGAGATCGCCAGGGCCTCGTTGGAGTGCCAGGACATTGTGATCTGAATCGAGTAGGATGGAGAACGGAACACTTAAGGTGGGTGCGCGATCGAAGAGGATCTGTTGCCAGTGCTCGAGCCTTTCTAACGTTGCTCGTTCGGCGAAGCCCCAGGGGAAGGGCCAGCCGAGTTCGTCCATGAGTGCGTAGGCGTCTGCCGAGTCGTCGATGGGATCAACGCAGAGTGCGAGTAGTTCGGTCGTGTTGTTCGCATAACGCTTGAGAAGTGCTGGAAGTTCTTTGCGGCAGGCGGCGCATTGGCTGGACCAGAGCAGAATGACACGGTTGGCCTTGGATGGCGGGAGCGCTTGGAGTTTTAGGGCTTGGTCGCGGTAATGAAACGATGGGAAGATGGGGATCTTGACCGGCAAATGGATTGGGCTTTGTCGGGCGCGAGGTTCAGCGTTTGCCGTCTTGGTGGCGACCGTGGGCGCTGAGGGAAGGGGGATCTCTATTGGGCGTGAGACCCCTTGTTGTAAGTGGTAGTGTTTGTGGGCGGAAAGGCGTGGAAAGGATTGCCATGCTCCTCCGGGCCAAAGGACGCGGACCCGAGCGATGTCACGATGTTGTCCGAGACCAAAGTGGAGGGCTTTGCTTCCTTGGGACATGAAGAATTCGCCGGCTCGTAGAGATTTGACTAACGGAGACCCGTCCTTAGTCGTGATCTCGACCACGGCACCGATGGCGTCTCGGTTGGAGGTTTTCCCTTCTAGCGTGATTCGCAACCATGGTTGGCCGTTGCCTTGTGTATTTTGAAGAAGGCGAAGTCGAGGGGCGGTACGGTTGCGCAGCCAGACATCGAGGTCGCCATCGCGGTCCCAGTCCACAAGGCCGAGGGCCCGACTATCGTCGAGGTGATCAAAGCCACTGATGTAGGAGACGTTGACAAACGTGCCGTCGCCGCGATTGAGATAGCAGACATTGCGTTCCTGACCGCTCCAGGAGTAACCATGGGTAACTTGGCGCATGATGGCATCCCAGCCTTTGAGCGAATTGTCCTGGGTGGGCGACACGACCTGTCGCCAGAAGAAGGTTCACAAGTCGTCGTCTCGCCGATTGGTTAGGTAGCCATTGGCAATAAGCAGGTCCTCCCAGCCATCGTTGTCGATATCGGCAAAGGCGGAACTCCAGGCCCAGCGACCCATGGTCACGCCAGCGGTTTCACTAACGTCTTGAAAGGTGTTGTCGCCACCTGCGAAGAGGGAGTTGCCTCGGGCCATGCGTTGGGTCCCTAACAAGGCGGCTGCGCTCCTTCCCTGTACGAAGTCTTCTTGTTGACTGATGCGTCGTCCCGCGGAGGAGAACATGTTTCCGACGTAGAGATCGGGCTTGGCATCGCGATTGAAATCACCCCAGGCGACCGACATGCCTGCGGCCATGTCTTCGACAGCGGCCTCGGCGGCGATGTCGGTGAAATGTCCGTTGTCATTGCGGTAGAGATTGTTTCGGCCGAAATCATTGGCGACGTAGAGATCGGGATCGCCGTCGCGATCCAAGTCGTCCCAAGAAGCGGCGAAGCTCCAACGGGAGTTGTTCAGATCGAGGCCGAAGCGCTCGGTGGCATCGACGAAGCTAAAGTTTCCAATGTTTTCTAACAGAATGTTGCGTCCACCGTTTGTGGCATCGTGGAAAGGATAAGGAGAGCTGCTCTGAAAGCCGCGCTGCGTGCGATCTCGTTCATTGCCTTCGTAGACACAGAGGTAGATGTCCAGATCGCCATCCGAGTCGGGATCGGAGGCGCTGATCGAACCTGCAAAGGGCGCTCCGGGATGCCCGCCGCGCAGGGTGAACTTTCCAGTGCTGTCGTTCTCGAAGATGGCGAGCATGGCAATGGTGCAGACGACGAGATCCTGATCGCCATCGTTGTCGAGATCGATGAGGAGGGCGCCTCGTGAGTCTTCGAGCAAATCAACGTTGGCTTCGTGAGCGCGTTCTCTCGTCGTGCCATCGGGTTGTTGGACGTAGAGCCGGTTGGGAAGACTACCACCATCACAGACATAGAGATCGTCTCTGCCGTCTCCATTCACATCTCCCACGGCGAGGCCATGGTGGCCAGTCTGAAAGAGGTCGCCATAGCGGGTGATGTGTTGGCTCCAGTGTTCGATGCCGCCCTGGATTTGAGGTGATTGGTAGTCTGGGAGGACTGAGGCGGTGACGTCCGAGAATAGGGGGGCTTTGTGGACTAATGATTCTTTATAGGATTCTAGAGTAATGCCCGTGAGTTTGAGGGGAGTATCCATTTGCCACTCACAGAGCCAGGTGGCGTGAATCTCGAGCAATAACAATTGGCCATCAGATGTTCTAGTTGAGCCGGTGTGTGTTACCAGAATTCGAGTCTTTAGATCAGACCCCGATTCGACAGAAATGGGCTTGAGGTGAACATCGGGCGGTTCATTAAAGCGTCTTTGCAACGAATGCAATGAATCTGATAGAGGTTCACTATCTTGATCAGTTGATCGTAGAAGACTCGGTGCCCAGCCACGGTTCTGATTTCCTCCGTGACGAATGGAATGAGGGTGACGGCTCTTCGTTTGGGTCAAGGCTGTGACCTCAATGGCCGGCGCTGAATCTGGATCGTCCAGCATTGCTGTCAGAATCTGGATCGCCTCCTGGCTCCAGCGCTCGGTCACACTCTCTCCTGTCGAGGCCTCTTCAGTGTGGATCAGAACCTCGGTTGAGGTTCCTTGTTGGGCAGTTAGTTGACCGGTTTTATCGACGCCCGTGGCTACCCACTGGCGGAGGGCGATCATCTCCCCTTGAATGGGCCCCGTGGTTATCTTGGGGCTTTCAGGTTGCCAAGCGGGCTTCTTCTTCCCACACTGGCAAAGTAGTAGGGCGAACGCTAGGAGGAATAGCAACCGGATGAACACACCGCCTAGCATGCGGCCGTTGGTTTCGAAAGACAAGGACGTCTATGGGATGTAGAGGTTGACTTCGGCACAATAGGCGTGCTGTGGATCGCCGCGTTCTTCCATTGTCTTGATGAGGCTACGAAGTTCGCGTTTCACAAAGCCCTGAAACACTTTCATGCCATTGGCCTTCACGGTGATCGGTTGATCGAGGTCTACTAACGCATCATCTAGACGAATCGTGAGATTGTTAACGTTACTCGTTTTTAATTCGATCTGGTTGCCGTCGATCGTCGCGTCGATCTCCTGGCCGGGCAGCACCTCATCATTAGCCAGCCAATAAAACTGGCGGACACGTGCCGTGCTTGGCTTCCAGACAAGACTCTTAGGGCGGTGTATTCGTATGTGTTTGCCTAACCAAGATGCGCATGCCTGATCGGAGATCTGATGACCGGAGTTCTCGTGCTCGACGAACTCGTAGTCGAAGGCAGCCTTGTCCTGGCGACGGACACCATCGAGGGACTCGGCATAAGTGCGGCAAAGTTTCACGCGGTTGTAGGCCTTGTCGTCCTCGCCGATCTCGAATCGTAAGGCAAGATTGTTCCAATGCTCTGCTGGTGTTTGATTTGGAGATGGTGCTGCTGCAGATGCAGCGACTGCGGCAAATCGATCTGGCATAGCATTGCCGAGGTTGAAAGCACCATAACCACCGGCGGAGTATCCCATGAGATAGATTTGGTTAGGATCGATATTCTCGTGAACGAGCAGGGTCTCGATGAGCTCTTCGATCATTGGGTAGACATGATCACCGTGCCACTGATTCCAAGTGTCTCGAGGTGCCCGGGGGCAGACATACAGCCCGGGAGCGTTTGGATAACGTTCCTGCTGTGCTTTCCACTGCGCGTCATTCTCCGACTTGGGCATGTCACCGCCTCCGTGCAGCGAGATTGTGAGAGCTTGCTGCTTACCTTTAGAGCGTTTGCTAAGCCGCTTTATTGTAAAGGGCATTCTGTCATCACCATTGACGATCTCTCGGTGGTCGTAGGCTTTCTTGGACGCTTTGCGTTGGTTCTTTCGATAAGCTTTCCAGATTGTTGGAAGGAGTTGCATCGCGTCGGTCGCTGGAAGGCCAGTGTGTTTTTCCCAGCTCTTTGAATCTCTCATCTTGTCGTGGATTAGCGGGGCACTGAAGTAGAGATTCACGAGGCCGCGGGCGAGGGCGAGGTTCGGCGATACCTCTTCTGGGGAAGAATTGGACCCATGGAGCGACGTAACGGCGAAGGCCAGGAGAATGAAAAGTCTCAAAAAATGCATTTATAATAAATATAAGAATTTTTTGTAAAAATCAAACGCATCCAGCTTATTTGAGAACGGCTACTGAGATTTATCTCAAGAATGAGAGCTTCGCCGGCTCTCTTAAACAGGTTGCGCCTGAAGGGGCCCGATGGAGGGTTCGCTTTCAATGCCGTCGTGTTCCCCTGCCATCTCCTGCCAAGGTGTGACCAAGTCTTACGGATCAGTGTGCGCGTTGCGGGGAGTTGACTTGGAGGTGCCTGAAGGAGAAGTCTTTGGGTTTCTTGGGCCGAACGGAGCGGGCAAGACGACCCTGATTCGTTGCTTGCTCAACATGATCCGTCCGGATGGCGGTAAGTTGCGGGTGCTCGACCGCTGTCCTGAAATGGATTCTTTAGCGGTGAAGGCTGAGACAGGCTATTTGCCTGGCGAACTTAACTTGGATCCCGCGCTGACTGTGGGCCAGACTCTGACACTTTTTCGCCGACTACGAGGGAAGAGTGTCGCCCCGCGTCAGGTGGATGTGTTGGCCGAGCGACTGCAGTTAGATCTGGGTCGGCCTATTCGTCATCTTTCTAAGGGGAACAAGCAGAAGGTCGGCATTATCCAAGCGGTGATGCATGAGCCGCGCCTACTGATCTTGGACGAACCAACCAGTGGACTAGATCCGCTGATGCAGCGAGAAGTGCTCACGCTTGTTTTAGAAGCGAAAGCGCGTGGGGCTACTGTCTTCTTCTCTTCTCACTTGCTGAGTGAAACAGAACAGGTGGCAAATCGTGCTGCGATTGTGCGAGCGGGGGAGATCGTTGTCAGCGGTGAGACTTCTGATTTGCTGAAGAATGCGTTGATGCGTGTGAACGTCACGTTGGAGCGAGCGATTGCCATGGAGGTTTTTGACCGGTTGCCAAACGTTTGGGTCATGGCTAATCGGAGTAATCGTGAGCTCGCATTGCAGGTGCGTGGTGACCTCGATGCTCTGTTGCGAGCTTTGGCAGGGCATGGCGTGCGTCGTTTCGACCCGGTGCCGGTGACACTTGAGGACGTCTTCTTGTCACACTACCAGGGGGTGACTTCTTGAGCGCGACGTTCTTCTATATGCTGAGGCGCTATCGTTTGGCTATTGTGTTCTGGGGGCTTGGGCTGGCAGCGATCGGAATCCTAGTGGTGTTCATGCACGAGTCCATTGCCGACAAACAGAAAGTTATGGAGCGGATTATGAAGGGAATGCCGCTCATTATCAAGGCGATAGCTGGTGATGTTAGTCAGTTTGTTACTCCGGTGGGTTGGCTTCATCTGAAGTATTTCTTTGTATTGCCGGTGAGCTTTGGTGTTTTTGCCGTCGTCTCTGGATCAGGGCTCCTCGTGTATGATGAGGAACAAGGCCGTTTGGACTTATTTATGGCTTACCCTCTGAGCCGAAGCCGGATGTTCGTGGTGCGGTGTGCTAGCTTGGCTTCAGCCACGTTTCTTATGGTAGCCATTGCCTGGACCGGTATGTCAGTGGCATTGCCCATTGCGGGGTTGGGTATTTCTCCAAGCGGCATCATCTTGCCGTTCCTTTCGCTCTTTATTATTATCACGTTCTTTCAGGCACTGTCGTTGTGTTTTAGCTTCGTCCTGCCATCTCGAATCATTGCTGCAGGCGCGGTAGGTATTATCCTCGTCGCGAGTTTCTTCCTGGAAGTATTTGTTAAGGTTGAGCCCAAATTGATGGTCTTTGCAAAGCTCTTTCCATTGCGTTACTACCAGGGTGGGATGGCGATACATGGCCTAGATTGGTGGAGCCTTTTTGTGTTGCTCGCCGCCATTGGCATTGCTCTAGGACTAGCCTGGCGATTGTTTCTCAAAAGGCAGATTCGTGTGATGGGTGAGGGGAGCTTTCCCGGTCGGAGCTGAGAAGTGAAGACGCGAAGCCAGAGATCGGTTGGTCAGACTTGCAAAGATGTGCTTGCTCGAGACACACTTGGGAATGCTGCGTATTCTAGTCTCGTTCCTTCTTGTCTCCATCATTTGCGTTCACGCTGAGAGAGATCCCATTCGCCTCACTCATGGGCCGATGCTTGGCCATGTGACTTCAAATTCTGTCAGAGTATGGGCGCGAACATCAGACCCAGGAGCGTTTGCAGTCCGGTATGGCACCAAGGCTGGCGAGCTGGACGACAACGTGCAGGGAGAGACCCTACTTGGTCGCGACAATACCGGTCATGTGACCTTAGTCGGACTCGCTGCCGACACTCATTATCACTACCAGATTTGGGTGAATGAACGTCCTCACGGACAATGTGCCAGTTTCCGTACGCTCCCGAGTGCTGAAGATAGTCGACATCCTGAGCACAATCCTCGTGGGCTATTCAACTTTCGGTTCGAAGTCGGTTCCTGTGCCAATCAGAACCCGTTGCACGGCATCGGGCATCAGTTACCAACCTACCAGCACCTCAACCGCGATTGGGCAGATAAGGTCCATTTCCATATCATGAATGGAGACTGGCTTTACGAGGAATTGCGAGAGTATCCAGCAGAAGCGTGGCGTTTGCTACAGGGTGCTGCTTCCGTGCCGCGTACTGTTAGTGTCATGCCGACCATTGTGGGAGTATGGGAGAACTATAAGCTGTATCTTGATCGAGGAGATGCACTAGCGACTTGGCATCGGCAAGTGCCCAGTTATTTTACCTTCGATGATCACGAATTGGTGAATGATATCTGGGGGGCTGGCTCACTGGGCAAGCGTCACCGGCGAACGGTCTTTATGGATATAGGGACCCGGGCATGGTACGATTATTTGGGTTGGGCAAATCCGGTAGAGCATCGTCAGCGCGTTCATTTTGGTCGTGCGAAGATGATAGAGCATAGTCAGTTGTTAGTGGATCAAGAAGCGGACTTCACCAAGCTCCCGCTCACGACGATGTTGAACCTTCATGTTCACTGGGGAACGAAAGAGGCTGGTGCCAATGATATGCGCTATGACAACGATGTCGGTCACAAGAATTCCTACGTCTACGGTATCAATCGAGTCATCGATGCCCACACGCTGGAGTTGCACATGCCAGCTAAGGTAACCGGCGAGGTTTCTTATTCGATTGGTCGCAGTAGCTACGGGAAGTTCCGCGTGGCGAACTGTGAGTTCTACTTGCTAGATACCCGTGGGGCTCGCGAGATGCATGACGTGCGTCAGCGTGATAAACCTGGTTTGTCGATGTTAGGAACGCAGCAGCGTGAGTGGCTAATAAGCTCGATGAAAGCGAGTGATGCCGACTTCTTCTTTCTTACCTCATCAGTCCCGTTCATGATCCCGCATAGCGGTGCTGGTGGCTTCGAGTCCGACGAAGCGAATAAAGAGGAAGCCTGGACCGGATTCTTCGATGAGCGTGAGAAACTTATCAGTGAGTGGGAGACTTTGGGGAAGAAGGTCTTTGTCATGACGGGAGACCTACACAACAGCTTTGCCATCAAAGTTACGGAAAACGTATGGGAGTTCTGTTGTGGACCTCACAATAGTGTGAACCATGTTCCCAAACTTGATGAAAGTGATCGCCCTGCCACAGGGCGGTGGGAATTTGGACCAAGGGAGTGTGATATCCGTTGGAGTTCATACATCCTTCCGGACTTGCCTCGACTAGAGCGACTTTATCCGCACTATTGTATTGTCCAGGTTAACAATGTCTTCAACATGCCACCGAAGCTTGGAGGGAAGCGATTGGTCGCCTACCCCCATCCTCAGGTGATTTTCCAATACTTTGACGGTTGGAGTGGCGAACTGGCGTATGCCGAGTCGATCTCGCTTAACCGTTAGTTGGAGCGCAAAGGGATAGGAAGGGGTTTCTTCTCTCCAGGTGGCTTTGCGTTTGTCGCGGCGACACGGCAGCGCGCATTCAGCCGTAGAGATTTGGGCCAGGCCATGATGGTTTCAACGGGCTGCATGTCCAGCGTGATACTTGTTTGGTGAAAGCCAGCCCGAGTGGAGTTCGGGGTCGCGACGACATGCACTTCGTAACGCAAACCGGGCTCGAGTTCCCTAATGCCGACCTTGAATTCACGCGAATTGTTAGCACGTGGTGGCGACAACTTCACCTGGCTTTGAAAGGTGATCGTCGTATGCCCCTTTAGGGGTTGTCCTTTGTACAGGCCGAGATCGAGGGTCTTGGGTTCAGCCTTATAGGGAGCGGAGACTTCAGCTTTCACATGAACCTTTGCGCTTCCCGGTTCTGCATCGCTGAGGATCTGAATATCGCCTTCCATGATGCCAGCACCTCTGGGAACGGCATCGATGATCATGGTCGTCTTAGCGCCGCTTTCGAGTGTCTTGGCGAAGCCGGGTTTGGCCCGCATGCCCGGGAGTAGCTTAGGAGGAGAGAGCGTGACGGCGGGGCCACCGGGATTGGTGATCTCCAGTTCAATCGATTGCGTGGCACCCAGATAGACCTGGCCGAAGTCGACAGAGGTAGGCGTCACGGCGAGTTTGGGGGCGTTCGTGCGAGTGAGACCGAACTTCTCTTTGAGGAGGTCGTAGTAGTACCCCTTGTTTGGTTTCGAGCCCGCTTCGACATAGTCTCCGATCATGAGTTGTGGAAACTTACCTGTTTTTAGGACCTTTTTATTCGCTTGGCGAATGTCTTGTCCCATGGCCAGCACTTTCTTGGTCCAGGCGTCGTGAGCCCGTAGCCAGTCAGAATGTTTGTCAGGATCTAGGGTAGCCCCGATGGCAGTCTTTACTTCTTGCTCAACCGCTTTCAGAGTACCTTCGTGCAGCATCGTGGCGAGTTGGGTGTAGGCGTCCTTATCTTCCTTCCACACGGCGAGCATCTGTTCTTGAATAGCCTTCCCTTTTGGCGCGAAATACCCTGGCAATTGTACAACCGCTAACTGATCTCCAAATTCAGACTGAATGTCTGAGAGGATCTCGTGGAGATGTTGGCAATGAGGGCAAGTAAAGTCGAAGAGGCCGACAGCAACGTTCTTAGCCGTCTTTGCGTTTCCGATGCTAGGGAAGTCCTCGACTGCAATCTCAAATTTGCCGCCATGCAAAGAGACAATCCGTGGACCTGCACTGGAGGCATCGCTAACGGATATTTCTTGGCCTGCTGCTAGAGCACGCCCGGCAGTGGTCTCTCGCTCCGGGCCGAATGCCTGAACGAGAGCGAGCATGACGACGCCAGCGAGCCCAACGAGAGGGAGGATCTTCACCTGGGATGGTGGCACCGGGCCCTTCTTCCATATACAGGCGACACCAATGACGGCCAAGAGGTGCGTGATGCAGCACCAAGGGCAATATTCTTTGAGGATAAAGGCTTGTACTGCAACAAACCAGCCTACAGCGAGGAGGATCATCCAGCTGCAGAGAGCGTGAACGCGTGGGCAACAGCCCGACCAATCGCTTGCTAGGAGAACGATATAGGTCCCAGCTCCAAGGAGGCTAACAGGAATGCCAAGAAAGTATCCCCATTTGCTGGCGACAACTTCGTGGCAGCCACCGCCTTCGGTACAACCGGCGATAGACCCGTTCACCAACGAGGTGATGCCCAGGTAGAGTGCCAGCCCGAGGGCACCTAGGATCGCGAGTCGACCAAGGATCGTCGTAACGAATGCAAGGTCAGATGGGGGCTGGGGAGCTTGTGAAGCAGAGGCCATGGGCGAAGCCTAGCACGGCTTCTCGGTCAAACGAAAGCGATCTATTTGCCGTAAACCACTTTGGGATCGAAGACGCGCTCGCCCTGCTCTGCGATCCCTCGGGTTTCGGGATCGACCTTGCGATAGAAGCAACTCCTGAAGCCTGTATGGCAGGCCGCACCGCCAATTTGATCAACCTTGACCAGGATGGTATCCGCGTCGCAATCGAAGTAGAGGCCATGGAGCTTCTGCACGTTGCCGCTCTCCTCTCCCTTGCGCCAAAGTTTGTGACGGCTGCGGCTAAAGTAGCAGACATGGCCGGTCTTGAGAGTTTCTTCGTAGGATTCTGCATTCATGTAGGCCAACATCAGTACATCGCCCGAAGCCGAATCTTGGGCAATCACGGGGATGAGGGGCATCTTCTCGAAATCTGGTCCTTCGCTCATGTCTACAAGTTATCCTTCAGAGGTGAGATGGGGTCAACTGGCTATTGGTTCTTAGGCGCGAATGCGGACGACCAAACTGATCTCAACGGCAGCGTTTAGAGGGAGCGCTGCGGCTCCGAGAGCCACTCTCGCGTGGCGGCCGGCGTCGCCAAAGATCTCGATCGCCAATTCGGAGGCACCATTGATAACGGCAGGCTGGTCAACGAATTCTGGAGCGCTCTGCACATAGCCTTGGAGACTGACGATACGTTCCACATTGTCGAGCGAGCCAACCATGTCATCGATCACTGCGAGACGATTGAGCAAGCAGATCCGAGCGGCTTCTTGGCCCTCTTCGGTGCTGACATCAACACCAAGCTTGCCTTTGTAAGACTTTGCCTCCGAAAAAGAAAGCCCGCCAGAGACATGGAGTAGTCCATGATCGATTACGGCATGCTCGTAACTCCCGGCCGCCGCAGGAACGGGCGGAAGGGCGAGATTGAGTTCGGCAAGACGTGATTCGATACGATTAGACATCAATCTTGGTAAGCCGTATTTCGCGGATTTCACGGGAAATTCCGGTTTCTATTCCCGCGCACGTTCTTATGGTCTCGACAATGACATCACCCGGCCAGATCTTCTACGACTCACATATGCATACTCCTTTGTGCAAACATGCCTTGGGTGAGCCGGAGGAGTATGCCGAAGTGGGGAAGGCAAGGGGACTGAAAGGAATCATTATGACATGTCACAGTCCGATGCCCCACGCGTTCTCACACGCTGTTCGAATGGCTCCCTCACAGTTTGACGATTATGTAAGCCTTGTGCAGCGTGCGACTAAGGCTTTCTCGGATACGGATTTCGAAGTCAAGTTGGGCATGGAAAGTGATTGGTTTCCCGGAATGGAAGATTGGTTAAAAGACCTCCATCAGCGGGCGGAGTTCCATTACATTCTAGGGTCTGTCCACTATCATATACCGGAATACCGAGAAGACTTTTGGAAAGGTGATGCCATGGAGTTTCAGCGTGGGTATTTCCGACATCTCGCAGAGACAGCAGAGAGTGGGTTATTTGATTCTATTTCGCATCCAGACTTGGTTAAGAATGCATTTCCCGATACCTGGAATCATGCGGCGGTAGAGGAGACTGTTATTGAGACCCTTGATCGTATTCAAGAAACAGGCGTTGCCATGGAATTGAACACGAGTGGGATTCACAAGGCACTACCGGAAATGAATCCTGGCGTAGAGATGCTCAAACTCATGGCCGAGCGTAAGATCCCGGTCGTGTTAGGATCAGATTCGCATCAACCGAAACGCGTGGGTGCTCAGTTTGACATGGCTCTTGATATCCTTCTGAATGCTGGCTACGAAGAGGTTTCGTTCTTTCACGAGCGGAGGCGGCAGTCGCTGCCTATTCGTGACGTTCTAGCCAGTCTGCAGGACTGACCACTTATGGCTGCTCCAGAGCTTAGCTTTGCCCAGTTGAGGGCTCGCTGGCAGTCGCTACTGGAATCGCGTTTCTGTCAGGAAGACTTTGTTGAGTTTATCATTGGCGTCCGAACCGACCTCCCAGTGGGATCATTCATGCGCCAGGTGGCAGAAGTCATGGTGGCGGAGCTAGATCCTGACATACCGGTTCAGCCGCTCGTGATGGAGGACATCACGACATGGCCGATGACGACACGCATCGATGGAATCATGCCATTAAAGATCCCTGTGTCGAACGATGTCGTTCTTCCGATTTATCGATTCCTCGATGATATGGAAGTTGTGGGTTTTGATCGTGCCGAGCCGGATTGTGAAGTGCAGGTTATTTGCGAGTTTTCATTGTGTCTGTTGGCTTGGCTACATCAGAGGCCGCTGCAGTCGAATTATGGAATGATGATAGAACTCACGACGCAGTGCCCGTCGTCGGCCATGGCGGCGAAAGAGGACTTGAGTGTGATGGGATGTTTGCCGAATGGTGGATGTGTCACTGTCTTTATAACCAGTTTGAAAGCGGAACTGTGGACCTGTTTGCCGCCGGCTTCGATCGAGCACCTTGGGCACCTGAAGGCCGCGCGCAATAAATCAGGGCATCTTCTGCTCGTGAAGGACGATCCGCCTGAGAGACCTCAGCGTCTCAGGTGGTGAGGCCTGAGGCCATGTCTCGTGAAAGGCTGAGCTTGTGAGCCTGATAGGGTAGAATTGGTTATCGTGAAGGGACGTACTCTCTCATTGGCTTTATCCAGGAACACACTCGCTGTCTTCTGGAATTCCTGCCAGCGAGCCCATGGGTAGTCGGGAGCTTGGCAGACTTGGCGGAGCAAACTTATCCATTCATGAAGGGCTCTTTCAAGGTCACCTTTGCCGAAGTCATCTTCGCCTTTGGCTATGGTTCGTTTCCCATCGAAGAAATTGCGGACGAGCTCGGCTGCGCCTTCGCCATACTGAATGGGGACTCCTAGGCGGAGATAACTAGGATGATTGACTGGGCCGTAGGTTTGTCGACAAATGATAGTCAGTCGTTCGCTATCGGTGCCTTCCAGGGACTTAAAACGATGACCACTCCTTAGATTTGCCAAGTGCCAGAGTAGGTCTTCTACCGGGTAGTGATCGGATTCTAAGCCTGCGGCGATGGCCAGGCCTTCTCCATGATAAAAGAAGCTGAAGAGAACGCCGCGCCGAGTGGGCGTGCCGTCCGCTTGGATCAACCCCAAGGAGCGCCAGGCGTGGACCGGGCTGTCTTGAGGGGGTTCGTATGTTGTTGGTTTACCTTCGGAAACGATATCGGTTGCTTCAGAAACATCGCTCACTCTTTCTTTCGGCTTGATTAGCCAGGCACCGGAACGCTCTTGATAAGCGGAAACGAGCACGTTGTTGAAATGAGCTTCTGCTAGCAACTGATTTCCATGAAGCCAGGTGCGCGAGATCTCTCCGCCTGCCAACGGCTCAATCAAGGCTTCTAGGATTTTAGGCACGGCAGTGAACTCGTCGGTAAAGGCATTGCGCAGGCTTTTGGGTAGCTTCCGTGCAACGCTCTTGGCCGGTCTCCAAGGGCTCTCGGTATCCTTACGGCTGGCGAGGACGATCTCTTTGATTAGATGGTCCTTGTCGGGAGCCTTCCGTGTGCGTCCTAGCTGTGTGCGTTTGGCAATGACGTCGAAGACGGTGTTGGCCGGGCGCCATTGCTT
>JAACDM010000165.1 GCA_009936795.1 Verrucomicrobiaceae bacterium | reverse complement strand
GTTGGTAATCGATGACACTCAGCTTCGCAGGAATAAGCGACAATGAACAATCACGCTTGCGCGCTCACCTTTAGGAACCGCTTCAGGCAGTCACGTTGACATATGAGGAGCGCGGAGCGCGATGCCCCTATGCATGGATAATGTCGTGAACGATGTGGCCATGAACATCTGTTAAACGCATGTCGCGGCCATCAAATCGGTAGGTGAGACGCTTGTGGTCCATACCTAACAGATGTAGCATGGTGGCGTGGAGATCGTGGATCTCCACCCGATTCTCGACAGTGCGGTAGCCATACTCGTCGGTAGCGCCGTAGGCCATGCCACCTTTGATGCCGCCGCCCGCCAGCCATACAGTGAAGCCGAAGGGATTGTGATCGCGGCCGGTGCTACCTTGAGCGAAAGGAGTCCGGCCAAATTCTCCGGCAAAGACGACGAGAGTTTCGTCTAAGAGTCCACGTGCTTTGAGATCGGTGAGGAGACCGGCGATGGGCTGATCGACGGCACGGGCGTTGTTGCCGTGATTCGCTTTGATATTATTATGGGCGTCCCAACGATCCGCTCCTTTAATACGTGGGCAGGTGAGTTCGACGAAGCGGACGCCCTTCTCGACCATGCGACGTGCTAACAAACACTGCACGGCATAGAGGCGGGTCTGCTCGTATTCGGCGTCACAGCCGTAGAGTTTTTTGGTAGCTTCGGTCTCGCCTTTGAGATCGACGAGTTCTGGCACCGCAGCTTGCATGCGGTAAGCCATTTCATAATTGGCAATGGCCGACTCCAGTTGATCTACCTGACCCATTCGCTCGACAACGCCTTGGTCGAGCCGACGAAGAAGTGCCAGTTTCCGATTCTGAATCAGAGGTTTGGCTTCGAGGGGTTGGACATTGGCCAATGGCGTCTCGCCTGCGCGGAAGAGCGTCCCTTGATAGCTGGCGGGAAGAAATCCACTTCCGAAGTTGTCAATACCGCCGGATGGGATGAGGCCGCCATTGAGCACAACGAACCCGGGAAGATTGTTGCACTCGCTGCCAAGACCATAGCCGACCCAGGCGCCCATGCTTGGCCGCCCTTGTTGGCTGAAGCCACTATGAAGAAAGAAGTTGGCTTGGTTGTGCTCCGAAAACCCGGCGGTCATGGATCGGACGACACAGATGTCATCCATCCGTGTGGCAATATGCGGAAAGAGATCACTGACGGGAAGGCCGCTTTGGCCGTATTGGTGAAAGTCCCAATGCGATTTGAAGACAGTGCCAATGTTATCAAACTGCGTGGCTTCCATCTTTGGGCGGAAGGGCTGCCCATGCTCTTTGTCGAGGATTGGCTTGGGATCGAATGAATCGACCTGAGAAACCCCACCGTCCATGTAGAGGAAGATGACGTTCTTGGCCCGTCGCTTGGCGTGTGGCTGCTGCGGGGCCATGGAGAGACCGCGCTTGAGGGCGCCGTAACCACGATCCTGCGATAGTGCGCTTAGCGCCAATGCGCCGAAGCCGTTGGCGCAGTGTCGCAGCATGCTACGTCGGCTAACGGGTGAGGTTTGGTATCTTCCGCAATGCATAAGAAATCGTTCGTTAGTTGATGAAGATGAATTCCTTCACATTGACCAGCGTGTGCGCGAGGTCTTTCCAGGCGGCCAGGGCGTCGCCAGAATGAAGCTTTCGTTGTTCTGCCAGGAAGGCGACAGCCGCTTCCTTCTCCCAAGATTCTGGAGCACGACCAAACGCCTGCCAATACGCATTATCGACACGCTGTGGCTCGCTGAGTGTGTCGTCCTCTAGGAGCTGCTTGGCCCAACGCGCGGCTTCCTGATGCACGAGTTCGTTGTTGAGCATCATGAGCGGTTGCGCAGGCGAACTGGAGACATTGCGCTTGCCAATGGCTGTGAACGGAGTGGGTTTGTCGAAAGCGACGAGCAGGGGTTCCATGTGATTGCGACGCCCTTCGATGTATATACTACGGCGTCCATTGCCATCCAGGGGACCACTGCCTGCAGGGCTGCGATTACTTCGCATGAAGTCAGAGATATGAACCATAACACTCTTGCCAAATGGTTCGCGATCGAGTCGCCCGGAGACGTGTAGCAAGTGATCCCGGATCGCCTCGCCTGTTAGTCGCCGAATAGGCATACGATGCACAAGAAGATTCGTTGGATCCACGGCCGTCTTTTCAGCATGCGGCTCGCTACTCATACGGTAAGTCTGTGACAGAACGAGCTCACGAAGGAGTCGTTTCGTTGACCAACCTTGCTCATGCACAAATCGATACGCCAAGTGGTCTAACACCTCCGGATGGGATGGCTTGGTTCCGGCCGAGCCGAGGTTATCGACCGTCTCAACGATGCCTCGCCCAAAGAGGTGGTGCCAGACGCGGTTGACGAAGACACGTGCGGTAAGCGGGTTATCGGCAGAGATGATCTGGTGAGCAAGTTGCAATCGACCGCTGCCATCGGGCGGCAGCGTCTCTTCACCAGAGGCGAGCGCGTC
>JAACDM010000164.1 GCA_009936795.1 Verrucomicrobiaceae bacterium | reverse complement strand
TGAGTGTCACCAAAGTTGAGCAGGCTGTGGGCGACTTCCGACCAGTCCCCTTCGCCGACATTGTAGATCTCGCTTTCCGCGAGGATGCTATCGCCAGCTTCGTTCAGGACACGCAACTGACCACCTTCTTGATCAGAGGCTTCGGTAAACTGCCAGAATCTGAGAGTGCCACGCTCGACCGAGGTGAGATCGATGACGGGGCTTGTTAGGGTGATGTGCGTGAATGTGCCGTAGTTCGAATCGAGGTTGGTGGCGTAAACATTATCACCTGAGTGCGCGGCAGCTGGGCCTACGCCAGAAGGTGTTCCAAGTGACCACTGTGTCGTCCCGCTGTCTGGAAACGGAGCGTCCAGCGTGCTCGTCGTCCATTCCGAGGCGCCAGACTCAAAGTCCTCGGCGAAGATGTTGCCAAGGCCTACTCTAACATAAATCTGGGTGTCATCAGCGGAGATGGGAATGGCGAAGGTGGTGACACCGCCTTCGGCCCCTGGAATGCCATCAGCCACGGTAGACCAGGAATCTGTAGTGAGGTCCGTGGAGGATTGGACCGTGTAGAATTTGCTAGTCTCGGACGTCCAGGACAGCGTGGCTTCCTCAGCCGAAACGCGCGCCACGTTCGTGATATCGATAGGCTTGGGTGCAAAGTCGAGGATGTATCGACCGTAGCCATAGATGCCACTGTGCCAGAGAAGCTCGGCAGCGCCAGGACGCATGCCCGGCAGCACATTGATAGTTAGTTCACCCATGGTGCCATGGAAGAGCGACGCGTCGCCGGCGAGTTCGGCGGCTTCTGTCACGTTGATCTTGTGGAGGCCGATGAGTCTCGCGAGGCCTTCGTCGTCGATGGCATCGGGATCGAAGAATTGATCATGCACCGCGATCCAGCCCGGTGTGGGGGGGTCCAGAGCGATGGCTTCTGACATGCTATTCCAGCTCGGTGTTGAGTAGGAGACGAGATAGGGGAAATCAGGATGGACTTCAGTGTCAGAAATGAAGAGTGCCGTGTAGCCTATCTCCTCGTCTTTCTGGACTCGATAAGTGCTGCCTGCAAATGGCTCTTCAAGTGCCTTGTCCCGCACGTTTCGGATGATGCTAGTGTCCTTGCCGTTGCTGCCGCCGGGATACAGGGAGCCATACATCCACTCTTGCGTAGCCGTCTCTCCAAATGGAGCTGGGACGATTGAGCTACCGCCGCCCTTGAATCCCGCAATGCCCTGCTCTGTGAAGGTGAGGCCGTCTTCCGTGGTGAATTCGCGGTAGCCTTGGTTGGGACGCCACGTCTTGCCCCCAGCGACGATGACGGTGTCTCCTCCGCTTCCATTGACCTTAATGGTCTCAAAGCGCCACTGGTGCCAGCGCTCCGAGCCATCATTGGCGTGGGTGTAGGCAATTGTTGGCTCTCCAAAGCCCCCGTTACCATCCGGACCGTAGCGGAGAATTCTGTTCTTGTGGTTCGCGTAGATCACACCCGCGTCATCCACCCCGAAGCTGAAGTAGTAGTCCGCCTCCGTGCCTCCAGCATCGAGAAAGTCTTGGTCGACAGGAACAGGGACCGAACCAATCTCTAACGCAATTCCCATAGGAGCGCCTGTGGTTTGATCGATCCAAATGAGAGAGCGATCTGGATACTGCGCTGCAAGCGCACTGTCGTGACCGGCCTCTGTTTCATTGATTCCATTCTCTCGAATGCCTAACAAAAGTCGATTTCCGTCGTAGCGTTCGAGTCCGCCGTACGAATCCATAGCAAAGGATCCATCGAACGTTTCTTCGGCAGGAATATCCGTTTGGGCTTTGAGAATGGGAAGAGGGCTATTCTCGTCGGTGATCAGGTGCTCGAAGACGACTTCAAAGTCCGCAACACTGGAGGAGATACATGCCAGGACCAGGAAAGGGGTGAGGAAAGTTTGTTTCATGGAAGTAGAGATGGAGGCCTTTGGTGGAACGGACCGCAGGCGATAGCACATTCGCTGCCGAATTCGTAAGGTTGGGCGTGGGATCCCTCGGGTGGCAGAGTTTATTCTGGTTGTGTTAGTTTTTGCGGCCTTCGTCGAGCTCCTCGTCATCAGGGAATTCCACACCGGACTCATCGACGACCCGACCGAGGGCATCGTAGAACTCGGCTAGGGCTTCGATGGGCACCATGATCGTGTCCCGGCGGCCTTTAACGTCTTCGGTGATCTTGACGAATTTCCCCCGATTGTTCTCCTTGAGGTCGAGGAAGAAGATCTTGCGATCCGAGATGATCTTCTCGCTGTAAAGTGGCGGCTGGTGCTGCTGTCCTGAGTGACTTTGGTATTCCATGGCGTGATTGGGATGTAATCATCGAGCCTCGGAGTTAAGGCCGGAACGATGCTCTAGTTTAGAAGGGCGTTCTGAGACCTTCAAGTGCGCGAGAGACATTGCAAGAGGAATGGGCCCAAGCACCGATTTACCCCTATATAATGAGGGTTATAATGGCCCTGGCGAGCCCGAAATTAGTGTTTGACAGCTAGGGGCGCTCGGCTAGCCTTCCGCTCGCTCTCCAGGGCGGTTTTGAGATCCTCTCGATGCTTGTGTCTTTCGCTTTATAGGAAGGCACGCGCAACAAGAGGGTCTTTGGCCTTCTAGAGAGCGGCTTTCGGTCGAAACCCTCTGGGTGGAACGCCGTCAGTGCTCATGTAGCTCAGGGGTAGAGCACTTCCTTGGTAAGGAAGAGGTCACGGGTTCAAATCCCGTCATGAGCTCCATAGACTAATCCAACACACCTTATACAGACAAGAAACCAAGACCGCCTTTTCCGGCACCTAGACAATGGCTAAAGAGCAATTCCAGAGAAACAAGCCTCACGTGAACGTGGGCACGATCGGACACGTTGACCACGGCAAGACGACCTTGACGGCGGCGATCACTAATACTCTGGCGGATGATGGTTTCGCGGAGAAGAAAGACTACGCTGAGATCGACGCCGCTCCCGAGGAGCGTGAGCGTGGTATTACGATTTCTACGGCGCACGTGGAGTATGAGACTGCAAATCGTCACTACGCCCACGTGGACTGCCCAGGTCACGCTGACTACGTGAAGAACATGATCACGGGTGCTGCCCAGATGGACGGCGCAATTCTCGTGGTGAGCGCTGCTGACGGCCCCATGCCTCAGACGCGTGAGCACATCCTGCTCGCTCGCCAGGTTGGTGTTCCTGCTCTCGTCGTGTTCTTGAACAAGACGGACCAGGTGGACGACGAAGAGCTTCTCGAGCTTGTCGAAATGGAGGTTCGCGAACTTCTCAGCCAATACGAGTTCCCAGGCGACGACATTCCAATCGTCAAGGGTTCCGCTCTCAAGGCCCTCGAAGGTGATGCTGATCACAAAGAGGCCATCAAGAAGCTCATGGCTGCGGTCGACGACTACATTCCATTGCCCGAGCGACCAGTAGACCTCGACTTCCTCATGCCTGTTGAGGACGTGTTCTCAATTGAAGGTCGCGGAACGGTTGCCACCGGTCGTATTGAGCGTGGTATCGTGAAGAAGATGGAAGAGGTCGAGATTGTCGGTATTAAGGACACGACCAAGACGACCATCACGGACATTGAAATGTTCCGTAAGCTTCTCGATCAAGGCGAGGCTGGTGACAACGTCGGTCTTCTCCTTCGTGGCACGAAGAAAGAGGACATCGAGCGTGGCCAGGTCATCGCTAAAGTCGGCTCCATCAAGCCGCACACCAAGTTTAAGTCTGAGGTCTACGTCCTCTCGAAGGACGAGGGTGGCCGTCACACGCCATTCTTTAGCAACTACCGCCCACAGTTCTACTTCCGCACGACGGACGTGACTGGAATGATCAAACTCCCTGAGAACGTGGAAATGGTCATGCCTGGTGACAACGTCACGATGGAAGTCGAGTTGATCACCCCGATCGCTATGGACAAGGGCATCCGTTTCGCTATCCGCGAGGGTGGCCGGACCGTGGGTGCTGGTGTGGTGAACGAAATCGTCGAGGGCTAGTCCCTGGATCGTTTCTAAATCAGGTTCAATCATTGCCGACAGAGAGCCGGGAAACCGGCTCTCTGTTTGGCTTTCTTAACGACAGTTTGACAGAGCTACGGCTCTTGGCATCTATTGCGCACACGTCATGTTTGGGAAACTCAGCAAATACATCGGGGAAGTAAAAGTCGAACTCCAGAAGGCCACGTGGCCCTGGGATCCGAAAGAGACTGGCTTTAAAAAGTACCGCCAACTCGTGGATCACACCGTGGTGGTCGTGATTGCCATTGTCTTACTGGCTGGCTTTGTCGGCTTCCTCGATCTTGTCATGCGTGGCTTTCTCGCTCTCATCCTGCCTGGGACGTCTGCTTAATTCGCGTCCGCGCCGCTCTTTCCATTCCT
>JAACDM010000731.1 GCA_009936795.1 Verrucomicrobiaceae bacterium | reverse complement strand
GGTCTGGGTCTGGATGGTCCGCAAGCGCGCCAGTCTTGGCCGCATTCTCGGGGAGGGCAAACTCTGCACCAGTGGGCTCGATACTTAGCGGGAACGGCTTGTCACCTCTTGCCACGATCTCCTCGCGCGCCTGGTGCACCCAGTCATAGAAGGAATACGGCTTGTCCAATCGAGGGCCGTACTGCTGAATCCGGCGACGCCAGATATACTGGCCGGGATCGATGCGCAGTGCGCTTTTCCATGACGAAATAGCGTTTTCAAAGTCGCCCTCGTGCCGATATTCGGAGTCATAGCGCATGCGATAGGCCACACCGATTCGGAAAAGCGGCCGGCCGTCCTTTGTATCCCCTCCTAATTGCTCCTTTAGTTGTTCAATCGCCAAAGTGATCTGAGACTTTTCGCCCCAAAGAAGCATGCCTTCGGCACTGTCTTTGCTTGGAAAGGGAGTCGACGCTTCTTCGTTATCGGGTTTAGAATAACTCGTTGTGAGGAAAGTGGAGAGTTCATCTTCCTTGGGATTATTGTAACGAACCACGCCGTGTTCATCAATAAGCAAAGTGAAGGGAATGCCCTTACACCCAAGCAAATTGAGTGAGTCTAATAAGACGGGCCACTTCATGTCCTTCCATTGCATGAAGAGTGACGTGCGGGAGGAGTGTTGTTCTTGTGTTAGTCCAAGCGCGTTCAGCTTACCGTCTTTCACGAGAGCTTCTGTCCTAGCGTGCCACCCGGGCACGTGCGTGCGACAACCCGCTCACCAGGAGGCGAACGCATGGAGCATCAGCTTCTTACCTCGGAAATCAGCCACTTGTGGAGAAGCCTTTCCGTCGATTGTCGGCAAGGTGAGTGCAGGAAAGTATTCGCCAACTTTCCAACGTTGGGCATGGCTGCTTATGAGGGTCATGGCGATGAGGGCTAGGATCCGTTTCATGGAATCATTGTGGCTGGTGGGCATTCGTATACTTTGTTACCAACCCATTATTCATCATGAAGTGCAACCAGACGGCTCTCTTATTCCTCATCCCTCTTGCTTTGCAGCTAGCTGCTGGCGCTGACGAGCGTGAGTTTAACCCAAGAGTGGTAATTCCAAGAGTCTTCCGGGCTATTGTCGATCCGGACGTGGTGAGTCTGAAGAAAGCAGACGGGTCTCTGGTTAAGAATGAGGAACTGGTTCTCGGTGTGGTCGTTGGGAAGGAGGCTCGTGCCTATCCGATCAATACGCTCACAGGACCGCGTCGTGAAATCATCAATGATCAGTTGGGGGGGCAAGCCATCGCGGCGACGTGGTGACATCTGTGTCACAATGGCATCGTGTATGCCCGTGAGGTGAAAGGAAAGAAACTGAGCTTTGCCGTTTCAGGTATGCTTTGGAATCGGAGCTTAGTCATGGTTGACAAAGAAACGGAATCTCTCTGGAGTCATTTGTTAGGGGAGTCGATGCGCGGCGAACTCAAAGGGACAATCTTGCAGACCCTTCCGGGCACGATCATGACTTGGGCTGCATGGAAGAAGGCCTATCCCAATACCACCGTGCTTGGTCTCGACCGAACGGCGCGGGAGTTTGTGAAAGCATTTCAGGAGACTCCAGGACGATTCGTCTTGGGGCTGCGCTCTATCAAGTCCGCGAAAGCCTATCCGTTTGAGACATTACAGGAAGAGCGTGTGGTCAATGACATGTTTGAAGATGTTCCGATCGTTATTCTCTTTGATTCGGAAAGTACTGGTGGGCGAGCTTTCTCGCGTCAACTTGGCGAGAAAACGCTCAAATTTGTTTGGAAAGATGGAACGGTCATGGACGGGAAAACTGGATCTGCATGGAACTTTCAAGGTGCCTGTGAGAAAGGGGCACTGAAAGGCGAGCGCCTGAAAGAGATCCCGGCGATACCGTCGTTCGGAAAGGCGTGGTCCCAGTTCTATCCTAAGTCGAAGGAGTATTCGGGAGCACGTTAGACTCGCGGAGAATGTGCTGAATCCGAGCGGTTTCTTTCTTGCTCAGATGCTCGGAGAGTTCATGGGCCTTGGGGGTCTGTAACATCTGCTCTAGCTTATGCAGAAAGACGGATTTGATTTCTTTAGGTAGGCTCCTGAAACTCCGTGAGTAAACCATGTAGCTCAAGCGATGTTTGAATAAACGTGAGAGAAGATGGAAGTCGCGCAAGGAGCGGCCCGACGAATCAAGTTGCGCCTGTTTTAGAAAGGCTGTTTGAAAGGCTTGGTTGCCTTCAACACCCCAACTCTCCAGCTCAAACTCGTCCGTGAAGAGAAAGACGCGGAGAAGTTGAGTCGCTTGACTCTCAATCACACGCTGCGTCGTCTCGCTCATGGCCCGGTTGGGCTCGTTCCAATAACGGGCAAGTTCTCGTTGGCGATGCAGCATCTTGCGCGTGGTAAAGGCCGCTTTCGTTAAGGCGTTGTGGGCGGCGATTTGGTGCTCCATTACCATCAGGGCCACGATGTCGCTCGTGCGTTGAAGGTAGGCCTTCGTGTCGATGACGCCCTTCAGATCAGTCAATTCGGAACCCATGTCTTTGATCACTCGGGCCTCATTCCGATCAAGTTCTTCATTGAAGATAAGATTGCCCAGGTGGCGTTCACCCGCATTTGTGCCCGTGACATACCAGCCTCCCCACCTTTCTTTGATCGGGCTGCTGGGTTCTGTTAGGAATGTCCCTGTGGCGAGTAAAGGAAATCCTCGAATATCTGATCTAACAGAGCGCACGAGCATTCCTGGCACGTTGCTTGTACGGGAGCTTCCGTGACATCCTAGGCAATCGCGTGACCGGACGACCCGTGGTGGGTGGGTGCTCTTGGGGCGTGGGATCGTGAGGTTGTAGAAGATGGGGCCCAACGTTGGATCGATGCTGATGATCTCTATGTCACCACCCTGCACCCAACCCACGTAAGCTTCGTCTGAGAAATAGAGAGCACGAGGGCGACGCGGACTGATGTGTGAGATCTGTAGACTCGTCTTGGAATAGACGAGGACCTGGGATTCGATCGGTACCTTGAGTTCATCGAGGACGCTTGAAAGAAACGCACGTTCGCTAGACTGATCGAAACGGAGAGATTTCTCTTCGAATCGTTTCTGCCATGCCGCGACTGGATCGGTCGCTTGAGTGGCAGAATAGAGCATAGGAGCCAGTTCATAGTCATCGGTCTGGCTGTGGGCTATCGATGCCAGGACGGCGAACGTGCTAACAAGACAACCTAAGAGTTTCATTCTGGCGAAAGGGCGAGGGCTTCGCGTAGGGTGCGTCGTGGGAGGAGCAGATCTTTTAGAGTGTAGCCATCAAGCACGGCTAGAAAAGCGTGGCGAGCTTTCAGAATCGCGCCTTTCAGGACGCAGCACCCAGACAGGCAACAGGTTCCTTCTCGAGGGGGCAGGCACTCGACCAATGCGAGATTCTCGGTGGACCGGAGAACCTCAGCGACCGTGAACGTTCCTGGATCTTTGGCGAGTTGAAAGCCTCCGCCACGACCCCGAAAGGTCTGGAGGAAGCCTGCTTTTGCGAGATGGTGCACCACTTTGACCAAGTGGTGGTGCGAAATGTTGTGGGCCTTGGCAATTTCCGGCACGGAGCACCGTTCCGCCTCCAACCCTGAAAATATCAGCACTCGGAGGGCGTAATCGCTAAATTGGCTGATTTCCATAAGCTGTATTTTAGATGCAATTTAAAAGAAATCAACAAAGGTTCTCATTTCTGGTGGTGCGTGTTCTTGACGAGACGACTCCCCGCTTGAGAATGCAGTTATGACCAAGACATCCTTGCGAGGCACACTCGCTGTGGCCCTTCTCCTCGGGCTGGCCACGTTGCAGCCAAGCCATGCTATCTTCGGAATCTTCTCGAAGAAAGATCGTGATCGAGTGCCGACCAAGAAGGAAGTGGCCGAGCATGATCGCAAAGCATCCAATTTGTTTGCCAAGGCTGAGGCCAACCAGAAGGCGAGCAAAGGAAAGAAGGCGCTCGATCAATACAGTACGATTAGTCGGAAGTACTACTTCTCTCAGTATGCAGCTGAGGCAAACTTTCGTGCAGCTGAGCTCCTGCAGTCCCAAGGTGAGCTGAGTAAGGCCTTCGAGTATTATCAGACGCTGGTCGATCGTTATCGTGGTAGTTCGCGTTTCCAGCGCGCGGTCGAGCAACAGTACAACATGACGGTGGCTGCTCTCACAGAGAAGAAGGATTCTTTCCTCGGGGTGGTACCGAAGAAGATGTCTCGAGACAATGTGCTTGAAATGTTTGGGACCATCATTACCAACGCGCCTGCCTCGATTTACGCCGCCAATAGCCAATATTATATTGCTAGAATCCACGAGGGGCTTAAGCGGTATGACGAGGCGATCACCGCCTTCCAAGCGGTGGTCGATGAGTACCCGCGAAGCCCGAAAGCACCGCAAGCTCAACTGAAGATTGCGGAGATCTACGATCTTACAAATCGACGTCCTGACAGTCCTGCCAATCTCACTCAGTCTCGTGAGGCCTACGAGGATTTCCTAACAAATTGTCCACAACACAGAGAGAGTGGCGATGCCTATGCTCAACTGAATTCGATCGATGAGAAGACCGCTCGGAATAGTTTGAAATTCGGACAGTTTTACGAGAAGCAGGGAAATATGAAGGGGGCGGCCATCTATTACAAAGACGTTCTTCTGTCTAGCAACGCTGCTTTGAAGTTGGAAGCACGTCAGGGAATTGATCGCGTTGGCAATATCGATCCAAAGGCCCTTGAGCTTGCGCAAATCGACGAGGCGGTAACGAAAGCCGCTCCTAGTGAGCGCTTGAAGGCGCAGAGGAACTATCTTGGGCCGCCTGCTCCTGATTTAGGGAAGAAGAAGCCGACCAGGAGATCGATGCCGATTTCTGAACCTGCACCAAAGAAGGACACGCCGCTGGTTCCTTCGAATGTGCAGCCGGTGCCTTTGCCTGTTGCGCCTGAGCCTGATCTTCCTGGGAAAGCCCCCGGATTTGATGTGGACCCGCTGGTGCCGTCGCCGCCTTCTGTATCCGATTCAGATATTCTTGGCCTGGGAGAGGCTCCGGTTGTTGATGCTGATGTTGACATCGATTCACTCCTGCCGCCAGTTCCCGAGGAGGGTGAGGGCGACGATGGCGAATAGCCCCAGACCCATGGGAATACTTCGCAGTCTTTCCCTCGCTTTGATGTTCCTGATAGGGCTAACGAATTGCGGATATAAATTGGGTTATGTGAAGCCTGCGAAATTCGCATCGGTGACAACGATTTATGTGCCGACCTTTAAGAATGAGACCCTAGAGCCGCGGAGTGCGGTGTTCGTGACGAATGCGGTTATCCAGCAGTTTCAGCGCGATGGTACCTATAGCATTGGAAGTGCCAATCGATCGGATGCCATCTTGGAAGCCTCAATTGTGGAGTTGAATCGGCGTCAAACGCGTTCGGCGCGCTTCAACACGCTTCGGACGAGTGAGTTGGAGTTCACGTTAGTAGTTGCATTCAAGCTGCGCAGCCGTCGAACCGGAGAGATCCTCGATGAGGGGCAGGTGGAAGGCGAAGTGAGTCAGTTTCTCGACCCAAACTTTCAGTTGTCCGAACGCCAGGCACTGCCCCACGTCGCCGAGAGGCTTGCTGAGAGTCTCGTCAGTCGACTGGGCGAGGGTTGGTAGTTATAGCGAGAAAAAAGATGAATGCTGATTGGGGCCGACTCGTTCTCGTGCCAACGCCGATTGGGAATCTGGGCGATCTCACACATCGAGCAGAGGAGACGCTTCGTGATGCGGATATTGTGGCCTGTGAGGATACGCGCCATTCCGGACGCTTGTTGCAACATTATCAGATAGACACGCGGAAGATTAGTTTGCATGAGCACAACGAAGCGATGCGAAGCGCGGCGCTGATTGAGGAGATCAAGCAAGGCAAGACGGTCGCTTTGATTTCAGATGCCGGTTCGCCAACCATCTCCGATCCAGGGCAGCGCTTTGTGCAGCGCTGCTTTGCTGAGGGGATATCGTACGATGTTTTGCCAGGTCCGAGCGCTGTGATTACGGCCTTGGCCGGCTCAGGATTGCCGACCGCGACGTTCTATTATGGTGGTTTCTTGCCGAACAAGTCTGGCCAACGTCAGCGTGTTCTCACCGAGGCGTTGGCTCGGGAAGAAACCTGCGTGTACTTTGAATCGCCCCATCGCTTGGTACGTTCGCTAGAAGTGCTGGCGACATCAGAACCCACTCGCTGGGCTTGTGTTGCACGCGAGTTGACCAAGCGCCATCAAGAATTCCGGCGTGCTACTGTTCGAACGCTTGCGGATCACTATGTCGACCAGCCGCCGAAGGGAGAGATCACGCTCGTCATTGCCCCGAGCAAACTGCCGAAATGGTTTGTGGACCCGTCCGAGCAATCTTCGGCAGAAGGATGAAATTGCTCTCGCCTTGCTACGTGGTTGGTCCCACGGGAAGTGGGAAGTCGGGAATTGCGCTTGAGTTGGCAATGCGCTGGGACGGCGAGGTCGTCAATGCGGATGCCTTTCAGATTTACCGTGGACTCTCCGTCATCACGGCCGGTCCTTCAGAGGAGGAGCGTTTGCAGGTGCCTCATCATCTCTATGAGACTGTCGGTATAGAAGAGGACTACAATGTTGCCCGCTATGCCAAGGAAGCGGGTGTCGTTATTGAGGAGATCCAATCTCGAGGCAAGCGCCCCATCATTGTGGGAGGCAATGGACTATACATCAAGGCCCTGACGCATGGTCTAGCAGATTCTCCGCCCGGAGATATCGCGCTTCGCGAGAAACTTGAGGCCTTGCCGTTGGAGAATGTCGTGGCTTGGTTAGAGTGTGTCGATCCGCAGGGAGCTCAGGCGATGAACCTGAAGAACCCGCGCTACGTGATTCGTGCCCTTGAGATGACCCTCTTGTCGGGTGTTCCTGCTTCTGTACTGAAGGCAGGCTGGCAGCACGATGATCCCTCAGATATCGTTGGCGTGGTCATCACGAGGGAGCGGGAGACTCTCTATCAACGCATCAATGCCCGAGTGCATGACATGATTTCTCACGGAGCACTCGATGAGGTTGCCTCCCTGTCAGGATCGTTATCGGCGACGGCTGCCAAGGCAATCGGAATAAGTGATCTCCAGGCTCATCTACGCGGGGACGTGACGTTGGGCGAAGCGATCGCTGCGATTCAGCAAGCGTCACGCCGCTATGCGAAACGTCAGGAAACCTGGTTCCGCAAAGAGACGGTATTTCAACGAACACCTTTTGATCAAGTGCTGACGGTGATTGGCCAGGTGCTTTCTCGCTAGGGTGTGTTTTATAACCGAATCACAGCCATGCGAGGATTGATCCGAGGGTCACGAGGCCGAGGAAAGTCGAGGCTAGTTTTT
>JAACDM010000163.1 GCA_009936795.1 Verrucomicrobiaceae bacterium | reverse complement strand
TCAGCCGGGCCGAATACCTAACAACGTACGATTCGCTCAGAACGGTAACCTTGCCTCGAATTCACCCACGGATTCTGCTAAAGACCCTTTTTTTAAAAGGATGTTCCGATACGCCATCATCGCTCTGTGTCTCGCCCTGCCACTTCACGCCGAGATCGCTCACGATTCCACGGTTCTGCTTTGGCCGAAGGGAGCTCCGCAAGCTATAGGCGACAAGGTAACCGATCAGCCTGCTCTCACCATCCACTTTCCACCTGAGGACAAAGCTAACGGCGCTGCGGTCATCGTGAATCCTGGGGGTGGCTACCAGATTCTGGCCTCAGATCACGAAGGCTTGCAGGCCGCCCGAGAGCTGAATCGACATGGAATCACGGCCTTCGTCCTCCGGTATCGCCTGAAGCCAGACTATCAACCTGCGGTCGCTTTGTTAGATGGGCAACGTGCCATTCGCCATGTCCGCACCCACGCGAAGAATTATGGTGTCGATCCCCGACGAATCGGGATGTTAGGGTTCTCAGCCGGTGGACATTTGACTGCGGCTGTTGGCACTGCGAAGAGCGAGTACGATCTCAGATCCGACGATCCCTTAGAACGCGTCAGCTCCCGCCCCGATTTCTTAGTGCCAATCTATCCCGCCATTTCGAAGACACTGTTTCCCAAAGCAAGGCAAGAGAATGAAACCTGGGGCTCATTAGAGAAACAAGTTACCAAAGACACACCTCCAACATTTCTGGTCCACGCGCACGAAGACGGACTCTCACCGAATCACAGCGTCTATTTCTTATCAGGCCCTACTCGAAAATAAGGTCCAGGCCGAGCTACACGTCTTCGGGAAAGGCCCCCATGGTACGGGAATTGCCCCGGGCGATCCCGATCTTGGTCAGTGGCCAACCCTGCTCGTTAACTGGATGAGACGAAATGGATTCTTAACATCCACTCCGAGGCAGGAACTCAAGGGTAGCGTCACCGTGAACGGCGACCCTCTCTTCTGGGGCTGGGTCACCTTCTATCCAAGCAACGAAACCTATCCTGTGGCCAACGCCTACATAGGGTGGAAAGGCAAGGGTGAATTCACGATCACTGCTGTCGATGGTCCCTGCTTGGGCAACTACCGCGTTGAAGTCTACGAGGTCGCCACGGAATTCAACGATCCAAAGTCAGGGGCCTACTCGATGAAAGATGCCAAGCGGTACGAGACCACGATGGAAATTACGGAATCAAATAAGGGTGATCTAACGGTGAATGTGCGTTAAAATCTTTTGCTCGCTCTAGACCGCCAGGATCGATTCAGCTAGAAGCTCATCGCCGCGCTGGCCAACTCGTTCCAATAAGTCACGCGCCCTTCACGGTGTTTCACGAAGCGTAGTTCACCATCGTGGGACAGAACCAATCCCGTGATACTGGTGACCGCATTGCAGAGACGGTAAACCGAGCGATGCCTCATTCCCTGGCTTTCCGTGGCTTCGAGGCGTACCTTCTCACCTTCAGCGTCGAGAGCCCGCGCGACGCGTTTGACGTCCGATAGCTCGGTGATTTCCGCTCCAAACCCTAACAGCTCAAAGTTTCTTGTAAGGATAACCGCACCATCAATGGCAGTAAGACTTGCGATGAGGTAAGCGAGTTCAGATAGCGCCTCGTCGAGGTCTTGCAATTGGCCCTTCTTTGCCGCCCCCACATATTCGGCCCACCCAACAGATGTTTCCGAGCCAATATGAAGACCTGCGAGACCGTTTAGTACCTGGACCACGAGCGAGGAAAATCGGCGACGCGTGGCCACCGGGGTGAAGCGATACTTGAAATTGAAGAATTTGTTATCGATGGAGAATTCTTCAGCACGATCATTTGGCACGAAGAGGATGCTGCTTCCATTAGACGTATCCCGCATGGCGCGAATAAGCCGTTTCATGAAACCGCGGAAGAGGTCACTGACAAAGCTCTCTGCAATCGGCGCCCAGGCTGTTACCTTGGCCGAATCTCTAGCGTTCTGATGCAATTGCAGAACATCAGTTCGCATCTCAGCGAAGAGACGAGTCAACCATTCCGAATCCAACACGTCAGAACTGGGGCTGGAGAGGCGACCACCCTGCAAGGTAGCAACGATGTCTGAGCCCCGACAAAGTGTGAGTTCACTCGGCCCCGATACCTGGACAACGGGTACCTGAGGCAGGTCAGGTGGGTCCTTGGCTCCCCCGGTCATTGCCTCCGACCAGAGAATTCCAGAGTGAACGATGCCCCAAATCTCCCATTTCTTCTCTGAGTTCAGATGAACCCCAATGAGCGCCCGATGGAAATCCGTGGCTGGAGAAAGACGCCTCAATTCATTCCGGTTGAAACGGCGGGGTTTCACAAAGACCAAGCGATGTAGACCACGAGGAGGCCCCTCCGCAGCGGGTAAACTATCAGCATCACACAGAAGGAGACGGAACTTGATAGGACGAGCTTCTTCTCGAAGCAAGCTGGCGTGATAACACGTCGAGAGCAGAATCTCAACGTGCTTCAGCGCGGGCAATGATCGTGATTTGCCCCATTCCTTTTTGGCATAGACTGCCAAGTCCTTGGGAAAGGCATCTCGCATCATCACCTACCATTACTACTGGTAGTCCAATGGCGCGAGCGATTTCTTAAAGAGGCCTAACTAATAGATGAAGTTTTGCAATCGTATCTTCGCGGCACGAGCTCTCGCTTCGTCTGAGCGATCTCCATTGAAGCCGGCAAGCTCATCAGCCCGACGCGCTGCATCATGAAACTTCGATTGAGCTTCCACCAGCGCAATGGTCTCAAATCCCGCCCGATACACCCACCGGTTGCAAACCGGTTTATCATCAAGAGGCGCCCCATCAAAGCGCTCCTGATAATCGCGAACAACTTGGCTAAACGTCCCCAATGCTTCTTCACGAGAGTTTAGGGCAAGCTGCACCATACCTATCCGATACTTCGATTGATCTCTCCAATCAACTGCGAGATCGGGGATGGTGAGGGCCTCTTGGAAGAGGCGAATCGACTCCTCTCCTGCCTTGGCGTCATGGTCAGCGAACAACGCCTTGCTCTCCCCCTTTCCTATTAATGCACGGACTCGAAGGTGTGACTGACGGCTCAGTCGAAGAACTTCGTCCCACTGACTCTCCGCTCCCGTTCGATCGTCGATCAAGCAATGGACAAGTGCACTTCCGTGTCTCGCAAGGAGTTGAGTCTGCCCCTCAGTGAGGTCAATCACTCGTCCCCATTCCTTAATCGCCGCATCAAAATCACCGAGCCGTTGATCGAGAGTGGCCTGCAGGAATCCACTTTGAACACTCGTTCCATCGGTCCCCGATTGCGATAAAGCCAAGATCGACTTGTTCACTGAGGAATCCACCTCACCTCTCTCAATGCGAAGCTCTACTTGACGCGCCGCCACATTCGGTAGGAAGGCACTGTCAGGGAAATCACTTCGAAACTTTGTGATCAAATCCTGAGCCCGACCCTGCTGACCAAGGGCTATGGCCGACCAAAGCTCCAGGTATTGCAATCGGTCTCGTTCAAAATCTTTCGGAAGTTCCTTCAGAGCCAGCTTAAGACATCGCCCAACCTTCTTTGGGTCGATAATATTTGCCATCAATGCTAACTCGAGCCTAGCAATCAGAGCTTCTAATCGACGTGGGTGGATTGGATAGGCGAGCAAGAACTCTCTGAGAGCTTCATCTGCAAGTCGGTCGCGATCTTCTGTCCTCGCCAAGAGCAATGCCCTAAGATACACAGCTTCACCTCCTAACAGATTCTGGACTGCGGGCTCCGCCGCCTCATACAGCCCACGCATCGCCATTTCATGGGCTTGTCGATCAGCCGAAGACAGGGTCAGAACAGCCGTGTTGAACGCTGCGACTTTGGGGAGTTCATCGTCTTCACTTGTGCCTCGGACGCGAGAGAACGCGGCAAGAGCGTCATCTCCGCGCCCCACTTCAAACTGAGCCAGTCCCTTGATGGCAAGAAGTTCCGATAACCTTTCGGACTCTGCCAGAGCTGGCTCTGCATTCTCTTCAATGAATGTGAGACAGGCAGTCGCATTCCCACCATCAAGCGACCATCGCGCACGTAGCACAAGAGACTCTTCGAATGCATATTGCCCTGGCTCGATTACGTCTAGCGCCGAGATAGCCGGCGTGTATTCGCCAACTGACCCATGCTCTTTTGAAATGGCAAGAGCGATCAAAGCCCGCAGATTCCCGCCTCGTTCAGACGCCCAGGTTTGCCAAGCATTGCGTTGGGCAGGGGTCTTGAAGGCGTCGGCCTCTTCCAACAATCCGATAGCATCCTGATCACCTACAGATGGCGAGAATTCTTCAAGATACTCCCTGAGAATCTCAGCCGCACTTTCACGTTGAGCTGGGCGCTTGGCCAGTCGCTGCATTGACAGGCCAAGATAAATCTTGGCCAACCAATCCCTCGGCAGCCCGTCAGAATTCTGACGGAGACGTTCGAATCGGTTGATCGCGTCATCAATGTCGTCTGTCTCCAGTGAAGACTGGGCATTCAGGTGGGAAAGTCGCGCACTGACATAATCCACGCGAATGTCGTTAGAATCAGACCACGGTTCTAAAAGAGCATCTGCCTCATCGAGCTGACCTGCATCCAATTTAAACGTGGCCAATGAAAGCGACGCTGGAAGAGCCAGCGAATGCTTGGGGTGACGTTTTACGAACTGTGCGAGCGCGACCTCGGCTTGCCTCGTCTTGTTCATACCCAGCGCCACCTGCGCCTCCCAGAAAGGTATCCCTTCGTCATTCTGCAGTTCTTTGGAACCGAGCAGCAGTTCCGCCTGCTCCCAGGCGCCGCTTCGCAGCGCAATTTCAAGCAGTCGCTGCACGACATGTTGGTCATGCTCTCCGCCGAGCAGTCCATTGTAGATATTCTCCGCGACGTCTAACAAGCCATGACGATACGCGTGCTCCGCCTGATCCAATGTAGACGCAAAAGCCCTACGGGTGAGACCCATAGGGCTTGCTAAAAACAGAGACGCAACCAGTATCGATAGAAGACGTCGACAGCGTAGACGTCTTAGGAGGTCGCCCCGCATGGCTAGAGCTGAGGCATCTCGATAAAGCCTTCCAGCTTTCTAATGCGGGTCGGGTGACGCATCTTGCGAAGAGCCTTCGCTTCGATCTGGCGAATACGCTCACGAGTAACCTGGAACTGTTTGCCAACCTCCTCTAGCGTGCGGCTGTAGCCGTCAACCAAACCAAAGCGCTGCTCTAACACTTGGCGTTCACGTTCTGTCAGAGTATCCAGAACATCTTTTATCTTGTCTCGGAGAAGCGAGAAACCCGTCATCTCCATTGGATCTTCAGCGGCCTTGTCCTCAATAAAATCACCAAAGCTGGTATCATCACTCTCACCAACCGGAGCCTGGAGAGAGATGGGTTGCTGAGCCATGCGCAAGACGGCTCGAACACGCTCCACGGGAAGGTGAATCTCCTCGGCAATCTCATCGGGGCTTGGCTCGCGACCATACTCTTGCACTAGCTGCTTTTGCACCCGCATGAGTTTATTGATCGTCTCGATCATGTGAACCGGAATGCGGATCGTCCTTGCCTGATCTGCAATAGAACGCGTGATCGCCTGACGGATCCACCCTGTCGCGTAGGTCGAGAATTTGTAACCACGGCGATACTCAAACTTCTCCACTGCCTTCATGAGGCCCATGTTTCCTTCCTGAATCAGATCAAGAAACGATAGCCCTCGGTTTGTATACTTCTTCGCGATGGAAATGACCAATCGCAGGTTCGCCTCGACCATTTCTGTCTTGGCCTGGAGCGCCTCCTGCAGCCAGTGCTTGAGCTGCGCGTAGTTCTCTTTGAATTCGCTGGTCAAGAACCACGTGGCTTCAGCCGCAGCCGAAATCTCTGCCTTCACGGGGGCGGTCTTCGGACGAGCCCAGAGCTTAGTCAGCCTTTCTTCAAGAGCGTCGATGTGACTTACAAACTCCTCAATAATTTTGTGTTTAAAGTAGAAGCGATTATAAGTGCGCTGCAGCGTTGAAACTTGCTTTTTGATATCGTCGGCAAGTGCGGCAGGCATGTTCTTATCAGCCGAAACGTAGCCCATCCGCTTTACCTGCAAGATTTGCATCGCCGCAGTCTGCTCACGGAGACGATCACACAGTCGAGGAAGCGCCTTGAGATAGCGCTCTCGGCTTTCGATCTTCTTGTCGATGATGACCTTATCGAAGCGCTCAGAACCTTCGAGCAACCTATGAGCAAGTGCCAGGAAAGGATCGCACGACGGGCCAAACGAAAACAGGAGCTTCTGAACCCAGTTCTCTGCCTTCTCGATTCGCTTGGAAATCTCGACCTCTTGCTCCCGAGTCAGCAGCGGGACCTGACCCATCTGCTTGAGATACATCCGGACAGGATCATCAAGAGAATCATACTTCGGAGCCTCTGCTTTGGCTGGCTTCTCTCGGTCTTTCGCCACCTCTTTAACACGATCCACTTCAGCTGCGTGAATCACTTCAAACTCCATGCTCTCAAGACGATGGAGAACTTCGTCTAGTCCCTCTGGAGCGATCAGAGTTGCAGGCAAGGCGTCATTGACATCGTCGAAGGTCAAGTAACCCTGTTCCTTTGCAAGTTTGATGAGATCCCTTAGTTTCTCCTGGATTTCGGGAGAATCGACAGCGGAAAGCTTGCGATTAGGAGGAGTTAAGACAGCGGCGGCGGCTTTCGTTTTCTGTTTCCCGTTGTCTACTGGTCGTCGCCTTCGTATTCGGCGTGAGGGCTTAAGTTTAACTATTGCGTGAGTATCAATCCTACTAGTCGTCTTCCTACTTTGTGCCATATGATAGGGTGCTGTTGAGGGACGCCGTCAGAAAGGGTGGGGTTCTTTAAACTGATGGCACGATAATATCGGAGGCGTCGTCGGGACGGTCAAGCGTTTCTTTCAAGACCTTCAGTTCACCTAACAAAGCAATCATCTCGGTGGCCTCTAACCCACTGTCTTTCAGTCGTCTCTCAACTTCTCGATATCTCCTCTCGACTTCTAGACGTTTGAGGCCCAACCACGCATCATGTGCCGCCCTCAAATGATTTCCATCTGGAGGTTTTATAATCAGTTTAGCCAGTGAGCTTTCTAAAGGTTTCTGCAATGAGGCTAGGAAATTCCCGACGCTTTTTGGTGTCGTCGGCTCAAAGTTGGCATCAACCAGACATTGAAGAACATCGGCATCCGGCAAATATTGAATTTGCTCGAAAGCGGAGAGTTCAGCTTTCAACCATTGCTTGGCTTCCGCATCGATCAAGACCATTTGGCAGAGCAGACGCGAGGACACATTCTGAAACTCGTATTCTTCCTTGATTCCCACCTCTTCTTGTCCATGCACCCATTTCGACTGCCGGTCCTCCTGCCGCTGCTGCTTTTTAATGGCCGAGAAGACACTTCTGCGAAAGGCGTCATTCGATATCCCTAAACGAGAAGCCGCATTGTTGATCATCGTGTCCTGCATCAACTTATCACGAATAAGCGCCAGGTTGTCAGCAAGCTCTCGTGCCAATTCATTCTGTTCCTTCGGTGAATTCAAATCCACGACCTTCGATCGCTGAGCGATTTGGAAGTCGAGGAAATCGGAAGCTTGGTCGAGCAGCTTCCGGTAAGCGTCGGCGCCATACTGCTTTATGTAGGAGTCCGGATCTTCACCCGGTGGCATTTCCACGGCGCGAACAAACACACTGGCTTCAGCCAATGCTTTGAAGGTCCGCTGGGCGGCCTTAAATCCCGCAGTGTCTGCGTCAAAACACACCACAACCTCCTGAGTAAGACGCTTTAGCGTACGCGCGTGATCCTCGGTGAAAGCGGTTCCCAGCGGCGCCACCATGTTTTCGAAGCCCTGAGAGAAGCACGTGATGAGATCAATCTGCCCTTCGCAAATCACAGCTCGGCCAGCTTTCAGGATGGCCCGTTTGCTGCGATGCAGACCAAAGAGCGTCTTACTCTTATGGAATAAATCCGTCTCAGGCGAATTGAGATACTTCGCCATGTTCGATTCCGGATCTAACGATCGCCCGCTAAAAGCGATCACCTCTCCGAAATCGTTGCAGACCGGGAACATCAGACGATCGCGGAATCGCCCCACGATTCTAGGCCTGCCAGTGGGACCTTCGCGCTCCGCGACCAGTCCCGAATCAATCAGCAGGTCGTTTGTGTAACCCATGCTGCGCGCCCACTCAAAGAACAACCGAGGGTCGCTCGGCGCATACCCAAGTTTCCAATCCTTCGCGATCTCAATGCTGAGCTGTCGCTGTTTTAAATACGCCCGAGCATGTTCAGCATGGGGCTTCTTCAACAGGTTCCGGTGAAACCACTTGGCCACTTCCTGATGAACCGTCATCAGTTGCGACCGCTGCTTCAGCTCGCCCGCTCGCTCTGGAGACAGCGCTTCCTCAACGACGGGAATCCCCGCTCGCTCTCCAAGCCGTTTGATCGCACTTGGGAAATCGATGCCGTCCCGCTCCATCAGAAATCGCGCCGCTCCCCCACCCGCACCGCAGCCGAAACAGTAATACATCTGTTTTGACGGACTGACGGTAAAAGAGGGGCTTTTCTCGCTGTGGAAGGGACACAGCGCACTGTAGTCCATCCCCACTTTCCGCAGAGGGAAATAGGACTGAATTAGATCCACGATATCCGTGCTATT
>JAACDM010000730.1 GCA_009936795.1 Verrucomicrobiaceae bacterium | reverse complement strand
TGCCAAGGCTCGCATCCATTGGCACACCGCCAACTGGCCTCTCCATCTCCGTCGCAATTGCCGACTCAGTCTCCGCATCCAAAGCTGCAGGAGCCGGAACGGTTTCTAGCACATCCACTGAAGTCGACTTCTCTTTGACATACGGACTTGATTCCACCTCTTCAGCTCCCGCTTCACTGGCGATCCACGTCGTTTCAAACGCTTCACCCACCACCGGATACGATTCCGAATCTCCCATCTGCGGCACTGCAGGGAGCTCAAATGCAGGTTCATCTTCCCAAGTCACCCGAACGTTCTCATCAGGCATCAACAGAGACGTGGGCTCGGAGGCCGCCATCGCGGTGGGCGTGGAGTACTCGGAGAAACCGATGTAACCCGCGAACAAGAGCAATGTTAGAAGAAGGCCCGCAAAGAACGCCTGCTCGAAGCGCTCCATGATCCGCCGACGTGTCCGGCGCTTGACCATATCTTCATTCGTGAATGGGGTCGGCTTGCTGCCGTTACTCGACTCAGATTCGAGCGTGCTCGTGGCATTCTCAGCGAAAGCGTTGGAAGCGTTCATGGGGTCGTCTTGATTCAGAGGGGGCCGTTCTCACGATGTTCCGCAGTGTGGAGCCGCAGATATAAGAAACTTCTCCAAGGATACAACTTTCCCAGGAACACTCAACTCTAATTTCTATAATCTCGAGAGTTTGATTCTCAATAATGCGAATCTATGCTAACCAGAAACCCAGGATCCGATTTGCGCCTCGACCCAATGGGGCCTATCTTAAAGAGCTTGGTCGCAAGACCAACTCAACTTGGGGGCGTCTTGGTTTCGACTGGTTGCTTACAGATTGGGCGGCACGTCGAGGATGATTCGTTGGCCTCGTTAATCATCGGATCACACAAATAAATGCAGATTCTTCAAACGAATTAGCTCTCGCTGCTTAACCAGCGACGTCTTCCGACCCACGCCTGCTAGGCTGGGAGGCGCATAAAGCAGGCTAGTTCCTCGATCGGGCATCCGGATCGGGGCGCGAAATGAAACAGGGTGATCGAGAGTGTGGATTTCGTTGGTTGAAGCCTCCCTCTTTAAATCAAAGATCCAACTATGCGTGTAGATGCCTTCTCCTCGGAGCTACTAGGACAGGGGTTCAACTCCCCTCGCCTCCACCACCTCTTTCCCCTGTAAAACAGGGGTTCGGTTCCTCAAAAACCTTGATTGTCCGCATAGCGTGTGACCAAATGTGTGACCAGGATGTGACCAGCATCCGGCACAGATCATGGCTTCCGTTCAACAGAAAGGTAAATGGTGGTACGCCCGATTCCGCATCGACGGCAAACAGACCTCTCGAAACTTGGGCATTGAGTCCAAGCCATCCCTGAAGAAGAAAGCCATCGCCCTGGCTGAGAAGTTGGAGTTAGAGCTTCGTAAAGGCGTCGGAGCCGCCAAGTTCCAGAACACCCTCAGAGAAGCCTATGAAGAGGTTCCAGGGACCCCGTAGTGTCCAGAAATTCGACTGCCGCATGAGTAGCTGAGCTTCAATCAGTTGTGGAATAGGATTTCTCGCTGCATTTCTTCGGTCGGTGACTGCAAGAATTAGAAATGGACGTATTCAGGCTGATGCTGGTGTTTCTGGTAGGCTGATGAAACCGTAGCACCTTGATCTGATTCGTAATCGTCGTCGATGCCATGGGGCAAAGTCCGCAGCTTTGAGGCTGGCAAGGTCACGCGTGTCGCAATTATACACAAATTATCCGCACCGATACTAGTTTTATCTGCCCGCATCTGCTTCCATAGTAACAGCATGTTCGAAAACCCAATCAACATTGGGCTCGGCTTCGATGCCGAGTTCATCCCAATCTACCAATACCATCCGAATGTGAACAGGGCGGCGATTTGCCAGGGAAACGAATCTGACACGACTACGGGGCGAAGCTGGAGCCGGTATTGCGCGGAGCCGGTCAGAGCGGTCACAGGATGTTGTAGACTGCGCTAAGATCCTTGACTCCTTTCTCCTGCCCCCCTCTATCATGAACCTGAGAAAATCCATTTGTTGCGTGATGCTGTTGTGCCTGTGGGCGCTTTCGAGCCCTCTAGTGTTGGCAGAGGATCCGACGATCACGGAGGCTCAACGGGAGTTTTTTGAAATGAAGATCCGCCCGGTCTTGGCCGAGCAATGCTACGACTGCCACAACTCGATCAATAAAAAGAAGGGTGGCCTGGCCCTCGACTGGAGTCAG
>JAACDM010000162.1 GCA_009936795.1 Verrucomicrobiaceae bacterium | reverse complement strand
GAATTTTATTGGGCCGAGCACATCCAGACTGCGATCGAAAGCGGCGAGCATCAACTCGATCTTCATACCAAGGAATCGATCTACAATCTCTCCGACCTGAAAAGCTACACAGAAGCCGTTCATGCTATCAGCTTGTGGATGTCTACGCTGAAATCGGATACGATCATCGGAAGCAGCGATCTCACCGCCCAGCAAATGGGTCAGATTCCCTACGATAATAATGAGTTCGGAAAGGAATTTGCTCTCTTGATCGACGCCAGCGAGACCAAGGACGGCGAATCCAAGAACACCCTTGAACCTGAAGATTCAGACGAGCCCGAAGCAAAGGAAATCGGCGTGTTGCCCAAGCCAGGAAAATGGGCCTGGTCTTGGGCCCAACGTAATGCCACATTAATTTCGAAGTTTCGTCGGAAATGGGCGCGAAAGTCTCGCAACAACATTATCCACTGATCCTCGTCCCGATTAAGGGATGTCGAAGGAAATAATCGTCCCGAGTAGCGGACTCCTAACATACCCCTTCTATTCACGACTCAGAAGAATACCAACATTTTACTAACACAGCCTCACATCGACCAAGGCTGGTAGGAGAATGAGCGAAGAAAGCGCAGGGCCAGCAGCATGGTTTGCCCCGGTTCGTCCTGCCACTGCAAGGCGATATTTAATTGAATAAACTAAGCCAGCTATGAAGTCCATTCAATGAAGCGGGATTGGCGGTGATGAGCAGTTGGAGGATAATTCGTCGGACCACTAAAGTGATGCCAGCTATTAAGAGAGCGCTATGAAGTAAGCGAAGCTGAAGAGCGAAGAATCTTCAAGCGGGGCCTCACGCATTTACTAATACCAGCAAGATGATCGGACGCCGAAATGAGCGCTGGCAAGCGGAATCGCAGCTATAGATGAGCGTTCGAGGGCCTAACAGAGCCGACGTTCCGTCTAGGTTTGGCACCGCGCCGATTGAGTCAAGCAGCTGAGTTTGATGGAGAGCTTCACACGGAGTTGGCATCGTACATGCTCCTAAGAATAGTACTTAAACCGCAATGAGTAATACTCACAGCGAAGCTTCTCCTGACATCATGATGATAAAGCCTAACCAACTACTCAGTATCTTTGGCCTCTGCGCCATCACTCTCTTCACCTCTTGCAGCAAACAGGAATCGCCCACAGCAAGTGCGCCTGATCCGGAAGTATCCACTCCTGAGACTGCCGCGCCAGCGCCCTCTCCCCCACCACCCCCCACGCCAGCGCCGACAGGCAAGCCGTTGACGGTCGGTTACAGTGATTGGCCCGGCTGGGTAGCCTGGGAGATCGGTATCAAGAAGGGCTGGTTTGCTGAAGAAGGAGTGAATGTGCAATTCGAATGGATGGACTACGTTGCCTCCATGGAGGCTTACGGTGCCGGGAAACTCGACGCTGTGAGTATGACCAATGGTGATGCCTTAGTCACGGGAGCCACGGCGAAACCTTCCGTTTGCATCTTGATCAATGACTTTTCCAACGGCAACGATATGGTAATCGGCAAATCCGGTATCGATTCCGTGAAGGATCTTAAGGGCAAGAAGGTTGCTCTGGAGGAAGGCTTCGTGCCGCACTTGCTAGTGCTGAAAGCGCTGGAGGACAACGGAATGTCTGACACAGACATCACGATCGTCAACACGCCTACAAATGATACTCCACAGGTGCTGAAGTCCGATGAGATTTCGGCCATTTGCGCGTGGCAACCAAGTTCTGGCGCCGCACTGAAGCAGGTGCCAGGTTCCAAGCCGATCTACACCTCAAAGGACATTCCTGGATTGATCTATGACTGTCTATTCGTCACCGAGTACAGTTTGAAGTATCGTCGTGATGATTGGGTGAAGGTGGTCAAGGTGTGGTATCGCATCGTTGACTACATAAAGGACGAGGACAATACAGATGATATTCTTTCAATCTTATCAGCGCGTGTCAACGTGAAGCCAGATGAGTATGAACCTTTCTTGAATGGCACTTACATTCTATCGCTGGAAGAAGCGTTGATTGCGTGGCGCAACGCCCCGGGTCTCAAGTCCGTCTATGGATCATCGGAGATCTCCGATGCCTTCAACGTGAAATTTGAGGTTTACAAAGAGCCAGTGGATTACACAGCCTACTTTGATCGCACCCTGACCAAAGACGTAGCGAAAGCTATGAAGTAGGGCTGAGCGCTGGCATTGACGACTCGCGCGCGCCATCATGGTAACCCGTAGCAAAGAGTCCTGGTTTGGAGTTGGGCGACCGCTTTCGCGAAAACGGTCACGCCTGCTCATGACGTGCTCGTTCTTACTGCCACTAGCGCTATGGTGCTTGATCGCTTACCTGCCCGTTTGGAAATCGGAAATTCGCATCTCGCTGTCCTCTGATGCAAACAACTCTGATTTTCCAACCGTCTATGTGCCAGGAGATCATATGGAAGAGGCACGATTCGATGCCTTCCGGGCGGCTGTGCGACAGGACAACACTGACCCTCAAGCAGCCGAGACCGCTGCAGCCGGTCGCCGCGCGAATAAGCGCATTCTGCGTGGAATTACTCCTTTGGCCCTGGCAGAAAATTGGATCACCCCTGAGCAAGAGAAAGATTATGCTGCACTCTACACCGTGTGGCAACGCATTGCCCTCGGTGAATTGAGTGGTGGACTTAGCCAGGAGAATCTTGGTATTGTCTCGGAGAACTGGGCAGACATGAGTGCGGTTTCGCCTAGCTATAATTCACGGAATTTCCCTTCAGAACCCCTACTCAAGCTCATCCCAGAGGGGAAGAGTGAGGTCAAACGGCCTCTTTTTCTCCCTGCACCCCACGAGATCATCGCTAGAGCTTCCGAGGACTTTCGCGGCCAGTCGGAGCTTGGAGACTTGAATGTCTGGGGACGCTACCTTGTCTCCATTCGCACGATCGCAGGCGGCTTCCTGTTAGTGTGCTTAGTCGGGGTTCCAATTGCGCTTCTGTGTGGAACGTTCTCTTTCTTCTCAAGGCTCATCGAGCCATTCGTAGATTTCTTTCGCTACATGCCAGCACCTGCATTCGGCACTTTGCTGATCGCCTTGTTTGGAATTTACGATGCGCCAAAGCTCGCCCTCGTCTTTTTGGGAACGCTACCGCAGCTTATCCTCATGGTAGCCAACACGACTCGCATGCTCGACACTTCACTGCTTGATGCCGCGCAAACCTTGGGAGCAAATCGCAAACAACTCGTCACACGTGTGGTCATTCCTGGCATTCTACCAAACCTACACAATGATATTCGCATCTTGTTAGGCTGGGCATGGACATGGCTTATCATCGCAGAACTCCTGGGCGTGAAAGCTGGGCTCACGGAGATCATCGACACTCAAGGGCGGCGGTTTCACTTTGATCATGTCTATCCGATTATCCTCCTGATTGGTCTCACTGGATTCTTAACGGATCAGTTTCTGGCTTGGTTTCGAGGAGTGATCTTTCCCTACACCGAGCAGGGCATCAGCGCGAGCGCGAGAAGTGCTGCGCGGGTCTTGTCAAAAGTCAGTCCGCTTCGCCTCAAACGCGCTTTGCGCGCCAAACCCGTGACTGTAGCCACATGACAGCTCCTGTGTTAGAACTCCCACCCTACACTCGGCAATCCCCTGAAGTAGAGGCTCGCTTTCACAAGCTGAAGAAGCGACCGGTCACACTGGATGTGAATCGTCTTACGAAGGTGTTCAGTACGCCACAGGGCGAGGTGACTGCCCTTGAGAACGTGAGCTTCGCCCTGCATCGGAGGGAGTTTATGTGTGTCATCGGCGCTTCTGGATGTGGGAAATCGACCCTCGTTCGTATCTTGGCAGGACTCGAGTCTGCCTCCGCTGGCGAGGTTTTAGTCGGCGGAGAGAGTGTTTCAGGGCCAGGACCGGATAGGGGCATGGTCTTTCAGGGCTACACCTTGTTTCCCTGGCTCACAGTGAAACAGAACGTGATGTTTGGTCTCAAGATGACCGGACACAGCGAAGCCACAGCAGAATCCGAGGCTATGCAGTGGATCGAACTGGTGGGACTCGCCTCATCTGCAGAGGTCTATCCGCACCAGCTTTCCGGCGGCATGAAGCAGCGGGTGGCCATTGCCCGGGCTCTTGCAAACCAACCACGTATTCTCTTGATGGATGAACCGTTTGGCGCACTCGATGCGCAGACCCGGGCGCAAATGCAGTCATACCTTCTGCAAATTTGGCGCCAGGTAGACATCACCATCCTGTTTATCACACATGATCTTGACGAAGCCGTTTACCTTTCGGATCGAGTGCTTGTGTTAGATTCCGATCCTGGTCGCGTGGGTGAGCTCATCGAAGTGCCTGTGCCTCAACCTCGCAATCCACGCCAATTCCTCACACCTGAATTTCTCTCAGCCAAGAAACGCCTGGAAGAATTGATTCATCCTCAACAGCGGGACGGCGAGGAAGATAGACTGCCCATGCTGCGTATGACAAAGGTAGGCGATGATGTGGTCTGACCTCACAAAGCTGTCTTGGACTGCCTTTCGTGAACTTCTTGGGGCAGGCAATGACCTGCTCGTACTGCCATGTAGGGCTACCGAACAGCACGGTCCTCACTTGCCGGTCAATACGGACACCGTCATTGGAGAATCGGTTTGTCGCTACGCCTGTGAGAAGGCTGGCGTGGCAATGTTGCCACCGCTCTGCTACACAGTATCCGTAGGGCACACCCCTAAGTGGCCTGGACCCTTCTCACTGTCCCATGAAACGTTCATGGCCACCATCCGTGATCTTGCTGAATGGGCAGAGCACACGGGATGGAAGCGCCTCTTATTAGTCAATTCCCACTTTGGCAATGATGCGTCGCTTCGGGTCGCCATTGATCAGATTAGAACAGCACGTATGGGCTCCTTTCAAATAGGCCTTCGCCACACCTTCAAGCTAACTGATGCCATTTGGAACTATTTCATTTCCGATGCGGAAGACCTGCATGCGAACAAAGCGGAGACCGATCTCATGCTACATCTAGCACCGGATACGGTCGACATGTCTGCAGTGCAAGACGATCTTGATCGAACAGTAAGCAAGGTATTCTCCTATCCTGTTGCCCAAACTAGTCTCAATGGTGTGACGGGAGCCCCCAGCCAAGGCACGGCCGAAGCGGGCAAACTTCTTTTCCATGAAATGGGAGACGCCCTAACCGTACTGTTAGAAAGAGCTAAGACAGAGTCACCTCCCTTAGATCATTCCCTATCATCATGAACGCTCTTCCGACCTTTGCCGTGCCCGAGGGCTTTGCGCCTGACCCTGATAAACTCGCTGTCACGGAGAAGAAGCTCGAAGCTGAAGGTGTGGAGTTTCTGCTATCGACGTTTGTCGATGTGCATGGCATTCCGAAGGCTAAGGTCAATCCTGTGTCATCGCTTGCCAAGATGGCAGCGGGCTCCGAACTCTTTACAGTCGGCGCAATGGAAGGCATGGGATTGGTTGGCCCGCAGGAGGATGAATGCGCGGCCGTACCAGATCTTGATACCCTCATCATTTGTCCTTGGGATAAGCGCTTTGCCTACTTCTTCGGCGACCTCTACTACCACGGAGAATTCTACCAAAACGACAGCAGACAGATTTTGAAGCGTCAGCTTGACCGTGCAAAGGCGATGGGGCTGACATTCAACTTAGGCGTGGAGCCGGAGTTCTATGTACTGCACGAAGATCCTGAGACAGGCCGGCTAGGCACCTTGCATCAGCATCGATTTGAGGGCTTGTGTCCTGCCTATGATGTGAATTTGTCGATGGACTCGATCGATTTTCTTTCACCCATGACGCGCTATCTCAACAAGCTTGGTTATGGGGTGTTCTCATTTGATCAAGAAGGTGGTCACGGTCAGTACGAGTTTGATTTTGACTATGCTGATGCACTCACCATGGCAGATCGGCTGGTGTTCCTGCGCTTGATGGCCAAGCATGTGGCCAAGTCCATGGGGTGCATTGCGAGCTTCATGCCCAAACCCTTCCACGATGACTTCCGATCAGGGTGTCACTTCAATATGTCGCTGGCCGATACAAAGACCGGAGAGAATCGCTTCGCACCTGAGCCGAAGTCCAATCCTCTTGCCGAGAAATATAGAGTTGGCATGTCGGAGATGGCTTATCACTTTACCGCTGGCCTGCTCAAGCACGCAGGAGCCCTAACCGCGTTGTCCAGTCCGACCTACAACAGCTACCAAGGCTTCATCGCTCAAGGGGACATGCCGGATGTGAGTTGGGCTCCTGTGTTAGTTGCCTATGGCCAGAACAATCGTTCAGCCATGCTGCGCCTCCCATTGAATCGTTACTGCGTCGAGAATCGCGTGCCTGACATGAGTGTCAACCCGTATCTTGCAGCGGCTTACCATCTTGCGGCCGGTCTGGACGGCATCGAACAGAGGTTAGCCCCTGGCAAGCCGCTCAATGAAAATCTGTATGGCAAAACGCGACGAGCGTTGAAAGAGGATGGCGTTCAATTTCTTCCCGGCACGTTACTTCATGCTATCGAAGCCTTTGAAGAAGACGAACTGGCAGGCGAGGTCTTGGGAGAAATGAAAGACATCTATATTCGTCAGAAGACGATGGAATGGGAGAACGCCTTCTTCCCCATCGCAGAGGAAGCTCGCAAGAAGCGACTGACATTTATCTAATACCATGCACTTTCCTCTCAACACCGAAGACACAGTGCCGGAAGCCGCAATCCCCATGCTGCAGAACACGCAGGAGGCCTTTGGCATGGTTCCCAATCTCGAACGCGTCATGGCGACGGCGCCAGCTTTGTTGGAGAGTTACGGCACTCTGTGGACGCTCTTTAATTCGACGAGTTTCAATGCTGCGGAAAGACAGATCGTCTATCAGGCGATCAATGTCGAACACAACTGCACCTACTGAGTGCCATGGCACACCGAGCTTGCGCGTGACGTGGGCGTCGAGGAGTCCGATCTCATCGCGCTGCCTGCTGGGTTGCCGTTGGGTGATACCAAACTGAAAGCTTTGTCCACCTTCACGAGGCAGATGGTTCGTGAGCGAGGGAAAGTTTCAGAAAGGATGCTAGATAACTTTACTGAGGCAGGATGGACTTCGCAGCAGGGGCTCGAGGTGATTCTTGCCGTGGCGGTCAAGACCATGAGCAACTACACCAATGCCACTGCGAGAGTGCCACTCGATGACGCGGTGAAAGGAGAAGTCTAACCGTGAAATCCGTTCTCATCCTAGCTTCTAGCCCTCGCCGTGACGGCAATTCCTATCGACTCGCAAATGCGGCGAGGAGAGGCGCGCAAGAGGCAGGCAATACTGCCGAGCTTCTCTTTGTCGATGACTATGTCAGACATTTCCTGCGCGATTGTCGACAATGTCGAGGCAAGGAGGGCGAATGCACACTTGAGGATCGTTTCAGCGAACTCTTCTTGGAACACTATCTGCCCGCCGATGGCATCATCTTTGCCACGCCGCTCTACTGGTATGGCATGAGTGGCCAGCTCAAGACCTTCCTCGATCGCAGCTTCTGCTACTACGCCGCCTCCCATTCTAATAGTGCTGAGAATGCCTCACGAATGGCACACAAGAAGATCGGGCTCACGATCAGCTCAGAGGAATCTTATCCGGCGGCCCCTCTAGGTGTCGTGCATTCGATCCAGGAATTCTGCCGCTACAATCAGTGTGACTTTGTAGGTGTTGTACAAGGGATCGGCAACAAGCGCGGGGACGTCGAATCTGATCCGGCGAAACCGATAGATGCCGCGTTTCGGCTAGGCGCCAATCTTTTCAACACGCTTTATACGGACTATCGGATGGAGACGGAAAGACGCGGTAGTGTGTGGGACAACGCAATTAGCTAGAAATATCATTCTCCAGCACCAATCGATAACGGGCCTTCCCAGCTTCCATATTTTCAAAAGCCGTGTTGATCTGGCTCAGTGCGTATTTCTGAGTCACGGGGGCAATCTCCTTCCGCGCACAGAAATCCAGCATCTGTTTGACCAGGCCTGGGCTTCCTAACGGGCTGCCACCAATGATCTTCTGCTGTTCGATTAGTGGGAAACCTGACGAGGTGACCGAAGGCACAGCGCCGACGATGTGCAACTTACCGCGCTTGTCTAACATCGTCATGTAGAGATCCCAGTCTAGCGGCACATTAACAGTGACGAGAATCATCTTGAACCGCCCGGCCGCAGCTTTGAGTGCATCAGGATCGCGAGCATGGAGGAAGTGCGTGGCTCCGAGTGCTTTGGCCTCATCGAACTTCGATTCACTGGTGGAAATGGCGGTGACCTCACACCCCCAAGCAGAAAGAAACTGCAGAGCCAGATTTCCAAGCCCGCCAATGCCAACGACGGCCACGTGATCTAAGGCTGTGATCGCATTCTGCACGATAAGATTGAACACGGTTATGCCGCCACAGAAGAGAGGACCGGCCGCAGAAAGATCCAGGGCGTCAGGGATGGGCGTGCACCAAAACGCTTGCGCACGCACCTTGTTAGCGAAACCGCCATGACGAGTCACAATGGCGCTCTCGGCCACCACACAGATATTCTGATCGCCACGCATACAGGGATCGCAGAGCCCGCAGCTGCGCGAGTACCAGCCCAACCCTATGCGTTGCCCAATCTCGAGATGAGACACGTGTGCACCTTTACCAATGACTCTACCTACCACTTCGTGACCACCAACGAATGGGTACTCGCTGATGCCCCAGTCATTGTTCTTCATGCTGAGATCACTATGGCAAAAGCCGCAGGTTTCGACAGCGATGTCGACTTCATCATGAGCAAGTTCGCCCAACTTGAAGCCGAATGGCTCAAAGGTAGCACCAGCAGAAAGAGAAGCTTACGCGTGAATGTCCATAGAGATTGAAGGAAGCAGCCATGGCACCATGAAGGATGCAACTGGCACACGGGATGCTTGTATGCGGTAGGACGAATCAGTCCACTCCTCATACCACGATGCCAGTTACCAATGAAACCCAAGTGCGCCAAGCGGCGGATGTGAATCAGCGACTGAATGGCACGCGCTCATCGGCATGGCGGCGCTCCCGCCAAGAGCTGACATTGCCAGAGATCCTGGCAGAGATCGAGCGCATTGCCGATCTTCCATTAAACCGAGCAACCACGCTGCCTAAGGAAGCTTTCACCAGCGATGATTACTTTGCTTGGGAGTGCGAGAACCTCTTTCACCCCGGCTGGACTTGTCTGGCGCATGTGTCGCAATTGCCCCTTGCTGGCGATTTCATCAACGTCGATTTCCTCGGCGAACCGCTCATCGTCGTCCGTGATAAATCGCAAGAGGTGCATGTGCTATCACGCAGTTGCCCCCATCGCGGGATGGACATCATGCCGCCAGGCTTCGGACACGATGGCCATGGGCCCGCAGAGTATCGGCAGGGCAGCCAGGACCGCGGGCAAACCCGTCTGTTTCTCTGCCCCTACCACTCGTGGACCTTCGAACTCGATGGCCAGTTGAAAGCATGTCCAGAGATGGGCCAAGCGGAGGGTTTCGAACGTTGTGAGTGGGCGTTGAAAGAGTTCCGTTCAGAAATTTGGAACGGCTTCGTCTTCGTCAACCTGGATGGGAATGCCGAGGAAAGTGTCCAGATGCAGTATGAGGATTTGGCTACTAACATGACACCATGGCACATCGCTGAAATGCATGTGGTCTTCGAAACACACTGGGACATTCCTTGCAATTGGAAAGTGCTGGCCGAGAATTTTATGGAATCCTATCACCATGCAGGCGCCCATGTGAAGACCCTCCAGCCGATCATGCCAGCGCGAGGGACTTGGACCGAAACTGAAAAGTCGAATTGCATTCGTTGTCACCTGCCTTATGGAGACAAAGTTCGCCGAGAGATCGTCGATGTAGAATCAAACGGTAGTCAATGGGATACCTTTCCTTTAGTCGAAGGTCTCGACGATCCTGCGCGTCACGAATGGGGACTGGTGATGGGTTATCCACTCTTCACCATAGTCACCGCGCCGGACCAAGTCGTTTGGTATCGCATTGAGCCAGTCGCCCCGGACCAATTACGCCTATTGACGTCCATCCTTGTGCCAGAGTCGACCACCAGACACCCACAGTTTGCTGAGATGCTAGAACGTGGTAAGAAAGAGGCGACTGAGTTCCATCTCGAAGACATGGAAATGTTATCTGCCGTCCAACGTAGCCTCTACTCCGATGGCTATCAGCGTGGTCGCCTCAGTCATTTGGAAATGCCCATCTGGCTGATCCAGCGGTACTTGGCGGCGAAGATTCGAGGAACCAAACCCACCCTTGACAGAGATGCTGCGCCAGCCCAGTGCCCGTGATTACGCCCGCAGCGAGCTGGCTACAGTTAGGGCCAATCCACAAACTCAGATTCTGATCCAAGGACTTATAGCCCAGAGGTTTAGGAACGATTCAAAGTGAGAAGCCTTGCGCTCGCGCCGGAGCTCCAATCTTGTCCACCGCCTCATTCTAGCAAAGACGTTTTCAATATTGTGCCTAAGGCGATAGTAGCCTTTGTGAAAGGTTTCTACAGCTTTCTCGTTGCTCTTCTGGGCTATGCAATGGGTATGTCCGCTTTCCTCAATTCGTCGGCGAAATTTGGTGCGACTAAATCCGGCGCTCCGTCAAGTTTGCTGGATGGAGAGCTGCCGAAATTTCAACCATGCGTAATCCATGTTAGTGATTCCGCTGGCCCG
>JAACDM010000161.1 GCA_009936795.1 Verrucomicrobiaceae bacterium | reverse complement strand
TGGATCTGCAAGCGCTATATATCACCATCGTGAACTGACAGTCAATGAGTTAGTGCTCTAAGCGAATTAATGGATTAGCCCTAGCGATATAGACAGCTGAAGCATCCGCGTTCGAGTGAGTCAACGCACGGCAAAAGGCGGAGAAAGATCTTTGAGGAGTCAACCCGAGACGATTGGGAGACATGCTTCTCTACTAGAACACAATCGCGTTCGAGAAACGGCCGCTCCAGGCATCATCCTGGACAAGCGTTCCCCACTTCTGATACTTTTGCACCCGCTATGAAGCATCGTTCCGTTCAAGACTCTCGGATGACTCGGCGTTCGCTCTTACAGGCGGGCACAATCAGTCTGTTAGGCTTGAGCATAGATCAATTGGCGGCCCTCCAATCGGAGAATTCAGGGGGAGAAAGAAAGAAGACCGCGAAATCGGTCATCTACATCTTCCTCTCCGGTGGCCTTTCACAAATCGATAGCTTCGACATGAAACCCGAAGCGCCTGAAGAGATCCGAGGTGAATTCCAGAGCATCGCCACCAAGACACCGGGACTGCGCATCTGTGAACATCTCCCCAATCTAGCGAAGTGCAGCGATCAGTGGGCCCTTTGTCGTTCCATCTCCCACAGTTCCAATGAGCACTCACAAGGTCACCACATGATGCTTACCGGAAGGAGTGACCTTCCTATCGGGTTCGATCCCAACAAGCCCAAAGAGAGTGACTGGCCTTCCATCGCAACCCTCGCAGCGCATCAGCTCGCCCCCAAGGGCAACTTGCCCGCCTCAATGGTCTTGCCAGAGAAACTCATTCATCGGACCGGTCGAGTGATCCCGGGGCAGTTTGCCGGCATGTTAGGGAAACGGCATGAGCCGTTCTATGTGGAAACCTCTAAATACAATGCGGCGACCTACGGCGCGTTTCCAGACTATCTGTTTCACCATGCCGATGGCAAAGCGGACGGAAGCAAGAAGCAGTTCCTCGCCCCCAACTTCACCCTACCGCCAGGAGTGGGATTGAACCGCCTTGAGCATCGCCTAGCGCTCATGGATCAACTGAACGCTCAGACTGCACACCTCGAAGAAACGGCCCAAGCGCGTTCCATGAATCGGTTCCAAGATCTGGCCGTGAAACTGCTCAGTGATTCGAAGACGAAGCAGGCCTTCGAAGTACACAATGCCGATCCGAAACTCCTAGACCGCTATGGGCGCAATCTCTTTGGCTGGTCGCTCCTCCTCGCTCGCCAACTTGTCGAGAACGGGGTCAATCTGGTACAGGTGAACCTTGGAAACAATGAGGCTTGGGACACCCATCAGGCTGCGTTCCCCAACCTCAAGAATTTCCTCTTTCCGCCGATGGACCAAGCGGTCGCCGCTCTCATTGGTGATCTTAAAAACCGCGGAATGTTAGAGGACACGCTGGTCGTCATGGCAAGTGAGTTTGGGCGCACTCCCAGAATCGTCAAGATCCCGAAAGCCCCATTGCCTGGGCGCGATCACTGGGGCTCCGTGCAAACCGCCCTCTTCGCGGGCGGTGGTATTCAGGGCGGCGCCATCGTCGGTGAAACGGACAAACTCGGGGGTCACCCCATCGCCGACCCCCACACACCCGAAGACTTCGCGGCAACGATTTATCAAGCTCTCGGCATTCCACAAGAAGCCGTCTGGCACGATCTCAGCGGCCGCCCCCACTTCATCTACCACGGACAACCCATTGATGGACTGTTCGGTTAGACTCGCAACAAGTTCGTTGTCATTGCGTGCGAAGACTGATTTGCGATCAGTCTTTTCAAAAATGCCAGAAGTCGTTAATCTCTGGATCTCCAATCGACCGATCAAACGCATGAAATCCTCTCTTCTGCCTATCCTCCTCCTTTCCTGTCTAACAGCCGTCTGGGCCGAAACCAAGAAACTGAGGGAGAAATCCAGCCCTTACGGTGGCAAACCACACGCCATTCCGGGAACCATCGAAGCGGAGCACTATGATGAAGGCCCCGCCGAAATTGCCTACCATGATGTTGAGGCAGAGAACCTGGGCGCTGACTATCGCAAGAACACGCAAGTGGATATCGAGAAGCGAGACGACGCTTCCAATGGGCACGGCATCGGGTGGACAAGGAAAGGCGAGTGGTTGCACTACACAGTCAAGGTCGCCAAGGATGGCGTATACAACATCGATATGCCCGTCGCTTCGAATAAGCAGGGCGGTTCCTTTCATTTAGAGATCGAAGGAAAGGACCTCACCGGCCCCATTCGAATTCCGAACACCGGCAGTTGGACCACTCTCAAAACGATTACTCACAAAGGTGTCAAATTAAAGAAGGGCGTCCACACCATACGTGCTGTCATGGACGAGGTCGGCCCATCAAATAGCATCGGGGATATTGACTACTTCAAGTTCACGACCGTGGAATAGGGACAACCATGCGCCTTACGACTCTGTTCCAGTACTTCGCTGGATTTTATCCTATCATCGTTCCGTTGACGATGTTGGTAGCCATTGGGTGTTTGCTATTAGCGGCCCCTGATGATGAAGCTTCAGAGCCGGAACGCATTGAGGTCTTGTTTCTGGGCAGTGAGAATCGGTCCAATCATGATCCACCGACTCGGTTTCGGGTCCTTCGCAAGGCGCTCGGGCCAAAAGCGATCAATATCACGTATGCTCATACGGTGGATGCCTTGACGGCGGAGAACTTGGCTCAGTTCGATGTCCTGCTCATCTTTGCCAATCTCTACACGATCGACAAAGAGACTCAGGGGAAAGCCCTGCTCGATTTCGCCCGGAACGGCGGCGGGTGCGTGTTGTTACACTGTGCGGCAGGTTGCTTTCGGGACTCGCAATTCGATGGGTATGTGGACCTGCTGGGGGCTCAGTTCAAGTCGCACACGACCGGGGTATTTCGGGCGCAAATCGTGAATGAAGAGCATCCGGTGATGAAAGGATGGCCGGGATTTGAATGTTGGGACGAGACTTACGAGCACAAGCGCCATGGCAAGGATCGTCTAATTCTACAAAAGCGTGATGAGGAGCCGTGGACCTGGGTCAAGACCTACGGGAAAGGCCGAGTGTTTTACACGGCGAGTGGGCACGATCACCGTTGTTGGAACCTGACAGAGTATCAAGATTTGGTGCATCGCGCCATTCGGTGGACGGCTCACGATGACTCGACGCGATGGTTGGCTCCCGAAGATCTGCCCGAGCTGCGTTACCGGCTCGCCGCCGCGCCGAAGGATCCGGAGAATCCTGTGGGGCCACTCAATCAGATTCAACAGCCGCTGTCGCCTAACGAATCACTGAAACTGGCACAAGTGCCGCCGGGATTCGAGATCCGGCTGTTTGCAGCGGAACCGATGGTGGTGAATCCGATCGCGATCAATTGGGACGATCGAGGGCGGCTTTGGGTCGTTGAAGCCTTTGATTATCCCCATAAGATTGGCACCGAACAGCCGCAGGACAGAATCAAGATCCTCGAGGACACGGATGGGGATGGTCGAGCGGATAAGGTGAAGGTGTTTGCCGAAGGCTTGAACATCGCCACGACGGTTCTGCCAGTCGAGGGTGGAGCGATCGCTACCGATGGCGATTCGATGGTCTTGCTGCGGGATACCAATGGCGATGATCGGGCCGATTCCAGAGAGGTGCTTTGGTCCGGGATCGGTCTTCGTGATACTCACGCCTGTGTGTCAAATCTTCGGCATGGATTCGATGGATGGGTTTATGCTAGTGTGGGCTACAGTGGCTTGGATGTGACCGTTGCCGGGAAGCGGCATCAATCGAGTCAGGGCGTGTTCCGATTTCTGCCGGATGGCTCAGCCTTTGAAGTCTTACAGAATACCAGTAACAATACCTGGGGCCTTGGCTTCACGGAGCAAGGCGATCTCGTCGGTTCCACGGCGAACGGAAACCCAAGTTGGTATCACAGCATTCCCAATCGCTACTTTGAAATGGTGGGCAGGAAAGGTCAGCAAGTGGCGAGAGCGGATCGGAGAGAGAAACTTGCACCGATCACCAGCGACTATTTCCAGAACAACCCCAAAGAGGAACACTCCTCTGGGGCTGGCCATGCGGTTTACACCAGTCGGCGATTTCCCCAATATTGGTGGAATCAGCGTGTGTTGATTTGTGAGACTCCCATGCACCTGGTCGCTGCACCGAGGATCGAACGGCGCGGCGATCGTTTCATCACGACAGGATTTGAGCACAACCTCTATGCCTCAGCCGATGCATGGTCCGCACCAGTGGCCGCGGAAGTGGGGCCAGATGGCGCGGTGTGGATGGCGGATTGGTACAATCCGATTTGCAATCACAATCCCTATCGCGGTCACTTTGAGAAGGGCCCCGGCAATGCGCTCAAGTCGGATGATCGCGACCGGGAACACGGCCGCATCTATCGGCTCTACCCGATAGGCACCAAAGACGATGCCTATCCCGATATCGACAATGAGGAAGGCGCCGTAAAGGCCTTGTCGCATGACAACCTCTTCTGGCGTTTGGCTGGTCAACGCCGACTGGCTTATCTATTGGATGAAGAAGCGATCTTGAAGCGCCGAGGCGCCACGTCAGACTTGCGTGCCCGGTTTCATCTCACTCTGGCGGCAAGCAATCAGAAACTGGACGCGGTGCAAGTGGCTGCCATCACTCGTCGTCCCGACGGAGAGCGGTCGCGGATCGAACGTTTGCTCGAATTGGATTGGGATCTGCTCGATCGCAAAGCAGCAGCCCTGTCATTGGTCGAAATGAAGCCCGACCCCACGCTTGGAGAAACCTTGTTAGCGCTGATTGATAGTGAACCTGGGTTGGAAGGCCACAAACACCTGGCCGATGCGATTCGATTGGCGGTACTGCGTCATCCAGAGGGATTCCTGCGGGTGTTGCTGGAGAACAAGCGTGAGGCCAAGCGTCCTTATCTTCGTGAGATTGTGAAACACGCGCTAGAGAGAGTGGGCCGAGATTCAATAGTGCTTTCGGAAGGATTGCGCGCTTTGGCCAAGAGCACGGATTCAGAACTTGGTCGTCAATTGGTAACGGCGGCCGCAGAGGAAGTTTCCATAGAGACTATCAAAAGCCTTTCAGAAAACGTAACGCGAGGCCGAGAAGTCTACATTTCCTGTGTCGCCTGCCATCAACCCGACGGCAAGGGGCTGGCCGGTGTATTTCCGCCATTGGCGGGATCGCAGCGTTTGCTTGGTACGCCGGATCTACCGATCAAGATCGTATTGAAAGGACTGCAAGGTCCGCTCACGGCTGGCGTTCGGGACTATGATAGCGTCATGCCGGGCCACGAGAGGCTCCTCACCGATCAAGAGATCGCAGACGTGCTCAGCTATGTTCGGTCCGCATGGGAGAACGGAGGCCGTGACATATCGACTGAACAAGTACGGGTTGTCAGGGAGAGGTTCGCAACACGTCAGGGACCTTGGACAATATCGGAGTTGGAGAAGCCCTAATAATTCACTCGATCATGAAACCAATAGCAGAGATTCCTGGACCCTTACAACAGTACATGAATGGCTTGGCGACCCATGACCTAGAAAAGATTGGCGGTAGCTTTGCCGATGGAGTGCAGTTTGTGACACCGGTCCGAACGATGGGGCACGAGGCCATTCTTGCCTTTCTTGAGGCACTCTACCGAGGATTTCCCGATTGGTCTTATGACAATGATCTGCCGGTGTTGACCGAGGATGGGGCGATCGGTGTGCTGTGGCGACAGGGCGGAACCCACACAGAAACCCTCGCCTTCCCCGGCTTCGACGCGGTACCTGCAACCGGTAAATCGGTTACCATTCCCGAGCATTACTTCTTCTACCGTGTGGACGAACGCGGTCTCTCGGAGATCCGTCCGGATCCAGTGCCTGGAGGTGCGCCACGAGGCATTTTTGAGCAAATCGGTGTCAAGTTACCACCTTTGTAAAACGACCATGCCGTACGCAATCATCACCAAAGACAAGCCCGGTAGCGCTTCTTTACGCGAGGCTCACCAGTCCGCGCACAAGAAGTATCTCGACGAGAACAAACACTTGCTACTCGCCGCTGGCGCCATGTTAGACGACGCTGGCACAGCTGCCCATGGTGGCGTCCTGTTAGTCGATGTGGAATCATACGAAGAAGCCGAAGCCTTCGTCCACAACGACCCTTTCTGGGAAGCCGCCCTCTTCGAGAACGTCACCATCACGCGTTGGCGCAAAGCGTTCTTCAACTCCGAACGATTGGTGGACCTGTGACTCCTCGTGTCTTCGGGTGACGATACAACCAATCGAGCGTTTTGTAGTCGCCACCTCCACATGAGGTAGTAGATGTATAGGATGGCAAACCGAAAAAAGAACCGATGGGCAGGGATTGTCTTTGGGCCAGTGCTCGTATTCGCCGCGCTCAGCGCGATTTGGAAGAACGAGACGAGATTTGATTATCATCGCGCAGCGGCGAAGACCCAGGAGTTCGTCGCACTTGGTGAAGCGTTATCGGGTGATCTGATGTCGTTCACAGGAGACATGAATCGTGAACTGACCATGTCTGGAGAATACGTCGATTCCTTCACGGGCTATTTGTCGGTCAAAAGGCATGCTGAGATCTATGCCTGGGACAAGGACGAAAGCGATGACAGCGTGACGTGGAAGAAGAAATGGATGAGCAGCCTCGAAAGCAATTCCCGAAACAACAGTCTAACATAAGAACTCGAGTCAAGAAGCTTCCTGCCTCCTGATTACGAAGTGGGAGAGCTCAAAGTCACCTCCGATAAGATCGAATTCGTCGACAGCAATGAAACCATTGCTGCGGGGAGTTTGACGCTCAAACGCTCTAACCTTGAGATCGAGGGCAGTGAGCACCTTTATCTTCGCAAGAACCGGAACGACGAGTTGGGCGATGAACGTGTTAGCTATTCCGGTGTGCCGGTTCCTGAAACGGCCACCTACTTCGGAAAATTTGAATCCCAACTAGGGGTCCCCGATACCACTCATCAAAGGACTGGCATGATCAACCAAATGATTCAGGATTCGGGTATCTTGCATCATATCGTGGCGGGAGATCGCGAAGCCGCCCTAACCACCATGAAAGCGCACATTGGACGACTCAAATGGATCGTGCGTGGCATTGGAACTGCCTGTGTGGTCTTAGGGTTTTCAATCTTATTTGGCACGGTGATCGGAGTGCTCTTTCATATTCCATTCGTGGGGCGGATCGCCGAGGCAGGCACCCTTCTCCTGGCACTGGCCTTCGGGCTTCCATTGGCCTTCATCACAATGATTGCGGCCTATTTGATTGCGAATCCGATCGTCCTAGCAATCATCGTGCTGGCCGTAGTCGCCGTCTTCTTCAAGTTGCGTCAGCGAGGGAGATCATCGCAAGCGGCAATGAAGAACCAGCTGGATAAGGACTATGGACGCGTTCTCAAAGATTCTGATCTACAGGAACTCGAGTTCATTCAATTGGCCCAATTAGCGTCATCCGAGTCGGGGATTTCAGAAGACGAAGAGAAATTCTTGCGCCAGTGGGCCCGGAAGCATAGATGGCCCGATCCCAAGCTCGAACAGTTATTAGCCAAAGCACAAGCGCAAAGTGAAAGCGCCAACAGCGACACCATCTCTCAGACCGGCGAAGAGCACTTGCTTACCCTTGTTCGCTTGGCACTGGCCGATGGAAGCATGTCTCAGTACGAAATGAAATCCATTCGAAGGGCGGCCAAGAAGAGCGGTTTCGACGATTCCAAGATACGGGATCTGATACAACAAGCCCTGAAACCTCCACCGCTACTAGCCGCATAGAGTCTATCATGGATCGCAAAGCACTGTTCATTCTAACATGAACCCTTCCAGCATCCTCCTGCGATGGGCAGCCCTCTGTTGCCTCCTGC
>JAACDM010000160.1 GCA_009936795.1 Verrucomicrobiaceae bacterium | reverse complement strand
GAGGTGCAGCGCAGCGATCCATCGGGTTAAGTTTAGTCTCATCATGATTGGATTTCCTCAATTTAGTATTTCGGAAAGATGTCCGGGGTGGGGAAGCGGGCTTCTGGGCTATTTTGGAAGAGATATTCTTCTCTGGGGATTTGCATCTTGGGCCAACTGTCCGGTCGAATACGGACAATTCTACCGGGCCGAATGGCTTCAATGACAAGATCGGTCTCGAAATGGACGTGTATGCCGCTGCTGCCCATGGGAATCTCGCCACGTGTCTTCTTTACTCGAATGATTTTACCGCTCGAGGCCATGTGTCCCGGGCCATAGTGGCCTGCCGTGTGCTTCAGAGTATTTTCCGCACCATTGATTTGTCCACCGACATCCTTTTTGAAGTCATCATAAAGAGTGGAGTCCATTCCTCCGAACAGAGTAGCGGTCACGGTAGCTCGACCGAACTTGCCATAAGTTACTTCTTCGACCCGGCCGGGCATCCAGCGACTTCGGATAAAGGCATTGTGCTTCTCGGTCTGAAAATAGGCCGCGTGTTCAATGGATTTGTCATCTAACCAGATATCCGAGATATGAAAGCGGGTGAAGGTCCCGCTCAGTCCATCACCAGGTGCTGGTTTCCAGGTGATGCCAAGCAAAACAGTTTGATCGCTGAGGTCTTTTTTTCCATTAGCCGGCCATATTTTCTCGTTGATTAGATCCGAGATCCGGATTGATTCGCGGCCACGCCAAATACGGGTGGCGGCATCGAAAGTCATATTTTCCGGTTCGTACTTTTTCTCATTCTTTTTCTGGGGTTCACGCCTAGCAAGGATTGAACCCTCGTTGCCCTTGATCTCCACTTCCATGAGTTTCCAGATTAGTCCCTTTCTTCTGCAATGACTGGGCTCGTCCTCAAGTAGAAGGACGTGGTTCTCTGCGGGGAAAATGCCCGTGCCGCGATAATGGCCGGCATCCTTATCTTTGTTGTTGGTCGGCAATACTGGAACGGCGGAAATTTTGGGGTTAGGCGGTAGAAAGCCGTGGGCATGCAAAACGGTTCCCAAGGGAACATCCCGCAGATCCACCGGGGCATCGTGGTAGCGGACTATGCCATAAGGAAGCATAGCGAATGGATGGGGGTCGTTCCTGTAGAACTTGCCTGAACCCTCAACGCGAAGGCTGCCGCGACGGTTGGCATGGTCCACGAAAACCAGTTCGCCGCGGTAGGCATGCGCCTTTTCCAGCGGTGGAAATTGCCCCGCTACGGGCCGGAAGGGTTTTTCCTCGGCGGAAACAGGCACAGTCAAAAGGACCGCGCCGAGGCATAGCACGGCGCAACCAATGACGGACTGAATCCGGATCATAGCGAGATCACTTTGTTGCTGTCGCCAAACTGGTCCGTTTCCACGCCCATCTTCTGGGCCATGAGGAGGAGCAGGTTACTCATGTGGGCATCCGTGTTCGCTGGGCGACTGCAGAGGCGGTAGTGGTCGCCGGGCTTGTCGAGGGTATAGCCGTCGAAGTGGCCCTGATTGAAATCGAGATGGCTACCGTGCTTCAGGCCGAGGTCCGTGCCGCCTGCGAGCACTAAGGGCAGGTTGGCGTTACCATGGCTGTGGCCATAGGACATGCCGCTGCCAAAGAGCGACATGGTCGAGCCGAGCAGCGATTTGCCATTCAGATCCTTGGTTTCCGACAGCCGCGTGAGGAAGTAGCCAAACTGCTTGATGGCGAAGGTGTCGTAGTTGGTCAGCTTCTCCATGTAGCCCTCATCGCCGCCGTGGTGGCTAAGTTGGTGTCGTGATTCGGTAATGCCAATTTCTGGAATAGCAAAAGCATCGCCTTCGCCACCGAGGCTGAAGGTGGCCACGCGAGTGACGTCCGTTTGGAACGCTAGCACCATGAGGTCATAGACTGTGCGGAAATAATCGCCCGCCTGAGTTTTAGCGACGTCGCGATTGGTACGTTGGCGATCCGCTGCGGAAATCTTTGGCAAGGGAGTATCAAGCCAGGCATCGGCGCGGCGAGTGCGAATCTCGGCTTCGCGCACGGAGGTTAGGTATTGGTCGAGGCGGCCCTTGTCGGCTGTGCCCATCTTCTGGGACAGCGCGCGGACCTCAGCGAGGTTGTCATCCAGCACGCTGGCCTTGCGGCGTAGGGCTTTCCGTTGGGCAGCGATGCCGCCTTTGGGTTCTTCAAAGAGGGAGGCAAAAATCTGTTTGCAGCGGCGCATGGCGGGAAGCTGAACGCCGTCCGGGGTCCAGGCCAAGGAACCGCCGGTGAGCGCGATTTCCATGGAGGAATAGCGTGTGTGCTGGCCGCTGACCTGCGCCATTTGCTGATCCACCGAGATGGTGTTGCGATGCGCCGCGCCGATCTTGGCGCCGGTCAGGAAGATGTCGATGCAGTTGTGGTGATGCCCCAGACTACCGGGATGGTGCAGGCCGCTGATCGGCGTGATCACGTTGCGGAATTTCTCCAGCGGCTTAAGCGAATGGGAGAAGGTGTAGTCCTTGCCCGGCTTGGTGATCTGGTAATTCAGTGAATGCACGCCGTTGGCGAGGTACATAAAGGCGCTGCGGCGCGGCGTCTCGGTTTTCTCTTTGGCCCTGAGCGGGATCATGCATTCGAGCATCGGCAGGGCGATACACGTGCCCATGGCTCGGAGGGCGTGGCGGCGGTCGATTAGCCAGGATTGGGTCTGAAGGTTACTCATGATCTTTTTTCTGGATTAACGTTTTCGGATTAAATCGGATTGAGCCACAGCCCGGATGATGTCCTTCACTCGATATTGGTTTTTCTTAGCCTCGGCGGCAATCAAATCCAAGTCATCGCGGTCATCCACCGTCAGCACTCGGCGGAGCGCGTAGGTGCAAAGGTACTCAATGAAGGCTCGGGCGATCGTATCGCGTTCTTCGAGTAGCAGTTGTTTGAACTGGATCGAGTCCGCAAATTTCTGGCCATCGGGCATGATGCCCGAAGCATTCACCAAGGGATTGGGGCCCACGCCGGTGGGCACGTGCTCGTGGGTGCGCCATTGGCCGATGGCGTCGTATTGATCAAAGGCCAGTCCAAGCGGGTCAATGGTGCGATGGCAGGCCGCGCAGTTGGCGTTCTGGGCGTGTGCCTCAATGCGCTGCCGGATGGTGATCTTGTTGCCGGTGGGTGGCACGGGCTCGATTGGGTCGACATTGGCCGGTGGCGGCGGTGGGGTGTTGTTGAAGATGGTTTCGCTGATCCAAACACCGCGATGCACCGGGCGATGGCGGGTGCCGTCCGAAGTGAGGCCGAGCACGGCGCCCATCGTCAGCAACCCGCCCCGATGATCCTCGGGCTTGAGCGCCACGCGCTGGAAACCACCGGTTTTTGGCTCGGGCAGACCGTAGAAATCGCAGAGCCGGGCGTTGGCCATCGTCCAGTTCGAATCGAGCAGGCTCTCGATGGCGAGGTTCTTGGTGAGCAGTTCTCGGAAATATTCGACCGGCTCATTGCGCATGCTGATCTCGAGCCAATCATCATAGCCGGGGTAGAGTTTCTTGTCCGGCGGAAACATGCCCACGCGATGCAGCTGCAGCCATTGGCGCGAGAAGTCATCAATGAAACGGTTGATCCGGTCATCCGACAGCATCCGGTTAACCGTCTGTTTCAGGTTGTCGCCCTTTAGGGCACCATCCTTGGCGGCGGTGAACAGCGTGTCATCCGGCATGGAACTCCAGAGGAAATACGAAAGTCTCGAAGCCAGTTCCTGATCCGAGAGGCGCTTACGGGGTTGGGGATCGCCTTCCACGAGGTAAATGAAATGGCGCGACGTCAACACACCCTGCAAGGCGATGCGATAAGCGGTGGCCGGTTTTTCACCGTCCTGTATGGCCGCATGGTAGGAGCCCAGATAATTCTTCAGCTCCTCCGGCTGCACGACCCGGCGCCAGGCGCGTTCGGCAAAGCGTTGCAGGTGTTCGGCGACGACATCGGCCGAGGCATCCTCTGGTGGCAGCACGCCGTGTCGGCGGGATTTCTCCGCGTCGGTCACCAGCGGGCCTTCCCATTCCACCCAGTCCAGAATCACCGTGGAGAAAATACCGTTGCCCTTGTCGTCAAACATCTGTGGCGCGTTGGGGTTTAGAAGTAGGGTCTCGCTGCTATGCGTGAAGATGTAGGCATTGCGGCTGGCGATGGCATTGCGAAAGGCTGCGCCGCCGCGGCGGTCGATCACGTCTGTGGCCACCACGGCGAAATGCAGTTGTGTGGGCATCTCCAGAAACACTTCAAGTTCATACACCTGCGGCTTGTCTTCCGGCGCGGTGATGTCCAATTCGAGCAGACCGTCCACGGTCTCTTCGCTGGTGCGTTTGCCAATGCTCAGGTGCGCCGGTTGACCACCGGGCGGGCGGATGCCGCTGGCTTGCAGTCGAAGTTTGTAGAGACCGCTGTGTTCAGGGCCTGTATTGCCCAGCCAATTGGAGGACAAGGCGGGTTGCACCCGGCCGGGAAAGAGCAGGTAACGCAGGGGCCGCTTGATGCCTAGCCGGTCGAGAGCCTCCTGTTGTTTCTCCCCGCCGCCATAGCGTAACTCCGCGACTGTCTTGCGAACCTTGCGGGCTTCGGCCACGGTGGCGGGGAAGGCGCGGTCCAGCACGATTTCGGCTGCGCGGTAGTAGCGGTCCATGTGCGAGGGCGAAAGGGAAAGCTGCGAACCGATGCGCTCGTAGCCGTGCCAGAGGGTATCCTCGTTCAACTCACCCGGCTTCGCCGGATCATAGCGCACGCCGAGAAGATCGTAGACAGTGTTCTGGTATTCCTGTCGGCTGAGCCGGTAATGCGCCACCGCTGGACGAGCGGCCATGCGCGCAGCGCGGCCTTCTCGGATGCGTACGTCCAACTGGGTAATGACCTTGCCGATTTCATCAGCGGTCGGTTGTGCTTCATCCTCCGGCGGCATTTCGCCGGCATTGATTTTCTCCACGACCTCGGCCCAGACCTGCCCGTCCACGCCGGATTTGAAGTCGCGCGACAACTGATCCAACCGCAAATCACCCTTGGTCTTCTTGGGGCCATGACAGGCAATGCAGTGTTTCTGCAAAAAACCTTCAAACGGCTCGGCTGCGTGGCTAAAGCCTACAATGGAGGCAAGCAGGAGAATGGAAATGAACCTCGGCATCGGGCGTTACGCGTCCAAGACTGCTACTGCTAGGAAATTGCTTTTGGCGGAAGGGCTTTGAAGCCGCCTTTGGACCGGATCGGATGGGGGAGAAAGGGGGTTGCGGGGGAAAGAGGGGCTGAGATGGTGGTTTGGTTTGGCGATTGTGGGGATTTCGGCAGGAAGAGCCCCTGATCCATGCCAGATTTTACTGGAACCGGGAAATTTTAGCACGGTTTTCATGGCACGAAAGCGTAGATTCCCAGTCCGCCTTGCCAAGGTCTTTTCTACTGCTAGGAATTTGTTTTTGGCGGGAG
>JAACDM010000729.1 GCA_009936795.1 Verrucomicrobiaceae bacterium | reverse complement strand
GTAAAGCTTCTCACTTCGAATCGTTTCTAAACCTCTGGGCTATAAGCACTTGGGTGAAAATCTGAATTAATGGATTAGCCCTAAGGAAATTACGATTGCTGCGGGCGGCTATCTGGTTGTCTTGGCAGATGATCTGAGTGATTCAGGGACAGCAGGCGCCTTCCTCCATACGAACTTCAAGTTAGCAGCAGATGGGGACGACGTGCTTCTCTACAATGGTGCTGGCGAACTTGTCAGTGAATTGAACAACTTCCCAAGCCAAAACTCTTTTCACTCGTATGGAACCTCGACCACTGGTGCAGACTTTGTCTATCATTCCATGCCATCACCTGGCACTGCGAACGCAGGCGACGAATTTATCGACGTCGTCAAATCACCCAAATTTAGCGTGAGCCGCGGGTTTTATAGTGAGGCCGTGGACCTCAAGCTAACGACTGCGACTGAAGATGCAGAAATTCGTTTCACGATGGATGGCTCTGAACCGACGCTATGGAACGGCGAAGTTTACAATGGTGTGATCAAGATTGCGGCGATTGATAACAAGACTGGCACTGTAATACGTGCGGCGGCCTTCAAGGACGGCATGATTGCCTCCAAGATTAAAACGCACACTTACCTCATTGACCAGCATGAGTCGTTTCAGGATGTGCCGACGATCAGTCTCGTGGGTGATGCTGGGAAGACCTTTTACGCGCCTCATGGTGTCATGACCGTGGAGGGTGGTGCTGGGTTGGGTGACAGTTGGCGCGCGACTGATATCCAAGACTACTACATGCCCTATGGACACGGGCGTCCTTTTGAGCGGAAAGCCTCGATGGAGCTGATCTATCCAGATGAGGATGGTGAGAATATCCAGTTAGAAGCCGGATTGCGCTTGGCTGCGAGTGATTGGTCGCGAGGGCGGTTTCGATTGAACGAAACCGAGAAGAGTCCTTGGACTAGCAATGCAGCGCACAAGCCCTCATTTAATTTGTTCTTTCGAAATGAATATGGGGACGAAGAACTCGATTTCCCGCTCGTAAAGAACTATCGCGTGCGCAAATTTGACCAGCTTCGGCTCCGTGCCGGTAAGAACGATATCCGGAACCCGTGGATCAAAGATGAGCTCGCCCGTCGCCTCTTCGGAGACACTGGGCAATTGAGTTCTCAGGGCATTCAGAGTGCGGTCTTTGTAAATGGTGCTTACAAAGGCTACTACAACACGGTGGCACGCCTTCGGACAACCCTATTTCAGGAGTACTACGGAACTAGCGAGCCTTGGGACATCAAACACATTCGCTCGTGGACAGAAGGAGATGATACCTTCTACGAGCAAGCGGTTGATTTGTTAGAAAAAGATCTCGATAACCTTGAGAACTACCAAGCAGCCTTGGCGATGGTCGATCCTGTCAATATTGCAGACTACCTGATTGTGAATACTTATGGGGCCACCTGGGACTGGCCACACAACAACTTTGTCATGGCGCGGGAGCGCTCGGATACAGGCAAGTGGCGGATGTACCTGTGGGATGCGGAAGGCGTCTTCGGCCAGAGCGGGGATCACGGCCAGACGCGTAAGGTCATTCAGACGGATATCTTGGACAACAGTCGCGTGAATGCCACCAACAAGAATATCGTTGAGGTGTCCCAGCTCCTCATGGAGTCCTCGGAGTTCCGTTTGTTGTTCGCAGACCGACTACAAAAGCACTTCTTCTCGCCAGACGGTGCGCTTACTGAGGACAATGCCATCCGTCGGATGGAGGAACTGGCGGATGAAATTGAGAGTCTCATGCGGTTCAGCGGCAATGGCGCGCCGAATCTTGGAGTGGTCCGTTCCTGGATTGAGAAACGCGAGAAGGAACTCTTCTCCAAGGGGCACTTCACCGATGTAGGGCTCTGGCCGGACACTCAAGCACCAGCCTTCCGAAAGCATGGCGGCACTGTCGCCACGGGTTTCGAAGCCAAGTTGAGTGCTGGAACGATCTTTAATCCCCAGGATGGTGATATCATTTACACCACAGACGGCTCGGACCCACGCCTCATGGGGGGCGCAGTGAATCCCGAGGCCAAAGTGTATGTCACGGCCGAGCCGATCGTTCTAACGGAAGCGACAACGGTGCATGCTCGTGTAAAGAATGGCGATGACTGGAGTGCGATCACCTCTGCCGACTTCCTCGTGGATCTTATTCCAGCCACCTCAGAATCTTTTGTTATCTCGGAGATCATGTATGATCCAGCGGCGCCCTCTGAAGCAGAGCTGGCAGCCGGACATAGCAAGTCTGACTTTGAGTACATCGAGATCTACAACGCCTTCGAAACGGCGATTGATTTGAGTGACCTCAGCCTGATCGAGGGCGTACGATTCGACTTCAATTCTGGTAGTCTACTTTCTCTGGCACCGCAGAGTTACGCTGTGATCGTTGCGGACATTGAGGCTTTTCAAATGCGTTATGGAACGACGGCATCGATTGCTGGGAGGTTCGGAAAGAGTTTGAACAATGATGGTGAAACGATCGAGGTCACCACGCCGCTTGGTGAAACGATTAAGAAGCTCACGTATGCTGATCGCGTCCCGTGGCCAGCTGAAGCCGATGGAGATGGCTTTTCACTTGAATTGGTTGGTCCGGGCGACAATCCAGATCCGAACGACGCTGGCAACTGGGTAGCGAGCGCCGTCGAAGGCGGTTCTCCGGGCGCAGCCAGCGGCGAAGGTGGCGGTGGGGGAGACAATACTTATGAGACCTGGAAGATGGCCCATTTCAGCGCTGACGAGCTTGGCAATGAAGCAATTTCTGGACCGAACGGGGATCCTGATGGTGACTCACAAACGAATTTGTTAGAGTTTGCTG
>JAACDM010000159.1 GCA_009936795.1 Verrucomicrobiaceae bacterium | reverse complement strand
TCTATTCCCGACGGATTACAGGTCGGCTTCCAGCAAGGCGGTGGCGCGATCTCTCAGGACATCTTTGGTCTCGAAGAGGGTGTCCGCTATGTCGTCCAATTCTTCTACGATGCCCGAAATTGCTGTGGCGGCACGATTGACTTGGCCGTCCTGGTCGATGAGGAACAGATCAAGAGGTTCACCAACGTCACCGGCCAAGACGGAATCTACAAGTTCGGCTGGGCAGCGTTCACTGCCTCTGGCGATTCAGCCAACCTCACCTTCCTCACGGAAGCCCAAGGCGATGCCACTGTAAACATCGACGCCGTCTCCATCGTTGCCCGCGAAGCTGATACCATTCCTATCCCCAACCCAAGCTTCGAGGCGTCTGGCGCACCGCTTGAGGCTGAAGTCGACGTTGTCTCAATCGCAGGATGGAACGCCAACGGTTCCGTTACCGTGATTGCAGGGAGCGGGTCCAACGGCGCGACGCCTGATCAGGACTACGTCGCCGGACTCTCCGGTGTGAGTTCTATCGCGACGACAATTGACGGCCTCGTCGCTGGAGAAAGCTACGATCTGGAGTTCGCTTACAACGCCGTCGAAGGTGCCGATGCAAAGATCAATGTCAGCGCCGACGGAGAGTCCGCCTTCACTGCAGACGTCACTCCAGTCGGAGGCACTAATCCTTACGGAACAATAAAAGCAACATTCATTGCTGGGGATTCCTCCGTCGACTTAGAATTCGCACAGACCAATGAGAGTGGCACCCTATTGCTTGATAACATCAAGCTCACTGGCGCTGGCGCAGAGACGTTTCCACCGCTTGTTCTCGATCCCACCCAGGCCGTCATTGGCATTGGTCAAACGGCTCAGATCAATGTAACCATGCCAGAAGGGCGACAATCGAAACCCAAGCCTATCATTGTGCTGAGTTCTGCCGACCCGGCCATTGCTGAGATCGTCGATGCAGAAGCGGATGGCACCATCAGCCTCGATTTCTCTGATGTTGCAGCCGGCCCCGTGAGAAGCTTTGAGGTCAGAGGGATCGGGCGTGGTAGCGCGGGCATCCAGGTCGACGACTCGGCCGGGCTCGATCTCGCCAATGGCGTAAGAATCAATGTGAGTACATCGCTCGTTCTAAACGCAAGTTTTGAAGTCGGTGAGCTGCCTGGGGGCGTCGGCTACGGAACCATTCCTGGTTGGTCTGGTGGCTCTGGCGTGAACAACGAAAGCCAGCCCTTCCTCGACAACGGCACGATCCCCGACCGAACTCGAGTCGCCTTTCTCCAGGGCGCCTCAACGATGACACAAGAGGTCGTCGGCCTTGTTCCTAGCAAGACTTACTGGCTTCAGTTCTACTACAACGCTCGAAACTGCTGTGGCGGCACGATCAACCTCTCTGCTAGTTTCGCGGGACAGGAGCTTGCCTTGATTGAGAACGTCCTACCCGCAGGTGACTTCGAGCCTTTCCACTTCATGAATATCCCCTTCGAGCCCTCTACTGCTGAAGGCGAGCTCGCTTTCACAACCACTGTCGAAGGCGATGCGACCGTCTTACTCGACGGAGTGACCATCGTTCAACGAACTGACAAAGACGTGCTTGTCCGCAACCCGAGTTTCGAGGTGAGCCTCCCCGTCGAGGGCGTGGGCTACATGCACGTCGCTCCGATGGGACCTGGTCTTCTCGCCGGCTGGACCGTCACTGGCGGCTTCGGAGTGAATGTCGATGGCGTTGGCCCATTCACGGACAACGGACGCTCCGGAGCGCAAGACGGCGTTCTTTTTCTCCAGGGAGCAACCACCGCAAGTCAACTCATCACCGGCCTCGAACCGGGTTTGGGCTATAGCCTCACCTACCTCGTGAATAAGAGATCACCAGGGGGGGCGCCGAATGCCTATCAGGTACTCATTGACGAGAGTCCAGTCTTTGACGAAGCGCTAGACGCCGCTGGCGTCGGAGAACCCTACTTCGAGCGCTCGATTGCTTTCACTGCCAGAGCCACGGAGGCGCTTATCGGCTTCCAAAACATCCCCGAAGGCGATCAAACACTGCTCCTGGATGACATCCGTGTCAAAGTCGCTGTCATCAATGCGAGTGGTCTAATCGCACGTTACG
>JAACDM010000158.1 GCA_009936795.1 Verrucomicrobiaceae bacterium | reverse complement strand
CCCTTGGTGTCGAACGCCGAAACGATGCCGCTGTGATAACGAACTGGCAGTTCTCTACCGCCGATGCTCGCACAAAGCTTCACCGGCTTTATCCATCAACTCAATATTGATGCTCTACTAGTTGCGGTCACGACTATTGTCGCGCTCACCGCCATGCTCGGCCGACGCTTCGTCACCGAACGCGCGTAATTTCAGGGTTTCCACAAGTCACCTGACCACGCATAGTCCGCACACCGATGACTGTGCATGCCATGACCGAGAAGATCCGCGCGTTCCGTGACGAACGCGATTGGATGCAGTTCCACAATCCCAAAGAACTCGCTGCCGCGATCACGATCGAGGCGAGTGAGCTGATGGAGCACTTTCTCTGGAAGACACCAGAAGAGAGCGCAGAACGCGTAGCAACCCATCGCGAAGCGGTTCAGGACGAAATCGCAGACATCGCGATGTATCTCTTCGAGCTGGCGGATAATCTCGACATTGACTTGCTTGAGGCCATGACCCAGAAGATGGCCAAGAATGCAGCCAAGTATCCTGTCGACAAAGCACGCGGCTCTCACAAGAAATACACGGAGCTATGAAGAAACAGGTCACCCTAGGATTGCCCCAGTTTGCAGCTCTGCCCGAGCCCACGGCAAATCTTGCTAGGGCTGAAACCATGATTCGACAAGCAGCTTCACAGGGCGCCCAGATCGTTTGCCTGCAGGAACTATGCTCCACTTTGTACTTTTGCCAGATTGAAGATCCCACGCACTTCGATCTGACCGAGGCCATGCCAGGTCCGACCACAGATCGATTTGGCCAACTCGCGAAAGAGTTAGGCATCGTCATCGTTCTTCCCCTCTTTGAAAAACGAGCGACCGGCGTCTATCATAACACGGCTGCTGTTATCGACGCTGACGGCACGCTCCTCGGCAAGTATCGCAAGATGCATATCCCCGAGGATCCCGGGTTCCATGAGAAGTTTTATTTCACGCCAGGCGACCTCGGCTACCAAGCATGGGAGACGGCATTCGGAACGATCGGCGTGCTTATCTGTTGGGATCAGTGGTATCCTGAAGCCGCGCGGTTGACGGCGATGCAAGGGGCCGACATTCTCTTCTACCCTACTGCAATTGGGTGGTTATTAGAAGAAAAGGATACGTTGGGCCCGGCACAACACAACGCGTGGCAAACGGTGCAACGGGGTCATGCCGTCGCCAATGGCTGCTACGTCGCTGTCGTCAATCGCATCGGCCAGGAAGGTGATACCCTCTTCTGGGGACGCTCATTTGCAGCAAATCCCTATGGAGAAGTCATCGCGGAAGGCAGCACGACCGAAGAAGAAATCACGATAGTGACCTGCGACCTCGAGCTGCAGGAAGAGTTTCGTCGCATCTGGCCCTTCTTCCGAGATCGTCGCATTGATAGCTTCGATGGTCTAAAAGATCGCTGGGGCTCGTAAGGCTCTTCCAGGTAACAGAAGCCGTCAGGGTTCGGACTAGGATACCTCCCCTCTGAATTTTCACGAATCCAGCGATAGGTGTCGAAATGACTTGCTTTATTTCTGTAAAGACAGAAATTTGGCGAAACTGGGAGTGCATCTTTCTGCTCCAATGGCCTGCATTCGGAACCAGGTGGGTCCTGGCCGTATTACCCTTCCCCGCCCTTAGAATCGCACTGATCACACGCGGTCCCCAACTCGGATTCGGCCAGCAGCTGGGCTTTCTCTGCTGCTGGCCTGGGATGGACCTGGAACCCTTCCATCACGGAGAACCCCTGGTAGTGGCTCGGCCCGGCTATCACACGCTCACCGCACCCTTCATCTTCCTAACGGCCGTCTCTTTGACAGCCGCCATCCTAGCTTAACTAGGTATGAATCGATACAAGGCCATTCTCGCAGGAGGCAGCGGCTATCTTGGAGCGCTCCTCGCCCAGAAGCTTGTGCAGCTTGGTTGGGACGTAGTGATACTCACTCGCGAACCAGATCGCTACCATGGAAACGGCCGCGCCATTCATTGGAATGGCCGGACAATAGGCCCCTGGGTCGCTGAAATGGAACACGCCACCGTCCTGGTCAATCTGAGAGGCAAGCGCGTCGACTGCCGCCCCACCAAGGCTAACCGCGAGGCCATTATCACGAGCCGAGTGGAATCGGTTCGTGTGTTAGGTGAGGCCATCAGGCAGGTCGATCATCCACCGATGACTTGGATCCAGTGCAGCTCGACCGCCGCCTATGGAGATGCTGGCGACCGTGTCTGCACCGAAGCTGCGCACGTGCCTGAGGGCTATCCAATGGATGTTTGCGTGGCTTGGGAAGCCGCCCTTGGCCAGGCCCTTCTACCAGGCATGCGCCACGTGATTCTTCGGATCAGTTTCGTCCTGGGAGCTCGTGCCGGGGCCTTGCCAATCCTAGCACATCTCGCCAGATGGGGCTTGGGAGGCCCAATCGGAAATGGCTGCCAGTGGATCAGCTGGATCCACGAAGACGACATGGTGAATCTCTTTATTCATGCGATCAATGACAGTGACTGGCACGGGGTGATCAATGCCACCGGCCCGAGTCCCATGACCAGTCGTGCGATCATGAAGACTCTTCGGAAAAGGCTCAAACGCCCATGGAGTCCGGCTGTCCCCAAGCACTTCGTCTATCTTGGCGCCTGGCTCATCAACAGCGATCCGAATATCGCACTCACCGGCAGACGGGCGGTTCCAACCAAGCTCGAAGCCTTGAAGTTTCCATACGAGTATCCAACTCTCAAGACCGCCTTACAAACCCTCAATCTCTAGCCATCATGACCGAGTTTCTCATCCACGGCCTCCAAGCTGCCGCCGTTGGCCAGATCGCCCTCGCCGTTCTCAACTTCTTCCTTCCAACTATGTTAGATTGGCAGAATGATCTCCAGCGACTCTCGAAACTTCCGCGCGAGGTCTTTCATGTCCACGCTTGGTTCATTAGCATCACCGTGGGGCTATTCGGTATCCTTACCTGGCGATTTGCTGAAGAGCTTGCCCTTGGACGCCATGCCCTGAGCATCTGGCTGACAACCGGGATTGGAATCTTCTGGGGCATTCGGCTGGTCATCCAGTGGACCTATTACAGCCGGAGCCATTGGAGGGGAAAACTCCCTCGAACGGCAGCTCATCTGTTCTTCACATTCATCTATGCTTGCTGGACCATCGGCTACCTACTTGGAGGGCGCCTGGGGTGACGCGGCCGACGCTCAGTGATCTAGGAAGAGCAAGGCTTCTCACCAGCCGTGGCGAACCTCTTTTCCTAGCGCATTGGGATCGCGCCGTCTTTCTCCACTTCGAGGTGGATCCCAAGATCTTACAACCTCTCATTCCTGTGCCCCTCGATCTTTACAACGGGCGTGCCTTTGTCAGTCTCGTTGCCTTTACCATGCGAGACATGCGACCACGGCTTGGCGGTCGCTTCGCCAAAGCCCCCTTTAAGCCCATCTCTACCCACACTTTCCTCAACGTGCGCACCTACGTGATGCACCGCGGCGAACTAGGCATCTACTTCATGACCGAATGGGTTCCCAACAAACTTGCTGCCTTTCTGGGACCACGCACCTTTGGACTCCCCTATCGTTTAGGCGATCTCGACTACCACCACCACCATGAGAAGGGCCTCCTCAAAGCCGAAGTCCGGGCGAATGGAGGT
>JAACDM010000157.1 GCA_009936795.1 Verrucomicrobiaceae bacterium | reverse complement strand
GCTTCCGATGTCGCGGTAGTTACGATAGAAGTTAGGATTTTCTTTAGGCACTTCTTTAAAGCCAGGTTTGAGTTCGAAGGCTGACGTGGCGCTAAGCAACGTCAGATCGATGGGGCTGAGATCGGTGATTTGTTTGGACTGCATATGAATGTCAGAAATGTCCTTGAACAAGGCACGAGGTGCGATTGCCCAACTGTTGCTGGCAGACATGTCGCGCTGGATCTCTCGTTTTAGCTGCGAGGCAATAGGCGCATCTCGGAAAATGAGACCGCATTCTGTATTGAGGTGTGCGGACCTCGGATCGAGATTGAACGAGCCGACAAAGGCAAGCTTATCATCCACGACAAAGGATTTGGCGTGGATGCAAAGGAAAGGTGGTTGGTTTTGTTTAGACTCAGCTAGCCAATCATAGGTGGGTAGAACGCGACGAAGATCGCTCGGTCGAGGGCGATACTCTCGAAGGTCGAGCCCGAACTCGTGGACATAGCGATCTCTCAAACGCACATTCCCGGCATAGGCGACCGAGTTGTCTGTGGAACCGAAGCTATTTGTCGAAATGTGAATAGGAATGTTGGGATTCCGTTTGCGGAAACGCTTGAAGAAGCTCCGGCCCTTGCGTCCAAGCACCATGTATGGAGATTGGATCCACACTTCTTGCTTGGCCTCGTCGAGAGCTCTGACAATGTGTTCAGTTGCCTGACCTCCACCGGCGAGCGAGAGGGCGCCATTCTTGCCTGGTAGATCGCTTATAAACTCTACGTGATCGACAGAGCGGAGTTGATTGGCCAGAGCATTGATTTGATGGGAGCGTCGTTTCAGAGCCAATAGCTTCTGACCAGTGCGCGATTTTTGGGGCGGAGCGGTTCTTGTGACGTTAGCGCTAGCGACATCGGTGAGCTGTATTGCCGGAACCGTGTGTCGATAGCTCCAGAATGAATCAAACGCGGTCCCTATTGATTGAGCTACCGGGCCTACGATTAAAGCATCTCGATCCTTGAAGTTCATGACAGCAGCATGATCAAAGTAGCTGTTTTCGACATTGCGCCCTCCGGTGATAGCGATGTGATTATCTACAAGAAAGACCTTGTTGTGCATGCGCTGGTTCGCGCCTTTGAAGTTAGTGAGCGCGTAGGCAATCGATCCCCATATTCCGTTCTCCAGGGTTCGTGCTGTGGGGCGATAAACGCGGATCTGAAGATTCGGATGTGCATGAGGGACTTTCGCGAGGGCTTTTGCGTCTTTGGCGATGCCAATGTAATCAACAAGGACGCGAATGTTGATGCCACGCTTGGCTGCTTGGATGAGTGCCTCTGCAAGCAACTGACTCGCTTCGTCATTAGCCCAGATGAATGTTTGATAGTCAATAGAATATTGGGCGTGCTCAATGAGATGGAGCCGTGCGGCCAGCGCGTCGCTGCCGCTTTCCAACATCAGGGCTTCATTTGCCTTCGCGGTGGCAGTGCCGCCCTCAAGCCTGAGTTTCACTCGATTGAGAGCGGGTTGAAAGGCATTTGACGAAGCCGCCTTGTAGCTGACTTGGGTCGAAGAGGCTGCTTGATCAGTTTCTACGCGGGGTGCGCGGGTCTGACATGATGTCAGTGTGGCTAGGGCGAAGAGAATGGTGAAACGCAGCATCGTGAGACTCTATGTGGCTATAAGCTATTGTTGCAAGGCTTGGTCTAGTCGAGATGAATTCTGCATACTCGCCCAGATATCTCTGTTAGAACTTCCCATGGAATAGTCCGGGCTTTGGTTGCCAGCTCTCGGAGATCAATTGTCTTGCCTCCCTGTGACCCTAGAATGACGACTTCGTCGCCCACTGTTGCTTGTTCTTGGAGATGGGTGACATCCACCATGATCTGGTCCATCGTCACTTGGCCCAACAAGGAGCAGTGCTGACCCTGAATGAGAACCGTGGTTGCGCGATGCGCTAGTGCTCTGGAGAAGCCATCTCCGTAACCGATACCAATGGTTGCGACCAGCGTGGGGGAGGTCGTGATGTAGCTGTGCCCATAGCTGATTCCAGAGCCCGTTGGAAGTTCGCGTATTAGGCGAATGCGAGATTTTACGGTCATCACTGGTTTCAGAGTCGACTGAAAGGGCGTTTCTGGTGAGCAGCCATAAAGCATGAGTCCTGGCCGAACTAATGTACGCTGTTCAGTTTGGCCTTTGCGGAAGATACCTGCGCTGTTGAGAACGTGAACCAGAGGCTGGTCTTCCCCCGACCACACAGCCAGGGCTTCGTTCAGTAATTGGTTGAACTCCTTCAACTGCTGCTGGGTATAGGACTCATCTTCATCGGCTGACGAAAGGTGCGTCGAGAGTCCTCTAACGTTGAGAACAGGGTGAGCTTGAGCGTGTTGACAGAGAGCTTTGAAATCCGCTGGAAGCGCTCCCATCCTTCCCATACCTGTATCGGCAACCAAATGAATATTTGCCTGATGTCCTAGTGCCTCAGCCGCTTTGATCACAACCTGACATTGTGTGATAGAGGATACAGATAGATGCCAGCCGCGCGAGATTGCCTTGGGTAATTCCTCGGCTAGGGTCTCGCCCATAATGAGAATTGAAGGGCTGGGCATACCTTCTAACGCGTTCCTAATGATGCTGGCCTCAGAGATCGCTGCTACGCCAAAGTAGGCGACGCTACTGGCAAGGGACTGACAGACTTTAGTGAGTCCATGGCCGTAGGCGTTTGCCTTGACCACTGCGAGCACGTCTGCGTTGGGAGCGTGGTTACGGACAACCGCTAGGTTGTGGTGAAGTGCTCTGAGATCAATCTCCGCCCATGTTCTGGTACGCCGAGGATCCATCGATCAATGGGCATCTAGCCAATTCACACCCACACCGGTCTCTACCACAACGGGAACCTTCAGAGGCAAGGCATCTCTCATGCATTGCTCGACGAGCGGCTGGAGCAGGAGTTGCTCGTCGCGATACATGTCGAAGACCAGTTCGTCATGCACTTGAAGCAGCATCTTACTTCGTAAATTCTCCTTCTCTAACGCTGCGGCGACGCGAATCATGGCAAGCTTGATCATATCGGCAGCGGTGCCTTGAATGGGCGTGTTGATTGCCATGCGCTCCGCAGCGGAACGGACTGTCCAGTTACTCGAGGTAATGTCACGCAAGTAGCGTCGCCGACCCGTAAGAGTTTCGACGTAGCCTAGCTCGGCAGCCTGCTCGATCGTCTTGTCCATGTGCACTTTCACGCCGGGATACAGCTCGAAATAGGCGTTGATGATGGCGTCCGCTTCCTTTTTACCAATACCCAACCGCTGAGCGAGGCCAAAGCCGGAGATTCCATAGATGATTCCGAAGTTGACCATCTTGGCAGTACGCCGCATCTCCGGTAGGACATCTTCAGGCGATACTGAATGTACCGCTGCCGCGGTTGCCGTGTGAATGTCAGCGTTGTCTTGGAAAGCCTGACACATCGCTTTGTCGCCGCTCATCGATGCCATGACTCGGAGCTCGATCTGCGAGTAGTCTGCAGCAAAGAGAAGTCGATCAGGGCCACCGGGAATGAAGGCACGTCTGATCTCTTTGCCTTGCTCCGAACGGATCGGAATATTTTGTAGGTTGGGGCCGCTCGACTGCATTCTGCCAGTCGCGGTCATGAGCTGTTGGAAGGTAGTGTGAATGCGTCCAGTGGTCGGATTCACGTCCTGAGGGAGATTATCAACGTACGTGTTCTTTAGCTTGGTGGCTTCACGATAGCCAAGGATATCCTGGACGATCTGGTGCTGTGGCGCGAGGGTCGAGAGCACTTGTTCATTCGTTGCGTATTGGCCTGTGCGCGTTTTCTTTGGCTTTTCGACGAGCTTTAGTTTTTCGAAGAGAATCTCGCCTAGCTGCTTCGGCGAATCCAAATTGAATTCGCCGTCGGCGGCATCGAAGACGGCCTTTCGCAGTTGTTCCGAACGTTTGCCTAGGTCTTCTCCGATGTGAGAAAGGGCGTCAAGGTCGACCGCGATGCCTTCTTTTTCCATATCTGCCAGCACTGGCATAAGTGGGCACTCGATATCGTAAAACACCTGTTCCTGGGCTTTCTCTTTGAGTTGTGGTCGTAGCTTCTCTGCAATTTGCCACGTCACATCGGCGTCTTCGGCGGCGTATTGAGCCACTTTATCGAGGTGATCCTTACTCAGTTCTAACAGGTTTCGCTGACCTTCAGGTGCGCCTTTCTCACCGATCAGGGTGGAGATAGAGATGGGTGAGTAGCCGAGAAAGACCTCCGAAAGGTAATCCATACCGTGTCTCTGATCTGGTTCAACCAGCGCGTGAGCGATCATGGAATCAAAGAACGGGCCATCGACGGAGAGGCCCTTGGCGCGAAGCACGCTGATATCGAATTTCAGATTGTGGCCCACGAGCTCTTTCTTTGGATCGGTCAGTACGGGTGCGAAGAACTTGAGAATACTAACAGCTTCAAGCGGCGCATCTATTGGGAGAGGCACGTAGTGGCCTTCATTCGCTGCCCAGGAGAAGGCGATACCCAGCAACTGGCAAGTATTTGGATTTAGTGAGGAGGTCTCCGTGTCGAAGCAGAAAGACTTCCGCTTTGCTAATTCATTGAGGAGGGAAGCTCGTTTCTCTTCCGTGTCAGTGAGCTCATAGCCCTTCTCAATGTGATGGAACGTCTTCAGGCTCTTGGGGTCGATTCCTTGAGCTCTCAGTTGAGCTCCACGTCCCACCTTGAAGTCTTTGCCGAAGAGTCGTTGTCCCAGTGCGTTGAATTCAAACTCTATCAGAAAGTCTTGAAGGGTCTCTTTGTCATAGTCTTTCACGACTAGGTCATCGAGAGCGACTTCAATGGGAGACTCGATGTTAATCGTCGCTAGCTGTTTGGAGAGCAATCCCTGCTCGCCAAAGTTGATCACGTTTTCCTTCTGCTTGCCTTTGAGTTGGTCGGTGCTCTCGATCAGTTTCTCGGCACTGCCAAATTGCTTGATCAGTTTCTTGGAGGTCTTCTCTCCGATTCCTGGTATTCCTGGAATATTGTCAGACGCATCTCCCCATAAGCCGAGAATATCGATGACCTGTTCGGGGCGCTCGACCTCCCACTTGGCGAGGACTTCTTCGACTCCAATGATTTCGTGATCACTTCCTTGGCGGCCGGGTTTGTAAATGAAACTGGATTCGGAGACGAGCTGGGCAAAGTCCTTGTCCGGGGTCACCATGAAGGTCTCGAAGCGTCCATCGGCATCGGCGCGCTTTGTTAGGGTTCCAATGATATCATCGGCCTCGTACCCATCGAGCGTAATGACGGGAATGTTAAATGCTTCCGCCATGCGTTTCACATGGGGAATGGCCGCGCTGAGATCCTCTGGCATTTCCTGGCGCTGAGCCTTGTATTCCGGGAACGTTTTGTGGCGGAAGGTGGGTGCAGACGTGTCAAAGACCAGTGCCAAATGCGTGGGCTTTTGTTTCGTCTTGATATCCAAGAGGGTGTTGGCAAAGCCGAAGATCGCCGAGCTGTTGAATCCGCCTGACGTGTAAATAGGGCTGCGGATGAGGGCAAAGTGGGCTCGGTAGATGAGTGCCATCCCATCCAGTAGAAACAAGCGGAAATCCTTCTTGGTAGCCATGAGTTTAACGCTCGCCTGCGAGCGTGGGGGCTGTCAATGGCGGGGGGAGGTTTCATCGACGAATCGCCTTAAAACAGCCGAATAGCAAGAGGACAGCCCCAGCTAGCTGGAGTAGACTAAATGTTTCTCCGAAGAGAAAGAATCCGCCTATGGACACCCAGACGGGGATCGTCAGATGAAAGGCGCCACCAATCGATACATTGAGATAGCGAACCGAATGGGTCATGGTCAATTGACCCAGCGCTGCCATGAAGGATGCGGTCAGAGCCCACACTAGCGCTCTACCTGTCAGTTGGAGCAGTTCAGAGACGGCGAGCGGAAGGACGGCAATCATTGCGTAGACGCACTGGGACGCGAAGATGGTCGGTGTGGCCTCAGTCCTGTGAAGAAAGCGTATGATCACAATGACCATCCCGGCGGCAACGGCACCAGCGAGAGCCACGGCAAAGTCGAAATCGATCCCCGAACGGGCCTGACTGAGCAGCCCAACACCGAATAGGCTAACAATCAACCAGATGAATTGTGTAGAGCTGAGCTTCTCTTTTACGAGGAAGCACGCGGCAAAGACAGCGCCCAGGACCACGTAGAGATTGCTAAGAAGCGTCGCGAGTCCGGCACCCAATCTTGGGATGGTCCAATAGTAGGCGCAAAGCCCGAAGACACCTAACAGGCCCCTAGTGACAAGCATCGGCTGGGTGAAAATCCTCGATAGGCTCAAGCCTGAGCGTTTGCCGTAGAAGATGACGACGATCAGGAGGCCGACGAGGCCACGAAGAAAGACGAGCGACCAAGTGCCAGTGTGATGATAGGTGCCAAGGTATTTGATGAGCAGGGCATTAGCTGTGAAGAAGCCAAGACACGCTATCATGAGCACAATCCCCCGGGCAAAGGGATTGTTGGGCTGAGAAACGTCAGTGACGCTCGTGGTGGTGGTTGATTGCATCGACGCAAGGATTGCCGGCAAGGCGACCTCTCACGTCTTCAATAATGCCATCTAGCGATGTCCAAAGTTTACGTTCAAGTACCCTGCCGAGAGGTTAGGCACGCCACCAGACGAGCCCTACCGCGAGGCGGTAGGCTTTGACCAAGCTGGTAATTCGGTGGGTAAACATGATTGTTATGCGTGCTTAATGCCGAACCAATATTTGGTCAAGGATGGCCCCTTTAAAAGTGGAGCGAGAGATTCAAGCCGAAGAACGGCGCTGGATCGGCGTCTTCACGTATGATGTTGTGACCGCGAGAGTTCTCTAGCTGAAGCTCATTAGCGAACCGGACGCCAGCAAACACCCCGGCGTGGACATTGGCGGTGGGTTGAAATGTGAGAGCTGCGTATAGAGGCACACTACTGTATTCACCGATACCTTCGGAAGCTGCGCGGTTCGGATCACTCAGCCGGAAGCGCGTGTTCTCGTAGGTCGCGCCAAAGGCAGCGCGGCAAGAACTTGAGAGTTGCCAATCCACGGTCACACCGGGACCACTGATGAAGGCGCCAGATGGACGAGTGGTGATTTTCAAGTTCTCGGATAGCTGCCAATCGACGAGAACAATGGGGAAGACGCTTAACGAATCTTCTAACTGAGATCGGACACCGAATCCTGGACCGATGGAAAGGCTGTCGCTAAACTGGTAGGTAGCGCCAGCGAGCAAGCTTCCCGTGACAGAATCTTCCACGTCTGCACCGTCCTCAAAGTTCAATCCAAGTGACGGAAGGGCAAAGAGTGTCCAATCATCATTGAGGTCCCAGAAGACTGGAAGGCCAAACTTGAGTGCATGGACTTCGTCCCAAGGATCCAATGCACCGAAACTCCCTTGTCTACTGCCTTCAAAGTCATAGGAAGTCCACTCGTAGCGCGTTGTGAAGGCGATAAACTTGCCTGGCTCGCGAAGCAACGGAAGACCTGCTCGGATATAGAAGGATTGAGTCGAAACCTCACTGCCATCATCGATGTCTGTCGAAGGTTGATAGCTGTAGCCAATCCCAAGTGGAGAACGAGAAATATTCTGAGTGAATGCAGTCGACGCTGTGAGGATTAGTATGGGTAAGACTAAATATAGAATCATTCCTTAGCTTACGAACCCGGGAGTGTTTGGCTAGCCTCCATCTCGTACGATGACTTCATAGAGGGCCTCGGCTCGTCGAGTGCCCGCGAGGTCCTTGCTGTCGTCGAGGTAGTTTGGAAGGGCTTCATGGTTGAGTACGCGTTCGATGACCTTGGATCCGCGGCGGTCTTCGGCGATAGAGTCCTTGTCCCGGTCGAAGCGATTTGGTGGGGAATCTGCTCCCTTGGTGATGGACTGGATACGGAAGTGCAGCCGGAAGGCGTTCGAGCGAGTGGTGAGTCGCGAATACAAACCGGCATACGGGCGCTCAAGCGTGTTGTCGCCTGACAAACGATGCTTGTCCCAGAAGGCACGCACGCTAATACCCGTGCCATCCCAAGCTTGTCCTTCGGGGATGAGGAATTGCTCGCAGATCTCGGACTCGGTCATAAAGATCTCGCCTTTGCCAAACTTGAGCTCGAATTGAGAGAGCGTCTCTTTAGCATCGATCCGATGGCGCCAATTCGGATTCTTCTGGGAGCTCTTGTAGGTGAGACCGGCAGAAGTTGGGATGGCCATGATTTCTTCTCCTTTGAGGACCGCGTGCATGGCTGTGGCACGTTTGATGTAAGTGTATGGGAAGAGCTGGTAGTTCATGTTCACCTTGCCCTGTGTCGCGAAAGGGCTAGCGGCGTCGACCGGTTGGGCGGTCGGCATCCAGAAATAGTCTAACCACAGATGATCTCCAGGATAAGTTGGATCTCCCTTGACGGAGGCCATTTGCGGGACTTCAAAAGCATCAAGCGTTGTGCGATTTCGTTGCCAGACCATGCCGTTTTCAGCTTCGCCCAAATGCGGGAAAGTGGTGGGATCGGAGAGGTTTGGCCTGAAGAGCAGGCAGGTCCAAGGGGCGTTTGCCTGAGAGGCAGAGGGAAGGGAACCGAAGGCGACTGGTGATGGGGCCATGCGTCGAGCGAAGTGATGTTCATGGCCAAAGACATCAACGATTGAACTGGTGCCTTCAAAGTAGGGGGCCAACGGGTTAAAGACGCTTGTTCCCTGGATCTTATCTTCGCCATCATCAGAGGTATTGATGTATGGGCCGTCAGGTGCATTGCCGAGACCATTGTCGAAATCCCGTGTGATCGTTGGGTCGATGGGGAAGCGATAGTTGCTACTCAGCAGGGGAGCGAACTTTGCTCGGTTTCTCGGGTCATGTACGAAGTCGGGAAGAATCTCACCGGCGTAGGTAACCTCATCAACGATGCTGCGACCAATCTCGGCCGGGCCTTGTGTCGCCGAGGGCTCCGCAGAAGTGCCGTTGCGCGTTGCCCAGGTCAGCGAGTTTGAGTTTCGCCTAATCTTTGCTGCGGGGTGGTGGCCAAAGAGTTCACTTGGAATAACGCGTTTCAGTGCGACGTGGCGATAGTCGCCGTGAGTGACCGAAAGTCCTTTGGTTGTTTCGTTGCTGTCTGGCTCGGTGATCGGACTTGGCGATTCTGCTGATGAACCAGCGGCTCCTCGAAATCGCCGCGTCCAGCCTTTGTATGATGAGAGTCCATTTTCAGGAGGAGGCACTTCGAATGACTTGCCGGGCTGAGCAAAGCGGAAATTGAAAAGTCGAGTGATGTTCCCCGGAGAAGCATTCTCTGGACCGCCTGCGTGGAGAGCGATTTGGATTGGCTCCTCTTGTATGAATGAGAGTGAAGTTCCTTTCTCTATGATTACCAGTGTCTGAGAATACCAGGCAGCGAGAGGACCAGTGCCGTTTGCTAGAAAGTCAGTGCCGAACCATCCTTCCTGACTCTCATTGATCATGAACGTGCCGAAGCGAAACAAGCGGGGGCCGCCTAGGCCACCGTGGCTGGGCCAATCGTTGGGAATATCGGGAAAGCGGGAGATGACATTGGCGCCGTCAACGGTCGATAGGATAGGGCCTTGGATAGAGGTGTTTGTTGGAGCCGATTCTCCCCAGAGTTGTAGAGGAACCCCATTGACTCTTAGCCCCCGACTCGAACTTAGGCCGCCGCGGTATTCTGGGCCACCAGTGAGCAGGCGAAGAGTTTGGCTCGGTATCTTTCGAGGGGTTCCCTGGGATGGCGAGAAGGTCTCGGGGACTAATCCTATTTCAACACTAACAAAGGTTTTACCCTCGTCATTGGGGCCGAAGCGACGTCCTGTCCACTCGGTATAGGCAGGGTGTTTGTTCAT
>JAACDM010000728.1 GCA_009936795.1 Verrucomicrobiaceae bacterium | reverse complement strand
AGAGTGAGCCACTCCAGGAAACGAAGTTGAAGCCGGGCTGTGCGATCGGCGTGAAGGTCACAGACGTGCCTCTGATGTAGGTGTCTTGTGAGGGCGAGATTTGGATGGAACCCCCGGCGAAGTCCGGAGCAGCGGTGATGGTAAATGCTTCCACAACGATGTCGCCGTCAGGTTGCCCTGGCGTTCCACCTACCCCCTCGCTCGCTTGCCAATTGGTCTCGACGGTGTGGTCTGGGATGGGAATACCAAGATTGACGAGCAAGAGCGAGGCACCATGGCCATCAGCTGAAGTTGGCCATGGGAGCTGGTCGTTGTAGGTGAAGTCTTGAATCACCGCCCCTTGGGCATCGAGGAGTAGGATTTGTTCACCGTCGTTGTCGAGTCGACCGCTGTATTCGGTGTTTCCAAGAATGTCTGTGGCCATGGTGATCTCGGCGAGGCTAGCAGCGTAACGAGCTTCAAACGCCGAGCGATGGCGGACGAGGACCAATCGCGCACCGGGTGCAAGCAACGTGTTGTCTGCGAAGGAGAAATCGATGCCCTCGGTAAAGCGTAGGCCCGTGAGATCGATCGTCTGTGTGCCGACATTGAGGAGCTCGATGAACTCGTAGTTGTCACGGTTTGAGGAGATGGCCTGTTCCTCGGGGGTGGAGGGTTCGGCCGGATGATAGTGCAGTTCCGAAATGACAAGGTTGCTAGCGTCCGCAGGTACCGTGTTGATAGAGAAGTAGGCCGTGTTCAGGGCGCTCCATTCACCTGTACCGGGATCATAGGAGCGTGAGAAGAGCCAGCCGGGCTCGGTCAATACAAGGGGATCGGTCGACACGGTATTCCCGCCGCCACCGGTTGGGTTGCCCGTGAGTTCGAGGTCGAAGCTGAGGTCAGAGCTGGTGGCGTTCAGCTGGTGCACCTCGGCCGTGATCGTGTTCATGCCTGCGAGAAAGCGGCTTGGGGGGACCATGGCCGTGCGCGTGGCATTGTCACCATCGCCGTCGTCGGCGTAGTCGTCGAAGGCGGCATTGCTAGGCAATCCCCGGCGGGCGATCTCGACACCATTTACGTAGATTGCAATTGCGTCGTCATAAGTGTAGTCGACGGCGAAGTGGTCGAAGACTGAGGGATCTGGAATGGAAACGGTCGTGCGGAAGTAGGTCGTGGCGTTCTTCTGAATGCCGCCTTGGTTGGGATTGGCATCAATGAAATCAATTTCGATTGCTTCGTCGCCGTCGCCATAGCCGAGCTGCGACTGGCCAGACTTCCAGGCTGCGTCATCGAAGTTTCTCGCTCGCCAAAGGATTCCTTGATCGGAGCCGTCATCGAGGTATTTCCAAGTTGCCCCACTGCGTAGGTAGCGTGTTCGCACGGGGCCTCTTCCACCCCCACTGTTGAGGTCGATGCGGACAGCGTCAGGATGAATGGCGCCGCCGACGAGACGTGGGTCAAGCGAGTGCTCGTAGTCGGTGAGGTCGGTGTCCTCATTTCCGAACCTGTAATAGACTCGACTAACTGTGTCCGGCACCATGAGGGTGGGGCCGCTACCACGAGGCACGGATCCTCCGTGTTGACTGTAGGCTGGTGCGCCAATGTCAGGATAAAGACCGCGAGCGCGGAGCTGGTTGAGGAAATTGCCCGTGCGCGCGGGGAACCAGTCATTGATGATTTCATTGTACTCCGCTTCCCAATCGGTCACATCACGGTCTTGACCATGTTGATCGCCCCATCGGGCGGCTTCGGGAACGAGGATGCTCCGGTGCTGGGTGGTGACTTCGTCGTAGAGAGCTTGCGAGCCTTCGGGGCTCAGTGGACCTCCATTGAAGAGGGCTCGATGGGCGCGATCCGCGAAGCGTAGGCGAAACTCAGGGCTCTCTTCGAGATCATCATTGGGTGACGCGATGCCGCGGAAATCAGAGACTTTGTTGGTATTCAGATTTGATCGGAGCAAGAGAGACCATTCGGCGTCCCACATGAAATACTTGTAGCCGGTGCGCGTCGTTTGGGTGTCGATACCGCCGTAATAGTTCTTAAATGGCCAGTCGCTATTCCCCGCATACCAGTTGACGAGAAAGTAATCAATGTTGTTGTTAGGATCGCACCAAATGGGGAGGGTCGAGTTTCGCGTGCCATTGCTAGCGAAGCCGCAAGCTTCGAGGTAACGAGAGTCGCGCAGGGTATCATTGCTGGCGCTACCAATTCGGCTGACGACCGTGTTGTAGGTATTCCACGTATTCAGATTGCGCGCACTATTGATGGTATTACCAGAGTTTTGGCCTTCCCAGAGATCGCGATTTGCGCCCTCAATGTAGCTTTCGGCAAAGCCCGCGTCGGGTCTTTCGACCACGTTGTAAACGCCCCAGTAGACGCCATTGATATAAATGTGAAGGAAGCGCCCGTGGGCAGCAGGTTGGCCCAGGGCAAGCTGAGCACGTCGGCCAAATTCATCGCGTGCGTACTGAGGTTGGTCTCCGGCACTGCTCCACTGCCAACCATCGTTTGATTCCATGCGGAAGGTGAGTGTCTGAAACTCCTGGGCTACTCCCGGTTCGTCCCCGAACATGGGGAAGCTGAGTTTGCCAGGGCCATCAGTGGGTTGATT
>JAACDM010000727.1 GCA_009936795.1 Verrucomicrobiaceae bacterium | reverse complement strand
TGCTCTCGAACAATTTATCGGCAAGCCTAAATAACCCCCTAAAATCAGATTATTCGGTTGGAAAATCAACTTCTCGCAGTATCCGTTTCGCCGCCTCGCTGTCTGGGTCTAGCTGGAGAGCTGCCTTCAGTGCCTCCGTTGCCCCAGCTTTGTCGCCGGTCGCGAGCAACGAACGCCCTAATTCCGTGAAGGTCTTGGGATTCTTTCGTCCGAGAGCGATCGCATTTTTGAAGAAGACGACAGCATCTTCATGCCGTTCCTTCTTCGCCTGCAACAAACCAAGCCCATAGTGAGCGTGCCCCGTGCGGGGATTTAGTTTCAAGACGGCGCGGAAGCCCGCTTCAGCTTTGGCCCACTGCTGGGTCTCCAGGTAGACCGACGCCAAATTAAGGTGAGCGTGGAGACGGTTCGGACTGAGCTGGACGGCTTTGGATAAATGGATCATCGCCTTCTCATGCTGTTTCATCGAGGCTAGCAGTGATCCTATATTCAGGTGCGCTTCCACATACTCGGGATTTCTCGAGATGACTCTCTGCAGACGGGCAAGGGCACCATCTCTATCCCCTTTCGCTTGATCGATCATCGCTAGATTGACCAGGGCAGTGGCGTGGTTGGGGTCAATACTCAAGGCTTTCTCAAAAAGTGGCTGCGCTTCGTCGAGGTTCTTCTGCATGAGCAGCATGGCGCCCAATCCGGTTAACGCTTGCCCGTAATCCGGGTCCAACTCTATCGCCTTACGATAAAAATCCATCGCCTCCTTCGTTTTTCCCTGTTGTGAGGCAGACTTCGCTTGGTTGTAGAACTCCTGTGCACTCTGGTCAGCCTGATTAGGTTTCGCTAACTGATAGAGCCTCTGAGATTCCTCAGGAAATCCGTTCTTAGCAAAAAGCGTCGCATAGTCACTGAGGTAGGAATCGCGTTTTACCTGTCGCGGATCCATAAACCAACGCCCAGCTCGCGGCGTAGCGCGCTTGAGCTGCTCCGCCGGTGATGCATTGAGCAATGCTAGGTCCGCTGACACTCGGTTCCAACCGACCGGCTCCAAATACACGGCAGCGATGTTTCCTTTGGCATCGACAAGGAAACTCGTGGGAATGGAGAGCGGCATTCGGCGCGACGTCAGATACTTTATGAGCAGCTCAACCTTGGCAAGATTCTCCTGCCGCGCCGTGCCATGAGGCAAGCCGTAGCCAATCTTCGCTAGCACCTCCTCAGGATTCGCATTGGACTCGGTTCCGCCATCCACCGCCAATCCATCGACATTGAGCGCGAGCATCATGGCTCCTTGGGCAAGCAAGTCGTTGCCGTGTTTCCCTAATTCAGCCAACTCGGCAAGGCATGGCTGACACCATGTCGCCCACAGATTGATCAACACCGGCTTGCCAATAAAGTCAGTCGTCTTACGGGCAACGCCCTTGCTATCGGTGCATGTAAGTTCAGGAAACGGCACCTGGTTTGCTACCCAGAAGCCGCGCTTCACCGGAGCCGCGGCCGCCTCTTCTTCGGCACCCCCTAATGTGGCCGCTGCTGCACGGTTCTCCGGGGTCGCACTTCCGTAACCTTGAGTGATGGAGTAACGCATTCCAGACTCCAAACCAGTGAACGACTCCGTGTCACCTCCCGGCCAACGCACACTTAAGTCGAGTTTATCCTTGCTAGATTCACCGACACCGAAATGTGTCCAGGAACTTGACTGCGCCAGAAAGCCGTCGCCCGCGTGCACCGTGCGGATCTGGCTACCGGTCGGCTGGGTTAGCGTGAGTCTAGCACCGATGGCATCCCGATTCGTCGTGGTCCCATTTCCTATCAACCGAATGGCCACTGACGTCCCTGGAGCCCCCTGGTTATTCTTCAACAATCGCACCTGAGGTGCCGTGCGATTCGTCACCCAAAGATCGAGATCACCGTCGCGGTCCCAATCGACAACAGCGACAGCCCTGGCATCGTCGTCATAGTCAACGCCAAACAGTCCCGCCACTTCAGAGAAACCTTTGCCCGCCAAGTTCATGAATAGCGGATTCCGCTCATAGCCACTAAAGGACTTGCCTTGCGCAACCTTGTCATTGAGATCTCGAAAGTTCCGCGTGTAGCCTGGCGTCGCCGTGGGCTTCAGCCCTTCTTCCGGTATTTGAGGCGCGACCCGCCTCCAGAAGAACATTCACAAGTCTTCCATGTCAGGTTGGGAAATGTAACCATTGGCCACATAAAGATCCTCCCAGCCATCGTTGTTCAAGTCTGCAAACTTGGAGCCCCAGGCCCAACCGGCAAAGCCTTCAGCTGTGGGGTTAGTCACGTCATGGAAGCGTCCCCCGCCCGCATTGCGCATCAGCGAGTTCCCCCGCACCATCTTGAGATACTTTTTCCGCGTCTCTTCTGGCATCGTCGGATTGAAGTCTGACTGAGCCACAATCTGATTCCCCGCACTGGAAAACATGCTAGAAACATAGAGATCCATCGCACCGTCCCGATCATAGTCGCCCCATGTCGCCGACATGCCGAAGCCCCAGTCTTGCGACCCGCTGCCACTCGATTCATCGATGAAATGCGTCCCCTCATTTCGCATGAGCTGATTCGGCCCAAAGTCGTTCGCAATGTAGACATCGAGATCACCATCATTGTCGAAGTCCTCCCAAGACGCGGCGAAGGAGAAACGGTAATTCTCCACGCCGAGCCCAGCATCATCGGTCACATCGAGAAAGCCAAAGTCCCCTTGGTTCTGGAGCAACACGTTGGCCCCGCCATTGCGAGCGCTGTGAAACGGATGCGGCGTAGGAAAGTCACCTGTCTTATTGTTATCACTCGCATAACGGAGAATCAAGAGATCGAGATCGCCATCCAAGTCGTAATCCGCCGCCGTTGGCGAATAGCCTGAACCAAGATTAGAAAGGCGTTCCCGCAACGAAAACCTTCCCTTCCCATTGTTTTCCGAGATGAGGAAGGCTGTTCTCGTGGCCAACGCCAGGTCCTTGTCGCCGTCGTTGTCCAAATCCACAAGCAAGGCCGCTGTTGTGTTGTCAAGCCAATCCACACGCGCCTTCTTTGAGATATCAACCAAGGTCCCGTCTGCCTGCTGTTTCAACAAGAGATTCGGCAATCCTCCAGGCTGCCAAAGATACACATCTTCCAAGTCATCGCCATCCACATCGGCAATAGCCACGCCATGATACCCAAGAAAGTCCGGACTCAGTGATCGGTCCAAGTTCCTCCTCCACGTATTCATGCCTAACTGGAGTTGCTCGCTCCAGGCAGCGTTCTTCCCCAAGACACTCGCAGCAACATCTTCAAACATGGCAGACTCAGAGACGAGTTCATTCTGAATCAGCGCCGGCATGGAGAAACTCAGCAAACGCGGC
>JAACDM010000156.1 GCA_009936795.1 Verrucomicrobiaceae bacterium | reverse complement strand
CGCTGAACCTTGCCTCTTCGCTTCAATAGTGTCGGTCAGGAGATGAACTATCGATTTGTCAAATTCAGGTGGCATCGAATGAGAGATTATAGACACTAGCAGAAGGCTTTTTTTGGTTCTGTTTCTCTCATTCTGTTCTGGTTGGTACTTGAGCGCGGATCGCTAGGCGAGAAAGGAATCCTTCCTTCTAGGTCTTGATCAATGAAGAGTCTTGGGAGCGATCAAGCCTGCAGAGAAGACCAATTTCGTAGCCTCTTCTAAGGAGAGCTGAGATTCCATGACCTTGTCATCTTCTACGACAATGACAAAACCTGTCATGGGGTTCGGTGAAGTCGGCACAAAAATAGTGGTGACGCCCTTGTCTAGCTGTGTGTCGTGGTACTGGCCAGTGACAAAGCCGATCAATCGCGAACCCGGTGCCGGATACTCCACATAGGCAACACGCTGGAATCGCTGGGTGGGGCCCATCGATTTTAACGAATCCACGGCCTGTTTGAGCGAGCGGTAGATGAAGGCAACTACCGGAATGCCCATGAAGAAGGTGTCCACGGCTGCGAGAACTCGTTTGCCGATGACATTCCTCGCCATGAATCCCAGCGCGCAGATGATGGAGAGGATGACGAGTAATCCCGTGATGCTGACGACAACCCGGTGCGGGTCTATTTCATCGGGTAAGAGCATCGCCACAATCGGCGTGCTCACTTTCTCCACCGCCTTGTATACGAGGACCAGCAGCCAGCCCGTCGCCACAAGAGGGATGGCAAAGGCCAACCCGGCGAGAAAGTAGTTTCGAAGAACGGTAGGGAGAGACTTCATGAAGGCGCTAGCATGCCAATCTGGCCCGGCCTGGAGAGCCTGTCCATGATTCGCCCCTTTTAACTTTCTTCAGATTCTTTGTCACCTCATCCTCCTACGTGACCACTCGTGGGTGCTATGAACTCAGAATCCACCCTTATCGAACAAAGCCTGGCCGGGGACTCCAATGCCTTCGGCGGCGTCGTCCGGGAGTATCAATCTCTTGTCCGTGCTGTGACCTACAGCCTGTGTGGCAACCTCGCCCAGAGCCAGGAGATTGCCCAGGAAACGTTCGTCAATGCGTGGCGTGATCTCGGCACCTTGAAAGACCGCTCGAAATTCAAGAGTTGGCTCTGCGACATCGCTCGGAATCTAGCTTGAAATGCCTGCCGGGCCGAGAGCCGCAAGGCCACCGGTCACCCGGATCCGATTGGTGCGGCTGATGGACTGCCTCCTCCAGATCTAGAACCGGATGATCAGGTCATGGCTGACGATGAGAGTGCGATCGTTTGGGAGGCCCTTTCACAGTTGCCAGAGAACTACGGTGAGCCCTTGGTCTTGTTCTATCGTGAGGATCAGAGTGTGCATGATATCGCCGATGCGTTAGAGCTTTCGGAGAATGCAGTGAAACAGCGTTTCTCGTGCGGGCGCACGTTGCTTAAGGACAAAGTCCACGCATTGGTAGAGGGCGTTCTTGTCAGAGCCCGCCCGGGACCAGCATTCACCATCGTGGTGCTAGCCGCACTGCCTGCGATGACACCAACGACCGCCACAGCGGCAGCCGCCCCAACCGCGGCTTTAGCGAAAGTGCCTGTTGCTGCCAACTCGGTGATTGCCAGCGGATGGTTGGGGATGGTTGGGGATGGTTCTCGGGCCAATCATCGGTTTGTTTGGCGCTTGGTTCGAAGCTAAACGAGGTCATTAAGATGACCAAACTCACGGCTACGCTGGTTGGGATCTTCCTGGTGACGATGTTTGGTATCCTGTTCTTCGGCAGATACTACTTGAGTCAACAAGCGTACCTTATTCCAATTGTCGGACTACCGCTTGTCTACTCCGCCGTGCTCGTTGTCCTGATTCTAACGGGTAACCGGCGTCTCAACCAAATCCTCGATGGCAAGCCTGTTAGAAAAGTTGCCAAGGGTTGGATCGCTCTGGGTGATATTGCCATTAGCCCATTCATTGCCGCAGGTTCGTTCGCGGTGGGCCCAATTGTGTTCGGAGCGTTCACCTGCGGATTTATCTCGATTGGCGGCATCACCCTGGGAGGTCTCGCATTCGCGGGAGTCGCGGTAGGAGCACTGGCCTTCGGCGGCGTTGCCGTTGGCTGGTGGGCCCTCGGCGGAGCAGCGACTGGCTGGCAAGCCACCCTCGGGGGTGCTGCTGTGGTACGAGAATACGCACTTGGAGGAGCGGTCATGGGCCACGAAGCCAACACGGTAGCCGCCCGGGATTGGTTTACCTATAACCAGGCCTTCCAGATCGCTCAATCATCGATGAACCCCACTCTCTGGATCTATCTTTGCGTTCCTATTGCTATCATTTGCCTTGTTGCTCAACGCATGATTCCCTCAACGGCCGAAGACGGAGTTCCGTTCACACGAGGCTGGATCATGGAGTGCCCCAAATGCAACTATGCCAAGCCGTTGCCCGGCATCCGCGCGGCAGCATTGTCCTATCAGAAGCGTTCATTGGGATACTGCCCAAGATGCAAACGTTTGCGGTTGATTGCCATTCGGCATGTCGGCTGACCCCTAATTGCCGTGTCATGGTGGGGAGGACATGGGGTTGGGAGTGGATTCGCTGCTCCGTTGTGTGTAGGCCAAGGGCATGACTCTCGATTGGCAAGACAAGGTGGTAGTCGTCACTGGTGGCGGTGGCGGGATGGGGCAATCCGTAGCCAAGCGATTTGCTGACGCTGGTGCCATGACTTACGTACTGGGCCGGACGATGGCTTCCCTGGAAGAATCGTCGGCGCTATCGGAAAAGATCACACCAATCATCTGCGATGTGGCTGATGCCGAAAGCGTGGCCAAGGCAATGCAAGAGATTGGCACGCCAGACACGCTGATTCACACCGCGGGAATCAACACGCCAGATCGATTCATGGGGCATGAAGATCCTGATAAGGTCGCTAGCGCAGAGAGTTGGGAGCGCGTGATGGATATCAATGTGCTAGGGGTTGTCCACATGATGCGAGCCGTCATCCCGCTGATGGCTGAGAACGGTGGGGGAAAAATCGTCGTCGTGTCCTCTACGGCTGGTCATGGCTATGATTCTTACGCGGGTGTGCCTTACACGACGAGCAAATGGGCAGTTCGAGGCATGCTCTTCACGGCTCGCGCTCAGTTGAATTCCCATGGAATCGTCGTTTCCGAATACGCGCCTGGTGAAGCGAACACGCCAATCGTCCAGCAGCGGCCTGTCCTACCGGCCGAAGAGCACCGTAAGACGATGATCCAGACCGATGACTGTGCCGAAGCCTTGTTCTACATCGCGGCTCAGGATCACAGCGTCAGCATGATTCAGTTGCCTGCCTACCAGCCCTTCGGCGGCATGCCACCAGAGTTGACGTCCCCATGGCTAGACGGATTGGAGATTGGTTCCAAGTAGCGGGTCGTCCTTTGCATTTCCATTCAGAGCTGCATCGCTTTCTCGATAATTTGCACGCACTCCGCCCGCCAACCGTCTTCGTCGCCGGACTTGCTCGCCTTGGCCCAGTCGCGGACCGTAGCGAGTGAAATCTGGCAGTAAGGCGAATTGCGAAGGATCATGCCAAAGGCCGCGACAGCCAGGGAACCCAGCGCTTCATCTTGCGCCAAAGGCAGGTGGGAAATCTCGTTCATGGAGGCGTTCTCACCCATCACAACGGCTCAGCGTAAGATATCCTTAGAATAAATGTGAAGAATTGTGCACGATCCTAGGATGAAAAGGTATTTGATCCCATTCTTCTTGGTCACCTTGGCATGGACCTCATTCACGATTGCCAACGATCGCCTCACTGGTGCAACCTTCGCCTCGCGTTCCGAAGTCATTGCGAAACATGGCATGGCGGCCACGAGTCAGCCACTGGCCACGCAGATCGCTATCGATATTCTGAAGCAAGGTGGCAACGCTATCGATGCCGCCATCGCGGCGAATGCCGCCCTTGGACTGATGGAACCGACCGGGAATGGCATTGGCGGCGATCTCTTCGCCATCGTCTGGGACGGCAAGACCCAGAGACTCCACGGACTCAATGCTAGTGGGCGATCCCCCAAGAGCCTTACGCTAGCAGAGTTTCGGAAACGCAACTTGGAGAGGATTCCAAAGTTTGGTCCGCTCCCAGTCACCGTGCCAGGCTGTATCGATGGCTGGTTCGCCCTTCACAAGAAGTTTGGTAAGCTTCCCATGAAGGAGTTGTTAGAGCCCGCCATCAACTATGCGGGAGAAGGCTTTCCGGTTTCGGAAGTCATCGCGTCAGGATGGCGGTCAGGGGAGACGGTCTTCAAAGATTATGAAGGATTCGCCGAAACATTTCTTCCTGATGGCAAGGCCCCGAAGAAAGGAGAGATTTTTAAGAACCCTGCCCTGGCATCTACCCTACAGAAAGTTGCCGAAGGCGGACGCGATGCCTTCTACCAAGGAGAGATCGCTCAAACGATCGATGTGTTTATGAAGCGTGTCGGGGGCTTTCTCACAGCCGAAGATCTCGCGGCACATACCTCGACTTGGGTCGAGCCCGTAAGCGCCTCTTACCGGGGCTATCGACTCTGGGAGCTGCCGCCTAACGGCCAAGGGATCGCTGCTTTGCAAATGCTGAATGTACTAGAGGGCTATGACCTGCGAGGCGCAGGTTTTGGCAGCCCAGACCACCTGCACTGGCTGATCGAGGCGAAGAAGCTTGCCTTTGAAGACCGAGCCAAGTTTTACGCGGACCCCGACTTTCATAAACTCCCCACCGCTGAACTCATTTCTAAACCTTACGCAGACAAACGACGTGCCCTGATCAAGAGACACGCAGGCATGGCCTATGATCCTGGCAATCCATCGCTTGAGGAAGGCGATACGATCTACCTCACGGTGGCTGACAAAGATCGCAACATGGTTTCACTCATTCAGAGCAACTACCGAGGGTTCGGTTCCGGGCTTTGTCCGGATGGCTTGGGCTTTTGCCTGCAAGATCGCGGTGAACTCTTCGATCTTCGTGAGGACATGTTCAATACCTATGCTCCTAACAAACGCCCGTTTCACACCATCATCCCGGCCTTCGTGACGAAGTATGGCAAGCCTTATATGAGCTTCGGTGTCATGGGAGGTGCTACACAGCCACAGGGGCATGTGCAGATCATGATCAACATGATCGATTTCGACATGAACCTCCAAGAGGCGGGCGACGCTCCCCGTGTGGTCCATACCGGCTCTTCCCAACCGACTGGCGAAGTGATGACTGACGGAGGCCACGTGAACCTGGAAAGCGGCTTCGATTACGCCACTGTTCGCAGCCTGTTAGAACGCGGCCACAAGGTCCAATATGCCAAAGGCCCCTACGGAGGTTACCAAGCCATCCGCTACGACGCTGAGAACGATGTCTACTATGGAGCCTCCGAGGTCCGCAAAGATGGCCAGGCGGCGGGCTATTAAGGAAGCAACATTTCTGATACAAGTCTGGCCTATCGTCTCAAGACCTGACCTGCTTAGCTACCACCCAAACTATGAAAGATCACGCTTGGACCACCATCGTCGCGCTCGCCAGCATCAGCTTGCTAGCAGGAGTTCGTCTACGACTTCGAAGATGGCCCCTCTCAAGGGTGGACTACCATCTCGTCTGACCCAGAGCTCCCGCATGCGTTCACCCAGACGAACGAGGCGCCGGAGAACGGCTCAACCTTTCCCGTGCCCGACAGTGGCGATTACCAGATGCTTCCTATCGTGTTCGAGGCAGCAGACGGCACCAACGTCCGGGACAACGCCCATCAGTCACTCATCATCCGCTCCCCTGAGTTCATTCTTGGTGAAGGCGAGCTATCAGTATCGATCGTTGGAGGGGACGCCCACGGCGCCCTACCAGAATCCCCAGCTGAGCTTGCCACCGCGACCGACGCCTGAGTGATGACACCTATGTCGTAACCGAAGCTCGTAGTACCAATGACGACATTTACCAAGCGATCGTCATTAGTGCTGAAGACCTAGCCCCGTTTGCCAGTGATACAGAAACCTACACCGTGGACGTGTTTGATTCCTCAGCCGGTGGTTGGGGCTGGATCGGTTTTGATAATGTCAAGATTCCCGGCAAGCTCCCACCTTCCAATCTCATCTACGGCTTCGAAGCGGAAGACAGCACCAACGTCCGTGACAATGCGCACCAATCTCTCATCATCCGTTTTCATTCTTGGCGGAGGTGAGCTGTCGGTATCGATGACGTTTGCGATGGCTCCCTCTCGCGTGTCGAGCCGCAAGTCCGCCTTCCGCTTGTTCCGGTCGAACCTATGGCATGCATAGCAATTATTTGAAAGGATGGGGCGGATATCGCGATTGAAAGAAACGGAATCAGCCCAAGCCGAAAGGACGGCAAAGAGAAAACCAAGTGTGCAAATCAAGCGTGCTACCATGGGACCGCTGTGGCCGACCTTTGCCATGAGTCACGGCGGAAATGAGACTACTCTTAGGGGGTTGTGATCTTTAACCGCACATACTGTTGAGCAGAGTCGAACGAGTCTAAACTCCACTTTAGAGTTTCTGCAGTTTCTTCATCGAAATCGAGGCCATTGGTCGTCCAGACCTGCAAATTGGACGACGTTTCCAGCTGAAACTGATCGGCTGTGGCCTGAGCGCTTTTCTCGACGGTGATAATCCATTGATTGGCTTCATGTGTCAGGGACACATGATTGGGGCCGGAGGTGGGGTCGCTATCACTGGAACCAAGTGCCATTTCAGCAAACTCAGGTAGCCCGTCGCGGTCATTGTCAGAGCCCGTTGCAGGTGGAGCAGTGCCTAGCAGTGTGCCGGGCGTGCCGCCGATGGCGTTGCTTGCTTGCCATTGCTCGGGATCGTCCATAGCCTGCAGGCTCGTGACGTCCTTGAATGTGAGACTCTTGCCATCGTCATTGGCTTCGACTGGCCAAGGTTCTTTATCATTGTATTGAAGTTCCTGAATGACCGCTCCGTCATGTAAGGAAAGCCGAACTTTCTCTCCGCCATTACTGAGTTTTCCACTATCAAAAACACCAGCGAGTGGAAGGTTCGTGCCATAGCGCATTTCAAAGGCTTCGATGTTCGCGGCAATGACCACGACTTCGCCAGGGCCGAGTGATTTCACTGCAGTATTCGCGAATTCGAACCGTACGCCGTCGACCAATGCAACTTCGGCCAAACTCAACGTCTCGTTGCTTCGGTTATACAGTTCGATGAACTCGAAATCAGTCCGAGATTCAAAGCCAGCCTCGATCTCAGGCGCTGAGGGCCCGGCAGGACGGTAGTGCAATTCAGAAATGATCAAGTCTCCAGGAACAGGAGTTTTCCCAGTTTGAAAGGTCGCCTCTGTAAGAGGACTCCACTGACCGTCCAGATCGAAAGTGCGCGCTTTGATCGTTGTGGTTTCTGTGAGGATCACGGGCGTGGCCGATTCAAACGTTATCGCGCTAGCGGACCGAGCGCCACCTGGAAGCCTCGGGTCGGTGCCGTCGGTCGTGTAGACCAGATCTCCTTTCTGCGGTCTAAAGATTGTGCCTGCGTTCAAGACCAAACGGAATCCCGACTCGATCTCGCCTCCCATCTGATTGAAGGATGGCGCGATGATATTGTCAGGGTACCAACCTGCGCGCGTGAATTTGCGGATCATGTCTTTGGTGAGGTCTGGGAAGTGGTCCTCGACCAAATTGTCTTGAAAGCGCTGCCAATACGCTGGGGTACTATAGTCCGAGGTGTTCACCCCATTCCAGCGAGCAGCCTCGGCAACGAATGACTTCTGGGTTTCGTCAACGCGGGCTTGAAGGCGTGCGATATTCCGTTCAGGGGTGAAGGCACCGCCATTGAAATAATGTTTGTGAATGGTGTCTGCTAACAAGAGTCGAAACTCAGGGGAATCTTCCTCTCGAAACGCTTCCATCATGTTGCCTGGCCCACGATTGTTAAGAGAATGATTGGCCGGGCGCAAGTAGCCGTCGGCATCCTTGAAGTAGAACTTGAAGGGAATGCCCCGCAACCGCGATCCGGCACTCTGGAATTCGCTCTCGCACTGACCGCTTAGCCAGGTCAGTTGGAAAGAGAAAAGGGATTTTAGATCAATATGATTCTGCACCGCTTGGAATGGGGTGTCTCCTTTTGAAAGGGCCAGTGCTTCATCCCAGTAGTCGTCCGTGCCATCGAAGGAATCGCCAGGAAGGAATTCAGAGCCTGTGTTGTTCCCATTGATGGCATCGTAGTCTTCCTCCTTGCCTCCAAAGTAGCTCGCGAACATGGCGGCATTCCACCTCTCACGCAGATGAAATTGTCCCCAATAGAGGCCGTTGAAATAGACATGCATGAATCGCCCATGAGGCGCAATGTGCCCCATTTCTAACAACGTATCATCAGCGAATCGATTGGATAGATAGGCTCCGCGGCGACGCATGTCATGCGAGCCAGAACGAAGATTGATGGCGTCAAATTCTTCAGCGGGTGCGATGCCACTCTCAAACCCTCGATAGAGTGGGTACTTGAGTTTGGCGACCCCGTAGCGCTTGCGGAAATAGAGTCGGAAATTCTTCTTGGCGAAGTTGGTGAAGTAGCCACCGAAACGTGAAACTCCGGCATCGACTTGGAAACCTTTGGTCCCGTCAGGGTTGAGCAGTTCTACTGAGGTGAGGAATTCGGTATCATTGCCAGCTGACGTCCCTCTAGTCACATCGTCGAGATCCTCTACGGCAAAGGAAATGCTTGGAAGGGATGTGAGGGCATCGATCATTTGCGGTCCGTAGACGTCGGACTCGGTGATCGTTTTGCTCATTTCCGGCTGACTCACAACGTCCGCCACGAAGATGTAAGTTTGTGTGTCGGTGTTGCTGGGAGCGTAGCCTTCTTTGAAGGCCTTGGCCCGAAGCACAGTTGTTTCACTGATCGTGATAGGGCCATCGTAGACGTGCTCGATCGGTCCGGAAAAAATGGTGCCTTCGCTAGGGGCTCGTCCGCTCGTGGTGTAAAGGATCCGCGCACCTTCGGTTTTTGTCGTGATTTCGACGGTGATGGCTTCTGTATAGAAACCACGATCGATGCTGAAGGCGGTATCGGCTACGACACCAAGGATAGGATCAAGATTGGCGGCACGGGGGGTCGGCGTGCCAAAGAGGACCAACTCATCATCGCTTGGATCGAGTCGACCAAAGGAAGTGTCTGCGCGATGCTGGATATCTTCAAGGGCGCTGACAATGGTCGTTCCGTCAGGGGCTACAAGGGCGAAGTAGTCATCGCTGCCACGAAATTTGAAACTGGTGTGAACTTCAACGTTGAACAGCGATGCAAACCCGGTGCCGGAGAGAAAGAGAATGCCATAAGTTTCGGAATCGATCCGCAGCCTTGGCAACAAGTGCTTTGTCAGTTCATCAGGGTCATTGGTAGCGTACATCCCGATGAGATCGATGCTATCGGGGCCTGGATTGTAGATCTCAACCCAGGCGGAGAGCGACCCTTCGCGGTCTTCCAACTCGCCTGTATTGATTGCGACAATTTCGGTGACGACTGGGGCCGCCCAGACTGAAGGGCCTACAAGAAGGTAGGTGAAGCAGAGGTTGAGGATAGTCTTCATGACAAGGGGTGGAGTTTGGTATTGCATAAACATAGCAGAGGTCCAGAACCATTCCCAGCGGTGGCTTTTCAAGATTATTTCTCTGATGATGCCGCTTCCTACGCCGCGCATCGACCTACCTACCCGCGTGAGCTGTATGCGTGGTTGGCTGGTATTGTGCCGGAGGGTATAGTCGCTTGGGATTGTGCGACTGGTAATGGGCAGGCAGCGATTGCTCTAGCGGATCACTTTGAGAAGGTGATTGCCACAGATGCGAGCGAGGCGCAATAGTTAGCAGCTCAGCCTCATCCCAAGATATGCTATCGATGTGCCCCTGCCGAATCTGCGCCGATTGAGGACGAGACGATTGATCTTATCACGGTGGCGCAAGCGTTGCATTGGTTTAATGTCGAGGCCTTCTATCAAGAAGCGCATCGAGTTCTGCGCCCTGACGGAGTGCTTGCCGTGTGGTGTTATGGCTGGACTTCCGTCTCGCCGGAGATTGATCCCCTGGTGAAGACATTCGCCACTGAGACCGTCGGACCCTATTGGCCCGAAGATCGACGGCATATCGGGCGGGCTACGAAGCTCTGCCGTTTCCTTTCAAAAGAGGGTCTTTAGCAGAATCATTGAAAAAGGCCTAATTCAAGGCTGGCCTATATTCCCAAGATCTGGTCCGCTTGCGCACCACCCCTACTATGAAAGATCACACTTGGATCACAATCATCGCGCTCGCCAGCCTAAGCATGCTAGGTTCCTCAGGGGCACAGAATCTCATTTATGACTTTGAGGATGGCACCTCCCAAGGATGGACCACCATTTCATCGGACTCTGAGCTGCCACATGCGTTCACGCAGACAAACGAAGCCTCTGAAAACGGTTCGACCTTCCCCGTGCCAGATAGCGGGGACTATCAGATGCTTCCCATCGTCTTCGAGGCGGAGGACGGCACCAACGTCCGTGACAACGCACATCAATCCCTCATCATCCGCTCGCCGGAGTTCGTCCTTGGCGAAGGCGAGCTGTCAGTATCGATCGTTGGGGGCGATGCCCACGGAGCCCTGCCCGAGTCTCCAGCGGAGCTTGCCTTCGCAACCGACTCCGAAGAAGGCATCAAGGCCCAGGGATTTGGTGTCCGGCGGGTCAGCGATGATACCTACGTCGCAACCGGAGCTCGCAGCACCAATGACGACCTTTACCAAGCTGTCGTCATCAGTGCCGAAGACCTGGCCCCGTTTGTCAGCGATTCGGAAACCTACACCGTTGACGTGTTTGATTCCTCAGCCGGTGGTTGGGGCTGGATCGGTTTTGATAATGTCAAGATTCCCGGCGAACTCCCACCTTCCAATCTCATCTACGACTTCGAAGATGGCACTTCTCAAGGATGGACCACGGTTTCTTCGGACGAGGCCCTCCCGCACGCCTTCACTCAGACGAATGAGCCTTCGGAGAACGGGTCCACCTTTCCGGTGCCAGCGAGCGGAGCCTATCAAATGCTCCCGATAATTTTTGAAGCAGAGGACGGCACGAACGTCCGTGACAATGCTCACCAATCGCTCATCATCCGTTCTCCTGAATTCATTCTTGGCGCCGGCGAGCTGTCCGTCGCGATTGTCGGAGGTGATGCCCATGGGGCTCTGCCAGAAGCTCCTGCCGAACTGGCAACCTCGACCGATGCTGAAGAGGGAGTCAAGGCCCAGGGATTTGGTGTCCGGCGAGTCAGCGATGACACCTACGTCGCGACCGGTGCTCGCAGCACAAACGACGACATCTATCAGGACGTGGTCATCTCGGCAGACGATCTGGCCCCGTTTGTCAGCGATTCGGAAACTTACACCGTCGACGTGTTCGATTCCTCTGCCGGTGGCTGGGGCTGGATCGGTTTTGATAAAGTCAAGATTCCGGGCAAGCTCCCACCTTCCAAGCTCGTCTTCGATTTCGAAGATGGCACTTCCCAAGGATGGACCACGGTATCTTCAGATGATACCCTGCCCCACGCATTCACTCAAACGAATGAGCCTTCGGAGAACGGCTCTACGTTTCCTGTGCCAGCGAGCGGAGACTATCAAATGCTCCCAATCGTCTTTGAGGCAGAGGATGGCACCAACGTCCGTGACAATGCGCACCAGTCACTCATCATTCGTTCTCCAGAGTTCATGCTTAGCGAAGGCGAGCTGTCCGTCGCGATCGTCGGTGGAGACGCCCATGGCGCCCTGCCAGAAGCCCCTGCTGAACTGGCAACCTCGACCGATGCTGAAGAGGGAGTGAAAGCCCAGGGGTTCGGTGTCCGCCGGGTTAGCGATGACACCTACGTTGCGACTGGAGCCCGCAGCACGAACGACGACATCTATCAGGACGTGATCATTTCAGCGGAAGATCTCGCTCCGTTTGTCAGCGACTCGGAAACTTACACGGTCGACGTGTTCGATTCCTCAGCAGGCGGCTGGGGCTGGATCGGTTTCGACAATGTCGTTGTCCCGGGAACGTTGGCAACCCCAGCTGAACTCATCTTCGATTTCGAAGGCGGCGACCCTCAAGGCTGGACAAATGTGTCCTTCGACGCGGAGCTACCACACGCGTTCACGCCGATCGCCGATCCGTCAGAGAATGGAGAGACGTTCCCCACACCGGCAAGCGGCGATTCCCAAATGCTCCCCATTGTCTTCGAAGCGGAGGACGGTACCAATGTGAGGGACAATGCCCATCAAACCCTGTTAACACGGTCACCAGAGTTCTATCTTGCTGACGGCGATTTGGCCATCTCAATCGTCGGAGGCGACGCCCACGGTAGCCTCCCATCATCACCAGCTGATCTCGCTACCTCTACAGATGCTGAAGAAGGTGCGAAAGCGCAGGGCTTTGGCCTTCGACGGGTGAGCGATGACACCTATGTGGCGACCGGAGCCCGCAGCACCAATGATGATCTCTATCAAGAGGTGATCATCCCAGCAGCCGAGTTGGCTTCTTTCGTCAGCGACACCGAGGCTTACACCGTGGATGTATTCGACTCGTCGGCAGGCGGTTGGGGTTGGATTGGTTTTGACAATGTTAAAGTTTCAGGTCGACTGGTGAATCCCATTGTGGATCCAGGTAACCCGGGGTTCGACGACGTGGACAATGACGGGATGGATGACAAATGGGAAACCACCCACGAACTCGATCTTACCAAGAACGATAGCGCGGAGGATCCCGATGAAGATGGCTTGACCAACATCGAAGAGTTTCAGCTCCGGACCTCCCCTAAGGTTGCGGACACCGATGGCGATGGCTTGGAAGACAACGTAGAAACGAAGACGGGCACGTATGTGGACGAGAACGATACGGGAACCCATCCGCTGCGTCCCGATACCGACTTCGACGGTCTGTTAGATGGCGTTGAGAATCCTAACATCGCCTATGATTCTAGCAATCCAGCAACCACGCCAGGCACCTCACCGAACAACGGAGACTCCGACGGTGATGGCGGCGTGGATGGGTTGGAGATTTCCGCCGGAACCAATCCAACTGAGGCGGGACCTTTGCCATCGAATATCGTCGGGAATGGCACTTTCAAGACGGTTCATGTCTGGACAGACAGCAATTTAGAGATCTTCGATAGCTTCGACGCAGAGGAGGTCTTAGAGGATCCTGATCAGCCGGGCTTTAGATCAATTGAGGCCGACACGCCTAACGTTCACTTTCACGACACCGCTGAACCGCCGATCCATCTTTCATCATCTCGTCCCTATCCCCTCTGGGACAATGACACCGACGGCTTCGGGCCACGCGACAACTTCGCGATCCGTTCTGAGGGCGAGTTCGAACTCGCTCACGGCGGCCTCATCACCTTCGTGGTTAGCAACGCAGGCGGTTTTATCTTATCCATTGATGGTGACATTGAGGGAGAGGGCACCAGTGATGGACGAGACGCGAGTATCATAGAAATCGAACTCGCGGCTGGCATCCATGATCTGGAGTTTCTCCATTGGGACTCCACTGGCGATAGCGGTGTGAGCCTCTACATCTACCGTGGGCTCGATGAAGTACCTGACTTCGCCTTCACCGCTAGACGCGAGCCCGAAACAAACCCACTCGAACCCTACTGGGAAGTGCTGCGCGCCTTCGGTGGAGATGCAGGAGCATTCTCTATCACCGACATCACACGCGACGCCTCCGGCGAGGTCAGTCTCACGTGGGAGTCCGATCCAGGGCAGTTCTTCGAGATTGAGAAGTCCATCGATCTCACGAGCGATTCTTGGACCACTCTCATGGCCGAGATCCCTGCCGCCGAAGACGACGCTCTGGCCACCACAGTCCTTGCAGACACAGACCTCGAAAGCACTCTAGCACACTACCGCGTTGTACGGGTACCTCCACCACCATTATTTCAATATGGCTTCGAGGAAGGCCTTGGAGATTGGAGCGTGGCTGCAGAAGGCATTGAGACGACCACGTCATGGGAAATCGGGGCACCCGCAGATCCACCCGGGCCATTGGTGGGGGCCAATGTGGCGGGCACAGATCTCGATGCCAACTTTGTCGACGGCATCTTGAGCGATGCAGGGGTCGGCATCACCTTGCGCTCGCCTGTCATCGACTTGGCTGGCCTCGGAAGAGCCACCTTAACATTCTGGCATTCACTCGACCTACCCAATCCACAAACGGCAGGTGGACGCCTCAATTTCCTAAGGGCCGACGATCTCTCGCTGATCCTCGAACGAGGCCAGGAGAAGTACACCTTTGCCGAGCCAACGGAAGATTGGGAACAAGCTCGCGTGCGCCTTCCGGTAGAAGTCATTGGCGCTGGCCAAGTCATCATCGAATGGGAATTCCTCACCGCCCCAGATGAGAACCCAGATGACAACGGTGCTGGCTGGTTCATCGATGAGGTTACGGTGGATTAAGTGAGGATTTTTTTTCTTGCACAAGCACTAGCCTTTGTTCTTGGCCAAGCCTCGGCCCAGGAACTCCCGCCCGACGCGCAACGCATCCTGCAAGAACGCGCTCAGCTAGATCGGAGTGTCTGGAAGTCTGAGAAACTCGCGCAGTCCTACGAACGCGCCATCACTCGACTGTGGGACGACCTTCGATCCTCCGATTCACCCTCGAATGTCTTCAAACGGATCGCTTGTGATCAATGGGCCTATCCCTCAAAGGCAACGCAGGATGATGACATTGGCTTAGGCATTGCACGAACTCGCTACTCGGAGGCAGCGTTTGCGACCGTTGATCGCACTGGCTTCGCGTCCATTCTCGACAAGCATCAGAGTGAAGGTCTCAAGCTGGTTGAGTCCGAGTTTCACCACACCTCGTTTCAACCGGAGACACTTTCATCAACGATCTCCTTTCTGCTCCACCTAGAAACTCCCGCCAAGCGTCTCGCGGTGACTGGAGAAGCTCTCGTCATTTGGAATGGCGAGCCTGACAAAGATCTAGTCCGCGCGAAACAGATCCGCGTGCAGTCACTGAAATTGCTCTCAGGACAGAAACGTCAGGGCTTTGTCAAAGCCGCCACGTTTACGCCTCGAAAGAACGAGTTCCAAAGTGCCCATCCCGTACTGCTTCATGATCTCGATCATGATGGCGATACGGAAATCATCATCCCGCGTTGGAATCGTCGCTATGACAATCAGCTCGCGACCAAGAAGCCCACCCTAGCAGACGCTCCGTTCCTGACGTATTGGCAACCTCAAGAAGAATGCGGTCTCATCGCGGACATCACTGCCGATGGCATCGTTGATTACGTCACCGTGACCAAGAACAGTGGACTGACACTCTACAAAGGAGCTTCGGGAGGAACTTTTCCAACTCCCGGCATCCCAATCTTTCGTCATCCGCGACTCCTTGCGCCACTCGCCATGACGGCGGGAGACATTGACCGTGACGGCGACCTCGATCTCTGGATTACCCAGTACAAACCGTCGTATGTCGGCGGCCAAATGCCCACCCCCTTCTATAACGCCAATGATGGCCACCCTTCCTTTCTACTTCGTAACGACGATGGGCACTTTGTCGACATCACCGAAGCCAGCGGCCTAGCCGCAAAGAGATTCAGACGCACTTACAGCACCTCGTTCGTCGATCTCGACAGAGATGATCATCTCGACCTCCTCGTGGTCAGTGACTACGCCGGGCTGGATGTCTATCGGAACCAAGGCAACGGAACGTTCACAGACATCTCGGAAAGTTTTACGCCCAACCGGCTGTTTGGCATGGCACACAGTTTAGCAGATTACAATCTGGACGGAGAGCTGGACCTCTTAGCGATCGGAATGAGTAGCAGCACGGCACGCCGTCTCGACAGCTTTGATGCCGGGATCAAGAATCGCCCGGACTATCAAGCGAACCGTGCTGCCATGGGCTATGGCAATCGAATGTATCTTCGTCAGGGAGAAGGATTTGTCGAGAGCCCTCAGAATGCGCAAATCGCCCGCACCGGCTGGTCGTGGGGCGTGAGCGCCTTCGATTTCGAGAACGATGGTGACCGGGATCTCTACATTGCCAATGGCTTCCGCAGCGGCCAGTCGTCCAAAGACTATTGCACCAACTACTGGTGCCACGACCTCTACACCGGAGAATCGAAGGAGAATCCCAACCTCATCCCTGTTTTTTCACAAGCGATGTTGGAACTCAACCAAGGGCTTTCTTCCTGGAATGGGTTCGAGCACAATCATCTCAAGTTGAACCTCGCAGGCGAAGGCTTTGAGAACGTCGCGTTCCTCTTCGGAGCCAGCTTCGAATACGATGCCCGTGTCGTGCTCACCGAAGACTTCGACCGAGATGGACGTGAAGATCTTCTCGTCAGCGAGTACCCTTTCGTCGGTCGCGGCTTCCAATCCAAAGTTCATCTCTACTTGAATCGACTGCCGCTAGCCGCAGATGCCAGCCATTGGATCGAGATCTTGCTTCGCCCCTCTCCAGGGCGTTCGGTGATCGGTGCCCTTATCACTCTCAAAACCACCAAGGATGCTCAGATCCACGCGATCGTGGCAGGCGATTCATTCTTGAGCCAAGACGCCTACACAGCTCACTTCGGGTTGGGATCTCAGACGAAGGTCGATCAAGTCAACGTTCGCTGGCCGGGAGGCGACGTCTCCATATTCAACGATCCTGAGATCGACCGCGTCCATGTCGTCGACGCGAAAGCCCATTAGTGCCTCGGCAGGTTTCGAGAAGGGAATACAGGGCGGTCGGCTGGGGCAGAGGAGAAACACCTCTAGAAATATCGATACTTAATAGGTGTTTCTATAATATGCAGATACTGCCCGTTCCGCCTCCGTGGCCATCGACGACATGAAACCTCCTGTTTTAGCCTCTCTTTCCTGACTAAATCGCTGTTCCGCCGCTTTATTCGTGCTGTTTGCAACGACTCTGCTCTGCGCTGAGGCTGCGGTCACAGATTGGGAATTTGAGAAAGGTGCTTTCTACAGCCAAATAAGCGACAATACCGTTCCGCCGAGTGAAGATGGATGGTTCGTTTCCATAGACGTGGAAACGGGGTCTGCGAGTGATGCCACCGCAGTGTCGATTTCCCGCAGTGTTCTAGCGGGGAATACCCCGCTAGAACAGAACGATGGCGAATGGTGTCTGTTCAAGATCTACGAGACCGAGTCCGAAGCGAATACGGAATTCCCCAACAACACATCCTACACAATCACTTTAAGTGGCGGGACGTTAGGAACTCTGGTTCAGCAAGTGACGCTCGGACCACCAAATTATCCGAGTGTGCCCTACCTTACCAATGAAGATGCCTCACGCGCTCGATCGATCAACACCGCAGCGCCGTTCATGCTTCAATGGGGACCTACTAGCGCACCAACAAATTTCGTTTCCGCCGAGATTAATGACAAGATTTCAGACATCGATGTCTGGGATCAAGAGACAACCATCGGATCAACTTCAGGCACCATCCCGGCAGGAACATTGACACCAGGGCATTGCTACGAACTCAAACTCGCAAACCTCAATGAAGTGATAATCGATGGCGCTGGCGGATTCGGAGTCGAAGGCTATCTTTTGCAGACGCGCGTGCTTCTGCGCGATATCTTCACGGTCTATTCCCCGCATGTCTCCCCAATCGATGGCGCTTGGCAGCGGGGTGAAGGAGTAGCTAACAATTCAGTCATTCTTGTATTCCTAGCCGATGGCACCTATTTCCATGCTGAAGATGGCTCCGACGAAGCTGAGGCGCCGGACGGCATTGAACGTGGAACCTATGTGTGGGATGAAGACTCGGGAATCCTCACCATCACCCCCGAAGTAGACACCAACGGGGAGTTCGGTGGCTCCCATCCCGAGGGCGACTTTACCGCAACCGCATCTGACTCCATCTTGACAGTTGGTGATCAAGCTGAGTCTTCCGTTTTTCAGCGGGTCTCTGGCTCGCCCAACACCATCGTCGGCGGCTGGCGAATCTGCATTAACACTGCGTCAACGCCAGGCGTGCTGGTATTCCTTGAGAACGGCGTCTGACGGCGACCCTTCGGGCGCGGACGGCATGGAACGCAGTACCTACCATTGGGACGCCCAAACGTCCGCCCTCACGGTGACCCATGTCGTGGATACGAACAGTGAACTTGGATTGTCTCATCCAGATTTGGCGTTCCAAGCACAGCTCCTGGGGCCTCGTTCGATCATCCTAGCGGACAAAGAGAGTACCTTCCTTTCGCGAACCTCAAATGCAGCCGTCCTTCCCGATTGGCGGCTAAACAAAGGCCGCAACTACCGACAAACCCAGGACAATACGGTGCAAGGCGCACAGTCATTCTGGGATCTCTGGGGACGTGTCCAAGCACGGAATCCGAACGATGCCACTTCGGTCACGATTCGCGGAGGCGGGATCTCCCGTAGCCGATCATTCGATCTTGAAGACACGGGTTGGACTGTGGAGCAGGATTATGCATCCGAAGCGCTGCTGGACGCTGAGTCTCCCAGCAACGCGACCTACACCCTCACATTGAGAGGTGGAGAGCTCGGCACCGTCACCCAAGAGATCACCATTGGATCGTCGGCCTACCCCAATATCCCTTTCCTAACGGGATCGCATTTCACAGACGCCCAATCCATTGACTCAACGTCAGACCTCACCTTGGAATGGACCAACCCAGGTTCACTCACTGCGGCCAACGGCTCGACAAATCTGCAAATCTTCCTCAATGGGTTTGACGAGACAGAATTCTTCGAAGTTAACCGGGGCGGAGCGCACACTTCCGCCACGCTGCCTGCCCAGACATTCGAACCCGGGCAATCCTACTTCGGACTCGTAGAGACGAGCAATGCACTTGACCAAAACGGTATCAGTAGCTTCGGAGTTTCAGGATTCTCCAGTCATCTCAGCTTCGCTGAATTCACCATGGCCACCCTCGACACCGTAGGTCTGGTTCAGAACTTCGCGGAAAAAGCTGGGCTCGCAGGCGCTGCGGCCAATCCTCTAGCCATGCCGTTTGGCGAAGGTATTAACAATCTTCTCAAATACGCCTTCAATATGGATGCCTCAGGAGCAGACACCAGCATCCTTGCTCCAGGCACGGGAACCTCAGGGCTACCAGCATTCGAACTCGAACCTACGACCGGGGTGTTTCAGCTGGAATTTGTGCGCCGCAAAGGTGCGGGACTCGTCTACACGCCAAAGTGCTCGACGAGCCTTGATTCCAGTTCATTCCTTCCGATCGTTGGCACCGTAACCGTTACTGAAATCGACTCAAACTTCGAGCGTGTGGTGGTCTCCGACACTTGCGATCCTGCAACAACCCCATGGTGGTTTGGCGTCGTTGAGGTGGTCGCACCCTAAGCCACCGGACAGCGTTCAGCCAAGATCTACGAATGCACTAACACGTCTACTTGAGCCTGATAAGTTCTGGCCAATAGTCCGAAGCTTCGATGGCCTGAATCGTCTTGCGAATCACAGCAGTTTTGTCGCGGCTTAGCCGTCTTGGAAAGCCCTTCTCTCCACTGGCGAATCCGGCAGCGATCTCTTCGAGTTCAGGACACATGGCTTTCGCATGAGCACCATATTCTAACAGGATCTTCATCACCTCGGGTGTGCGTTTCTCGCTAGCCCATGGGTTCTGACTACGCGTGTAATCCACACAAGCTTGCATCCCCTCTTCAATCCGGTGTGTGGCAAGAAGCTTGAGACCTTCCTTACGGATTCCATCGGCAAACATGATGCCGCTAGGCGATGGCTCAACCACCGCTCGGTGAATAGCAGGTAGCAGCGGCTTGATTTCCTCGAAAGAAAGCCGCTGATAGACTGAGCCAAAACTACCACGAGCTCTACCATCGTCGTTCTTGAGCCCAGCGCGCACGGCTCGATAGAGCAATTCGCGGTCGACGCCTTCCAGGGAACGACCGAGCAGCCCACCCCGCCGATTGAATAGCGCAAATGACAGGTAGCGCTGCTGCATGCCGCGTGGGTCTTTCTCTTTATCCATTTGAGCGAGCAATTCGAGAAGTTCAGGAACGGCAGGCATGGCGGCATCGCCAATCGCGGCCAAGGCATCGGCCGCCTTGATACGCAGCCAAAGATCCTCGTGCTTGAGCATAGCGCGGAGAGCAGGCACGGCGGGAGCCGCCTTGGATTTAAGTTGAGCAAGTGCCTGGCAGGCACCGAGACGAGTTTCAATACTGGAACTCTCTAGCATTGCCAATAGAGGCTTCATGGGGACCTTCTCATGACGCGCAAGAGCCATAGCGGCACGTTCACGGACAACAGGTGACCAGCTGACCAGGCGACTAAAGAGCGCGGCTTGATCGAAACCATCATAGGCGCTCTGCCGGTCTTTGTTACTCCATCCGTGCCCATCAAGAACGAGTTGCTTGGCCGTGGCCGCGTTAACCTGCGGCGCGATCGGTTGGCGCTTGCCCGTCAGGTAGATCTCGCGCAACGGCATGGCATACGCTAACAAGTAGGCACCAGTACAATCCCACCTTCGGTAACTGTCACGCCCCTTGTTAGGAGGTCCCTGGTGGAGAAAGGTATTGTCCCAACGCCGAGCAAGATCGAAGTACCAGGACCCATATTCTTCCATCCACGCGCCAGTGGCCTGAGGGCCGGATTGGGCGACGCCCGGGATCGACCAAAGGATATTCCAGAAATTCCCGGTGTGACCGGTATCGCGTTCAGAGCCGTGGGAAGCGATGCTCATCCGCGAGAAGAACTTTGCCCCCTGCGGCTCGTTTAGAAGACTGAACAAGACGGCAGCCATACCACACTTGCCGTTGTCTTCATGAGTCTGGATCCACGGATGGTGGTCGCCATATGGAACGGCTCCCTTACCGATGTAGAATCGTAGCAGACGAGCGCTTCGTTCAATCGCACTCGAGACTTCGGGGTTCTTGACACCTGCCGCACGAGCCATCACAAGCGAAGTAGTCAATGGCAACCCTGGCGCATTCATCATACCGTAACCCATCAGGCGACCATCGCTGCCTGCAAACTTGTGCCCCCATGAACCAACGATGCTTTGACCACTGGCAGCTTCCATCGCGAGCCGTCTCAGGCCAGGCATGACCGAGTCATCTTCCGTTGCCATGACGTATTCGGAGAGAAGCATAATGACATAACCATAGTACCAAGTCTGAAAACTCGTGGCCGAGTAATCCGCAGCCCACTCCACTTCCTTCTTCACCAAGGGAATGTATTCAGGCTTGCCGCTAGCGAGCAAGGCCAGGGCATTGAGAGACCGGATGATCGGGTTTGTCTTGTAAGACGATTCGGCAATACGCTCGGCCAGCACTTTGCAGCCCTCTTCAAGAATGTGCTTCGATTTCGGGCACTGATAGGGAGCAGTCGCACTGTAAGAACCAAGCACAGGCAGTGTAAGAGTGACCTCCTCAGTCTTACCACCTCGCCAACGCGTAAGAGCTAGCTTTCCACCACCCGCTTCGGATTCCGCCACGGTTAGCGCTTTACCCAACTCAGTGCGAGGGTCGTAAGTGAACAGCTTCCCAGCCACTCCTAGAATCACATCGCTTTCCTCCAACGCACCATCGGCAGGAGAAGCGTTCTTCACCTCTGTAATGCGAATCTGACGGGCATCGGTGGTGACCAACTTGTCGCTATACATCCACCCACGAGCACCGGTTGCGCCAAGGTTCCAATCGTGGTCGGCACCCTCTGGAATCGGATCACCCTTGGTGAAATCAGGATGAGAAACCTTCTTCGGAGCGCTTGCAAGCGGTAGCAAGAGTAAGAACGAGATGGCCAGGACTAGGAATGTTGGATGTAGATTGTGTGTCATTGCTATAGTAAGTTCGCCAACTACGAGATTGAATCATCAACGGCCTACACGATGTTGCCTAGAACGAAATCGATAATCGAGCAGCGTCGAGTCAACATCGCAGGGCCACCTATGCCACCGGAATCAGCATCGCCAAGAATCAAAGTCTGTTGCATTCAATCTGTTGCATTCAATCTGT
>JAACDM010000155.1 GCA_009936795.1 Verrucomicrobiaceae bacterium | reverse complement strand
TCAGGCAGCATAGACGACATCCAAATCTACAAACGCGTGATCAGCCCTAACGATGTGCAGTTTCTACTGGCGAATCCCGGAACTGAGTTGGGCACCACCGGACCTATCGACAGTGATGGCGATGGCTTAACCGATGAAGACGAAGTCAACATCCACCTAACTGAACCACTCATTGCTGATACAGATGGTGATAGCTTAAGCGATGGAGTTGAGGTGAATGATACAAACACCGACCCGTTAACGCTCGACTCCGATGGTGGCGGTGCCTGGGATGGGTTTGAAGTCGCTCAAGGAACGGATCCTACTCTTAAAAGTGATGATCCAGGCGTCTGGAGCGTCCGCACGTTGAAAGCACGGGGTGGATTGAATAACCTGGAGGAAGCTGATGCCCTAATCGAGGAAGCAACTTTTTCTAGCGAGGTTCTTAACCAACACACGCTGATCAATTTCTTGGGCTCCGGAGCCGCGTTCGGGAATTTCGGAAACGACATGCCCTTTGACAACATCGAGGCGATTGGCGACCCTGTGGATGGCTTTGCGGTCGTTGCCGCGACAACCATCTTTATCAATGAAGCTGGCACTTATAGCTTTGGGTTTAATTCGGATGACGGCGGGCGTCTTAGCGTTGACGGTGTAGAAGTCGTCTCATTCCCGGGCACCCGAGGTCCAAATGACTCGTTAGGTAGCCTGACATTGAGCTTGGGGCTCCACACGGTCGAAGTCGTGATGTTTGAACGAAGTGGCGGGTCTGCACTGGAGGTGTTCTGGACCCCTGAGCCTGGCGATGCCACAGAAGGCTTTGATTCAGATCGCCATCAGTTGCTCACAGCAACGTCCGTGAAGCAGATCGATAGTGATAACGATAATCTCGATGACAATTGGGAAAGGGCTCATTTCAACGATCTTAGCAAAGACGGTAGCGCGGACTCAGACAGCGATGGCCTAAGGGATCTCGCCGAGCATGATCAACGCACTGATCCCAACGCCACAGACACCGATGGAGATGGAGTGGATGATGGCCCAGAAGTGAACATGCACTCCACCAGCCCCTTGAATGCCGACACCGATGGTGATTTGCGCACCGATGGCGAAGAGATCAATGGCGATCCTAAGAGCAACCCGCTCGAGCAGGATAGCGACGGTGATACCTATAGAGACGGCTTCGAGGTCACCCAGAATTCAGATCCTAACGACGCTTCCAGCCTTCCAGAAGATCGACTGGGCGAGCCCAATGAATCCTGGCATACACTCCAGACGCTTCCGACATTCAACGGCGGCGCTGATACCAGCGACGTTACTTTTCGCGTCTTCATCGACTTCGATGCAAGCAGTGCCACGGAAGAGGAACGCGAAATGATCTGGGAGTCGGGCGGCGGGACGATTGGATTCTCAATCGTTTACGAATCAGGCAATCGCCTTGTCTTGCGCGCAGTGGGCGATGGAGGCAACACCGTGGCCACGGTCGACCACACGCTCACGGCAGAACAGCTTGCCGCAGGATCCGTGCCCGTCATCTGGACCTTCGACGTCGACAATGGCGATCCCGCAGCCGCGCAAACCATCGCCCTCTACCTTGATGGAGAGCTTGTCGGTGAGGACAGTAAGGCGATGAGCCCCGATTGGACCGGATCGGATGGTGCTTCGTTTGGCATCGGCACCGCATCATTCGCAGCAGGAGGCGAGAATACGGTACTTAACAATGGTATTGATTTCGCCTCGGGAACCATCGGTCTTGACGCCGGGCTCCAGATGTTCATCGGTAAGCTGTTTGCGCCTGGAGGTGATGACAACCCTGAGCCCATCGATAGCAACGTGTACATATCCTCGATCACACACACGAGTGACACCGTCATCCTCAATGTCGATGGAGCAGACGCAGACGCCCTTGGTGACGTCGAATACTCACCCAACTTAGCATTGGATTCCTGGGCCGTCATTCTGTCAGACGCTCCGCTAGATGCGCCGATCACCGATAGCGACGCCGCTCGCACCGAGGAAGCCAAAGGCTTTTACCGATTACGTACGCCGTAGCCAGCCATCAACGAAATTACGTAAGGAACAGGCCGTACAGACAACCTGAGACGTCTCAAGAATCGTCAATCCTTCTGTCCCTCACGCACCATACAAGACTCCATCGGCTTCGGTTCATACACAAACATGTCTGCTGGTCGCGCGATGAATTTCATGTCCTTCTCTTCAGCGAGGCAACGCGCCTCATTAGAGGCTATAACCATGGCCATCGTTGCATGACCGATCACTTCTTCGGGATCCATTTTCAGTAGAGAGGGTTCACTCATGGTTTCATCTTTCCTCTTTTCAGGACTCGTGGTGCGGTCGAATCATTGAGCGAGAATACCGTAGCTTCCAAAGTCTTCGCTTCATCGTTTTTTTTGATGGGTCGATGGAAGTTCGTTCTGATAGCCTTCATTTATGGAACCATCTCAATCTCCTAGCAACGCGTCTCGCAGACAATTCATCAAGAAGACGGCTACCGCTTCTGCGGGTTTCACAATCGTTCCAAGCCATGTTGTCAGTGGTCAAGGCAAGGTACCACCGCCCAGTGAAACCCTAGGAGGAGCACTCATCGGGGCTGGCGGGCGAGGGCCGGGCACATTCAAACGGCTGGGCGATAATGTACAAATGCTGGCAAAGTGCGACGTGAAGTACGTAGGACAGGAGGATAACAAGACGGTTTACTCGGATTTCCGCCGCCTTCTAGAGCGAAAGGACATCGATGTTGTGGCCATTGCCACACCACCTCATTGGCATGCGCTCATCTCCATGGCAGCGGCAGCGGCCGGGAAAGATGTCGTTTGCGAGAAACCCATGACGCGCTTTATCGCTGAGGGACGAGCTGTCGTAGAGACATTCAAGCGATACAATCGTATTTTTCAAATCGGCACCTTCGGTAGATTCGGTGTTAGTCGAAAGAAGGGCAGTATTCTCAGACACAAGATCATGAGCAGTGGATTGCTTGATCCTTGCCCAGTGGTGTATCACCACAAGGGCGGTCTCAAGGTCAAGCAATGGAGCGGGCGGGCAGACCTTACACCAACGGAGCCGCCGGAGAATCTGAACTGGGATCTCTACGTAGGTCCTTCGCCAATGAAGTCTTATGTGAGGCAACGCACGGGAGGCACACACCGCAACTACTGGGACTACGAAGGAGGAGGCTTGGCTGACATGGCGCAGCATTCGTTAGACCCCTTTCAGTGGACTTATGCCAAAGACCACACCAGTCCAGTAGAGATCGAAGCTCATGCGCCGCCAGCCCATCCCGAACTTTGCGCCATGTGGGGGTGGATCGAGATGAAGTATGCCGATGGCTTAACCCTCGTGATGGAAAGTGATGAATGGGGCGATCCTTACACTCGCAGAAAAGCACGCGGTCTCTCCCTACAAGACCTATCACAAGAAGACCAATCAAAGATTGCCGCCATGCCAGATCCGGAACCGTTGGTTAGCTTTCCTGAAGCAGTCAAGACCCGACAGCAAGCCGGAGGGCATGCCGAAGCCGCTCACCGCTGCGCCACACTTCTTCATCTCGCAAACATCTCCATCCGCACAGGACGCAAGATCAAGTACGATCCAATCAAGGAGGAGATCATCGGCGACGAACAGGCCAATCGCCTGGTGAATCCACCGATGCGAGCTCCCTGGCATCTCCCCTTCTAACAATCACTGGGAAACTCAATTATGAAACCGACAGCAGAGATTATTGCCCTGGTGAACGAGACGCCAGATTTAGACGAGTACGGCAAAGTAGATGGAGCGCCCTGGCCTGAGAGTGCCAAGATCTACGATACCTTGTTGAATCAGGGGGCGGACAGCATTCGACAAGTCGTCGGGATGCTTCAAGTGATAGATGACGGCACCGATTACAAGCCTCGCTACGTTATCCATGGGCTTGTAATGCATGCGGGGAAGCCCGAGAAACAAGTTCAACGTAAGCTGTTACGCGAAACGCTGTGCTCAGAGCTACAAGAGGACTACCCAGCATCTATCAAAGGCTATCTCTTACGCCAACTTCAGCTGTGCGGAAACGACTCCAGTGTCCCTGTGATTGGCGCGTTCTTGCTCGACGAAGAGAACTGGGAATACGCAGCCCAGGCTCTACAGGCTATTGGGGGTGATGCCAGTCTCGGGCAATTTCGGGCACCTCTGGCCAAGGCTGCCTCATCCGAGAAGCATCTCCTAACTGCCCTCCAAGCTTTAGGATCATTTCAGGATGCACCGTCCGCTGCCGCCGTTCGCAAACATCTCAGTCATAAAAGCGAAACCATCCGACTCGCCACCGCATGGGCTCTCGCCATGATGGCCGACGCTGAGGCTGTGCCGGGACTGCTCAAGCTTGTCGACAACACCAGCGGTTGGGCGCGTCTCCAGGTAGTCGATTTCAGCCTAACGCTTGCCTATAAGTTGACCGTAGCAGGAAAGAACGCCTTGTCTTCCAAGATTCGCGATCATCTCGATGCTGCACAGAAAGAGGGAGAGCCCATATCTTGATTGATCGACGATGAGATCTCTTCCCATCTGCTTTTTAGGCTTTCTATCATTACCCTATCTAATTTGCCAGGCCAAAGAATCCCTTCCGCCACTCGTTAACGAAACTGCTCCGCAATCCCTCGGGGAAATGTGGGCTGGCTTTGATCCACAGGCAGAGCCGCTGGAGGTCGAGGTCCTCAAGGAATGGGAAGAGGAAAACGTCATCTTGAGAGTCCTGCGCTATCGCATTGGCATCTTCAAAGGTCAGAAAGCGATGATGGCAGCCATCTATGGCTACCCCAAGGGCGCCATGAGTCTGCCAGGGTTGCTACAGATTCACGGCGGTGGCCAGTATGCGGACTACCGTGCGGTGCTCACCAATGCTAAACGTGGTTATGCAACCATCTCCATCGCATGGGCAGGCCGAATCCATGCGCCAGACTACAACGTCACTCCAAAGGAAGTGAAGCTATTCTGGGATGACGCTAGAGATCACCCAAATTACAAAGTCACCACGGACTGGGGCCCGCTCGATGCCTATCATGCCCCCTGCAGGAATCCGAGAAATGCTTTTGCCCATGTCTCGCCAGCGGAATGGACGTTGGATGAAGTCGATTCTCCACGAAACAACCCGTGGTTTCTTTGCACCTTAGGTGCGCGTCGTGCTATCACCTTTCTCGAAGAACAGTCGGAAGTCGACCGTAAGAAACTCGGAGTGTATGGCCATTCTATGGGTGGTAAACTCGCCGTGATGACCGCCGCAGCTGACAAACGCATCAAAGCAGCCGCACCGTCCTGCGGGGGCATAAGCAATCGTTCCACAGACATTCCCCTTTATAACAACACGATCGCCGATGACGTGAACCTACAGCATATTGAGTGCCCGATCATCTTTCTCAGTCCATCAAATGACTTTCACGGACGCCTCAATGATCTTCCGAAGGCAGTGAATGAAATCGCAAGCCAAGAATGGAGGGTGACGTGCTCGCCCCATAGCAATCATCAAGACACCGCGGAATATCAGATCGCTGGATTGCTCTGGTTTGATCAGCAGCTCAAGAAAACGTTCAGATTTCCGCGAACACCCATAACCGAACTCACGTTAAAAACGGAGGCAAGGACCCCCACGATTCGAGTCACGCCAGACACGTCTAGAGAGATTCTTTCTGTCTCCATCTACTACACCCAACATGGGAAATTAGGAGGCGAGAAGAACAATCACGACAACACGAAGAATCGTTTCTGGCGGTCCGCGAAAACTTCCAAAGAGGGTGATACCTGGACCGCAAACCTCCGCCTAACAAGCACCTCGAAGCCCCTTTGGGCATACGCCAACGTGCTCTACGCAATTGACGCACCACAAACGGGTGCCGGCTATTACTACGGACTTTATACCGCAGAATCTGTCAATCTTTCATCCGTAGTCCACCTGGTCAGGCCCGAGCAACTTTTAACCGCTGGCATTCTTGCTAGTATAGAGCCAACCTCTCTCATTGAATCCTTCGAAGGCGACTGGGAGAAGGAATGGTTCACCTACAAGCCAGAGGAGTGGGCGAGGAGTACCCACAAGGTCTACGATGAGCAATGGGCGGCGCCAGAGAACGGGGCGCTCGCGTTTGAGGTGCGGTCGGAGAAAGCCAATCGCCTGGTCGTTGGGATCGACCAACATGCCACCGAGGTACAACTCACCGGTCAATCGAAGTGGCAACCGATCACCCTAACGCCAGCAAATTTTACAGATGCCGCTGGATCGCCTCTGACGCGATGGGAGGGCATTAAAGAACTTCGCTTGGGCGCAAAAGAAACACTTCGCCTGCGTGGGAACGGCCAAGATCAGAAACGCACCGTTGGCGCAAACTGGTCCGGCAACAGGCCTGAGTTTAGCAATTTGCGTTGGGTGACTCAACCATGAAACCGTGGCTACCCTTCAAAGCAGACTCCTCCGAGCCCCTTGAATCCAAACATTTCTCAGTACGGCATTCTTACTGAATCCGAGACTGATCCAAACACGCTCGAATCGCTGACGAGGGAGGTCTTCTCTCGGGATCCAGAAGTTGAGACACCCCAGGTCCTCCTCGTAGACCTCAAGCAAGTCCGTCCATTCGTTTCGCGCACGTTGCACAACCCATCGGAAGTGATATCGTCGAGATTGGCTGAGGACTGAGCAACCCGCTCAAGCATCTCGTCAGACAGGAACGATACAGATCGCGGCTGCTACGTTTGCCAGGGGCTTGCAAGAATGATCACATCACACGGATACTGACCTTATTAATTGCAACGTGCCGCTCTATCGTTCTGACAGCACAAGAAACCGTCAGTCACGAAGAAACGAGTAAGTAGACGACGAAATTCCATGTCATCGACACTACCGTGACTGCGAAAGAACACCATTTCTTGCACCCCGAAATCATCAGTTCATACCACGGCAATCGGGTCTTTCTATTCATCATGCCATGACCAATCATCTAGAAGCGCACTCCACTTTCTCGTCCCAATGATCAAAGCACTCATACTCCACGCAACAGCCGCTTCCCTACTCACAGCACACGCCGATCAGTCCTACGATCTCGTGGTCTATGGCGGGACTTCCGCTGGGGTCATCTCAGCAGTCCAAGCGAAGAAGATGGGCAAGTCGGTCGCCATCGTTGGTCCTGACAAACACCTTGGCGGCCTCACCAGTGGCGGCCTAGGCTGGACGGATACGGGAAACAAGGCAGTCATTGGTGGGCTGGCCCGAGACTTCTATCATCGCATTTGGAAGGAATATCAGAAGGACGAGACGTGGACAGTTCAGAAGAAATCCGAGTATGGCGGAAAGGGGCAAGGGACACCTGCGATCGATGGGAAGAATCGCACGATGTGGATCTTCGAGCCCCGCATCGCAGAGAAAGTTTATGAAGACTATGTCAGGGAATTCAAGATTCCTGTGTATCGTGACGAGTGGTTGGACCGTGTCCACGGCGTGACAAAGGAAGGCGGCAACATCGTTTCTATCACCATGCTCAGCGGGAAGACCTATACCGGGAAGATGTTTATTGATGCGACCTATGAGGGCGATCTGATGGCAGCAGCAGGGATCGACTACCATGTAGGTCGCGAAGGACGGGAAGTCTACGGCGAGGAGTGGAATGGCGTCCAAACAACAGTCTTGCATCATCGCCACCATTTCGGCGCGGTGCCCAAGCCGATCAGTCCGTATATGATACCAGGCGATCCTAACAGTGGGGTATTGCCAAGAATTTCGGCTGAGCATCCGGGAAACCGGCATGAGGGTGACAAGAAGGTGCAAGCCTACTGTTACCGGATGTGCCTAACCAATGATCCCAAGAACCGCATTCCGTTTTCAGAGCCAGAAGGTTATGATCCAGGCCAATACGAACTACTGGGACGCATCTACGAGGCCGGTTGGGAGGAAACCTACGACAAGTTTGATCCAATTCCAAATCACAAGACCGACACGAACAATCACGGTCCTATGAGCACGGACAACATCGGTTTCAATTACGCCTATCCCGAAGCAAGCTATAAGCATCGGCGGGAGATCCTCAAAGAACACCAAACCTATCAGAAAGGCTGGCTATGGTTTCACTGCACGGACCCGCGTGTTCCAAAGGACATCCAAGAGAAATTCAAGACTTGGGGCCTGCCTAAAGATGAGTTCACGGACAACGGCCACTGGCCTCATCAGATCTATGTGCGTGAAGCGCGTCGAATGATTGGCAAGTTTGTCATGACCGAGAACCAGCTTCTCCAACGCGAAGAAACGCCCGACGCCGTAGGCATGGGCAGCTACACGATCGATTCCCACAACACGCAACGCTACATCACGCCAGAAGGCTATGTCCAGAACGAGGGTGACATTGGCGTGAAATGCCCGCCCTACCAGATCGCCTATGGTTCCTTGGTGCCCAAGAAAGAACAATGCGAGAATCTACTCGTGACGATCTGCGTGAGCAGTTCACATATTGCCTTTGGATCGATCCGGATGGAGCCCGTCTTCATGATCCTCGGGCAAAGCGCAGGCACGGCCGCAGCCATAGCAATTGATGATGCCAGTGCCGTCCAAGACGTCCCGTATGATGGCCTGCGCGCGCAATTAGAGAAAGACGGACAAGTGCTCGATTACAGCTCACCACCTCGGAAAACGAGTTCACGAAGAATCGATTCCAAGGCTCTCGACGGCGTAGTTATCGATGATGCCCAAGCGAAAGCCACCGGGTATTGGAAGTGGAGCACAGCAAACGCGCCCTTCATCGGCAGTGGCTACCGTCACGACGACAACAAGGCCGATGGCATGGCGACCTTCACCTTTCAGACGACCCTGCCAAAGTCTGGCACCTACGAAGTCCAATTCGGTTACACTCCCGATGCCAATCGTGCGACCAATGTGCCGGCGACTATCGAGAGCACAATAGGCACGACGGTGGTTACCGTGAATGAGCGGAAGTCACCACCCATCGACAGCGCCTTTGTGTCTTTGGGAGAGTATAAGTTCTCTGAGAAAGCACCAGCCACGGTCACGATCACCAACAGGCAGACGGACGGCTATGTTGTGGTCGATGCCGTTCGCTTCCTCGCGAAGGACTGATCTTTCTGGTCAGTTCATTTCGAATTCGGTAGGTTCGGTTCCGCTATGACATCGCGCCGCACCTTCCTCCACGCTTCTGCCCTGACGACCCTTTCGACAACGATCGCTCGCGGTCAGGAGCCCCCTTCCAACCGAGTCCGCGTCGGCGTCATGGGACTGAGCCGCGGGATGGCCCACATCAAGGCATTTCTCCAGGTGCCAGGCGTCGAGATTGCTTATGTCTGCGATGTCGACACCCGAAGGTTAGAATCGGCCGCCAAACATGTGGAAGGAAAGCAGAAGCTGAAACCTCAGGCGGTCACTGACTTCCGCAAGATTCTGGAAGACGATTCCGTCGATGTCCTTTCCATCGCGACACCCAATTTCTGGCATGCCCCAGCCACAATCCTGGCATGCCAAGCCGGGAAGCACGTTTATGTAGAGAAACCTGGGAGCCACAATCCCCACGAAGCGACCAAGATGGTTGCCGTAGCGAAAGAGACCAAGAAGCTCGTGCAAATGGGCAACCAATATCGCAGCGTACCGTCGATTATTCGTGGCATGACCAATCTTCGGGAAGGTGCTATCGGGAAAGTCACTTACGCGCGTTGTTGGTATGACAATGCACGAGGGAGCATTGGCAAAGGGGTAGAAGGTCCGGTTCCCGAGTGGTTAGATTACGATCAATGGCAGGGCCCGGTCCCGGTGCGTCCTTACAAAGACAACCTGGTGCACTACGACTGGCATTGGCACTGGCATTGGGGCAATGGCGAGTTAGGAAATAACGGTGTACACGCACTTGACCTCGCCCGTTGGGGGCTCGAGGTCGACTCGCCGCTTAAGGTAGGCTATGTGGGCGGGCGCTATCATTTCGACGACGACCAAGAGACACCCGACACCGGCGATGCCGTGTTCGACTTTGGAAACTGCGGCGCGAGTTGGCATGGTAGTAGTTGTCATCCACGAAGGCATGAGAACCATCCTTTCATCGCGTTCTACGGTGAGGGCGGCACCATGGCTTTTGGACGTGGCGGCTATGAGACCTTCGATCTCAAGGGCAAAGTAACTGAAACCGTCGAATCCGACTTTGGTGATGTCTATCACTTCAAGAACTTCATCGATGCGATCCGAGAGGGCAGCCCACTGAACGCCCCCATCGCCGATGCTCAAAGGAGCACCATGCTATGTCATCTGGGCAACATCGCCTACCGCCAGAACGACACTCTAGAGCGCAGCAAAGCGCAATCGTGGAAGGACGTAATCGGGCAAGAAACGCCTTTGTGGAAACGCGCCTATCGCGAAGGCTGGGAAACGCTCGGGTAAACGAAAGCGCTCTAGATATCCGCGATCCCACGCTCGGCGACTTCCTTTCGAATAACCTCGATATCGCCTAACGGATTCGCTTGCTCGAAGCGGAATTGCTTAAGACGAATCAGCTCGAGCATGGCAAGGAAGGTCACAATCACTTCGGTGCGTGAAGTGGCTTCATCGAAGAGGCTAAGGAAAGGCATGGCCACGCCAGGCTCAAAACGCTCAAGCAAGTACTCGATCTTATCACTGACCGTGAACGGGTCATCCTTGATCTCACCGAGCTCGAGCTCTTCTTGGAAACGTTTGAGGACGTTCTGGAAGGCCCGAATGAGATCAAAGATACTCACATTCGGCGGCGGCGGCGGCCCCTGCGGGAACTTGATTACCTCCGGGATACTCTCAAAGAGTTCCCCCTGCTCCATCTCACACTGTCCTAGGTAATTGGCAGCATCCTTGAATTTCTTGTATTCAACCAGCTGCCGAATGAGATCCCAACGTGGATCATCTTCCTCCGCATCTTCTTCAGGTGGCTGCTCCGGCTTGGGCAAGAGCGTGCGGCTCTTGAGATACATCAGATTTGCCGCCATGACGACGAACTCACTCGCGAGATCGATATTGAGCATCTTGAAAGTGTTGATGTACTCCAAGTACTGCTTAGTGATCCGCTCGATCGAGATGCTATAGATATCGAGCTCGTCTTTTTTGATCAGGTAAAGGAGAAGGTCTAACGGACCCTCAAAAATATCGAGCCTGACCTTGTATTCCTCTTCTGCCGTCTCCGTGCTCATAAGTCTAACGGACTCGTTCTAAGAGATAGGTGAGAAGGTCAGCAATCTTAATTCGCTCTTGGGTCATGGCATCGCGTTCGCGCACGGTAACAGTGTCTTCCGCTTCAGGGCCATTCTCACCGATCGTATCGAAATCGATGGTGACGCAGAATGGCGTGCCGATCTCATCCTGACGACGATAGCGCCGTCCGACCGCGCCACCTTCGTCATAGAAGACATTCATGTGTGGGCGAAGCACTTCCTGCACCTCGCGCGCTTTCGCGACGAGCTCAGGCTTGTTCTTCAGCAATGGGAAGATGCCACATTTGATCGGCGCCATGCGAGGAGAGAAGCGCAAGACCGTGCGAACCTCTTCTTTGCCTTTCTCGTTGGTGATTGTCTCCTCATCGAAGGCCTCACAAATTACCGCCAACACCGTGCGATCCACGCCAGCACTCGGCTCAACGACATGAGGGATGAACTTCTCATTCGTGGCCTGATCAATGTACTCCAATGTTTTCCCGCTATGCTCCTGATGCTTTGTCAGGTCATAGTTGGTGCGGTAAGCCACACCTTCCAACTCCTGGATGCCAAATGGGAATTCATACTCGATGTCGTAGGTGCCACCCGAGTAATGAGCGCGTTCTTTCTCTGGAACATCGAGGATGTGCAGCTTCTCACGCGGGATACCGATCTCTTCGTAAAACTTGAGACGGGTTTCCAGCCACTCCTTCAGCAGGGGCAAGCCTTCTTCGGGACGACAGAAATACTCAATCTCCATCTGCTCAAACTCGCGGGAGCGGAAAGTGAAATTGCGAGGGTTAATCTCATTCCGAAATGCCTTGCCAATCTGCGCGATGCCGAAAGGGATCTTGATTCGTGAAGAATCGCAGACGTTCTTGAACTGCACAAAGATAGCCTGGGCGGTCTCAGGACGCAGATACGTCACATTAGAGTCATTCTCCACCGGTCCGACATAGGTCTTGAACATCAGATTGAATTCTCGTGGCTCAGTCAGCGTTCCTGGCTCGGTCGAATTCGGGCTCGGAATCAGCGCATGCTCTTCCGGTGTCGCCTCCATGAGCGGCTCCATTTCGAGAGCAGCAATCTCGCCTTTGATTCCGCCCTTCTTCTGAATCTTTCGAATCTTCTGCTCGGCTTCTTCCGCCATGGTGGGAGATTCCGTCACGGACACATAACCGTGCGACTCACCACCGATAACGGCAGATGCATAAAAGATCTGGTCAGCTCGAAAGCGGGCCTTGGTCTCCTTACAGTCGACCAGCGGGTCGCTAAACGTGCCCACATGGCCACTTGCCTCCCAGACACGTCGGTTTTGGAGGATCGCACCATCCATGCCGACCACATCATCGCGGTCCCGCACCATACGCGTCCACCAGTAGTCCTTGAGATTCTTCTTCAGTTCAGCGCCAAGAGGGCCGTAGTCCCGACAGCCATTCAAACCACCATAGATTTCGCTGGACTGGAAAACGAATCCACGGCGCTTGCAGAGGCTCACGATCTTGTCCATGAGCACATTACGCGCGTTATCAGAACTGGATTTGGCTTTGGACATAGGAAGGGTGAAAGAAGCAACTCTGGCTGAATTAGCAACACTTTTGACGGCAGAGATACAGGATCTCTAACAGTTATTTAATTACTCCGAATCATCCAGTCCATACGCCTCCACGCAAACATCGCCTAGCTCATCTTCGTAGACCGACAACGTCATCGGACGACAGCAGACCTCACAGTCATAGTCGAGCTGCGCCGAAACCTCGCTCGCATCAGGCGGAGGAATTCGGAAAGTCTCGAAACAGGTAGGGCAAGTCACTGGGATCCATTCCACAAAACACGCAGGGCCGAAGGCGCCCTTTGGTCAACACCCACTTTTCGTAACCGCACAGAATAACCCAACGTGATTTATTTTAATTTAGTTTAGATAATTGCCAACACATCCTAATCATCTCCCCACCGTCAGCCCCTATGACCACATCCATCCTAGACCCCAGGACTGCCAAATGGCAGGCGCATGAGGACGCAAGCAGCTTTCGTGGTTGGAAGCGAGACTGACATCAGTTTGCCTCTCCTAAACCACGCAGGTGGTAAATGAATACGGAATCCACTTCAGTTGAAAAACGACTAGTGGAATCGTTTTTCGCGATACTTCACGACCAGACGAGCCCAACGCTCAATGACGTCTTCCTCCTGCGTCCCCAAATAGACCGATAAGAAGAGACGTCGTTCTTCAGGCGTACAGCGATCTTTGCCAACGTGGTCTAAGGACGCCAAGTCTTTCATACGCCCATGCACAAATCGCCACGGAAAGCGGCCGAAATGCCCTGAAGGGCAATCGATCCACCAAAGTTGAGACGCCTCATCTACCAAGAGGTTCCTCCATTTGAGATCCTGATGGAAGAAGCGTTGTTCATGCATCACGCGCGTTTGCTCTGCCAATTCACTGATGACAGCGTTCCGGACCTCACCACACTCTGGCATCGTTTTGCTAGCCCACCTCTCCACCAATGATTGGGCGTCGGCCGCTCGAGTAATGATAAAACTTTGATCAGCACAAAGCCCACCTAACCGACGACGATATCCGCGTGCGACCACTCCTGGAGTGCGAATGCCCCAGGCATCAAACCGATCCAGATTAGCAGCCTCATTCAACGCTCGCGAACGCCTAGCGAAGCCGTCCAACACCCTGCTACGCGACGCATAAACCTTAAAGTAAACGGTGAGGGTTTCTCCCCCCGGGCTCGCCAGCGTCTCTTTACACACCAACGTACGCTTGCGATGACTTTCGATTTCCAACGGAAACTGCCCAGCCACCCCATGAAAGGACTTGTCTGGAAACCAAGCCTCAAACTCCTGGCTGATCGCGACACCTTCCATAACCGTTAGACCGACACTTTCTCGACAGACCAGATTACTTTCAATGCAGCATGCATCGCTGCAACATCATGCACGCGGAAGATATGCGCGCCACGCCGCATGCCAGCGACCAGGCAAGCCACGGTACCCGCGTCACGGGTGTTTGGATCTGGAAGGTCCAGGACATCTCCAATAACAGTCTTTCGAGAGATGGGAAGCAGCACGGGCGACTTGGAACGCCCGACTAGCCGGTCGAGCTGACCGTAGATCTTCAGATTATCCTTACACTGTTTCGCAAAGTCGATACCTGGATCAAGGACCAGCTGATCATCCGCCAAGCCAAGCGCTTTCGCCTTCGTCACCCGGTCTTCAAAGAACGCGAACAATGCCGCCCACACATCGTCGTAGTTCTCGTGAAAGTGCGGCACCTTAGGCAACCCCACAGTGTGCATGATGAGCAGGCTCACACCATGCTTGAGACACAGCTCGGCATTGGTCAACTCGGTCAGCCCGCTGATGTCGTTCAAGAGATCCACCCCCTCTGACAGAATCGGTTCAGCCACATCCGAGCGCCAAGTATTGACCGAAATCAGCGGTGGCCAAACCTGATCGTCATCCCGTGGGCTCACCATGCTCAGCGCCAGATTCATTCGCCGAAGAAAGGGCAGCAAACGTCCAGTCTCTTCGTCCACAGAGATCGCCTCGCGATTCGTACGGGCACTTTCTGCTCCGACATCGATGATGTCCGCACCTTCGCTCGCCAATCGCACGGCATGCCCTATCGCAGCATCGACTTCCAACGTCCCATCATCGCAGAACGAATCGTCATTGATGTTCACGATGCCCATTAGCAATGGGCGACGCGGGAAACTGATAGATCTTTCTCGAGCGCGCAGGTTCATTCTCTAAAATCCGTTAACGTCCGTTCCCGTCTCTCAAAACGAGCTAACTGCGTGTAGCCTGCCTCCTTGGCTGCGGTAATCGCTCTATCAAAGCCTGCCCCCACATCTTCCGGAGCATGCGCGTCAGATCCAATCACTAACGCAATCCCAGCTCGACGTGCAAGGCTAAGGAACTCAGAAGTCGGATAGAGCTCGCCGACAGGCTTACGCAAACCAGCCGTGTTAATCTCATAGGCCGTACCAGTCTCGTGCATGGCGATAAGACTTCCCGCATAGTAATTCGAAAGATCTCCTTCCGGCACTCGCCCGAACTTCTTCGGCAAATCCGGATGTGCCATGAAATCGAAAAGTTTCGTCCGAATGGCCCGCTCGTAGAGTTCCCAGTAGAGTTCCCACACCGCCTCAGGACTATAGAGCTTCTCCACCTGACTCAGATGCTCTGGATGATCCACCACCAGTTCCGTCGTGAGGTAGTGCACGCTGCCGATAAGATAATCCCAAGAAGCCATCTTGGTCAGTTCACCGATCCACGGATCGGGCCCCGGCAAGTAGTCCACCTCTAGACCCAAGCGCACGGCTACACCCAAGGTTTCGCCATGCACCCGCGCCTCCTCCACCATCTCTAGATAACGTGGAAACTCCTCAATGCTCATGCGCCAGTCATCGAATTCGGCCATCATCGGGCTGTGGCACGAAAACCCGATTTCGGTAAGCCCTCGCTCTGCAGCGACCTCAACGTAGGCCCGTGGATGACCCTCTGCGTGATGACAGAGGGGAGTGCGCATGTGGTAGTCTACGAGGCCCTGCATTTCCCTGCGAGTTTCGTTGAAGATTGCCTGACCGCCAGATAAAAATCCGCCTCCACAGGGGAACCTTTCCTTGTTTGCCCGCCGTTTCTGCTCAAGGCTTCGCCAGAGTGCTCTCCGAGCGTTCCGACATGACCGATGGCTTCCCTAACCCGTGACCAGTCTTAAACGTTTCGCCCCCTACTACGGGCTGTTAGCGCCTTACAAAGTCGCGTTCTTTGTCGCCATCCTCTGTGGCCTCCTTTACGCGGTGGCTAGTGGTCTTGGCTTTCCTTATGTGGTCAAGGAGAACATTCCTGTCATCTTCGCTAATAGCGGCGAATTCTCGATCGAACAGCGAGAAGCCGCCTACGCCATCATTGACCAAGCACCAGTCAACGAAGACTCCAAATTACTCATTGATAGAGTATCTACCGCTACCGGACTCGACAAGAAAGGGGCCGAAGTGCTCATCGATAAGAAGCCCGTCGACTGGCAACCCAAGACAAAGGACGAATCCCTCCTCACAAAAACACTACTCCTTCTTCCGCTCACCATCTTCATCCGCGCCATTGCGGGCTTCTTCAACGTCTACCTCACCGCCTACTGTGGCGTTAAGGTACTTGAGCAAGTGCGTGGTCAGGTCTTCTCCAGGCTCCAAGACCTTCCGGTAAGCTATTTTCAAAACCAGAATAAGGGTGACCTCATCAGCCGCCTCATGGTCGATTGTAACTTGGTAAAACAGTGCATTGTGGAAGTTTCTAATAGTCTCATTAGAGAACCCTTTACCTTCCTCGCTGCCTTAGGCTTCCTCGTTTGGCTTTCTGTCACCCATCAAGAGAACCTCTTTCTCCTCTTCTGCCTCGCCGCCATTCCCGTTTGCGTCCTGCCAATCCGCTACATCGGTAAGAAGCTCACCCGCCGTGCGAAACAACTCCAAGCACAAAGCGGCACCGTAACAGAAGTGGCTTCCGAGAATCTTGGCGCCGTTCGGGAGGTGCGCGCTTTCTCTCTCGAAGACAGCGAACGAGAGAAGTTTGGTCACGCCGTCTCCAAGTTCCTCAAGTATCAGCTAGGCGTGGTGAAGTACGACAAGAGCCTATCACCAGTGATCGAACTCATTACGGGCATGGCCATCACGGGTGCTATCTATGTAGCCTACAACTCGCAGCTCAATCTCCGCGTTGATGAAGTCATTGCGCTCTTCCTAGCCTTGCACATGTGCTATCAACCCATCAAGAAGATGGGAGCAATTAACAACACACTCAAACGCGGCGTTGCTTCACTAGACCGCATTGAAGAGGTGCTCAAAGCGCCTATCATCGTCGAAGAGAAACCTGACGCCAAGCCCCTCCCAGAGCCCGTTCGCGGACAACTGCGTTTTAATAACGTTAGCTTTCAATATACCACTGACAAAGACCATCCCGTGCTGCGCGGGATCGATTGCACGCTCGAGCCCGGGAAGACATATGCCCTGGTCGGACCGAGCGGAGCAGGCAAGTCGACCTTCATCAACCTGGTCATGCGTTTCTATGACCCCACAACAGGCAGCATCCTGTTAGATGGACACGATTTGCGCGATCTCGGACTTAAAGACCTCCGAAATCAAATCGCACTCGTTCCGCAAGATCCTGTCCTGTTCAATGATACCATCATGGCAAACATCCGACTGAGTCGACCGGATGCCAGCAAAGGAGACATCTTCCGCGCGGCCCAGCAGGCAAATGCTCGCGAATTTATTGAGAATGAGCCTGATGGCTTTGACACACTCGTCGGTGATCGCGGCACTCGCCTGTCCGGTGGTCAGAAACAGCGCATCGCCATTGCCCGAGCCTTCCTGCGCAACTCACCACTGCTCATCCTAGATGAAGCCTCATCCGCGCTCGACTCTGAGAGCGAGAGCCTCGTGCAAGCCGAACTCGACAGCTTGATGCAAGGAAAGACAGTCCTCATGATCGCGCACCGATTCGCCACCTTAAAGCTGGCCGATGAAATCCTCGTCTTCGACCAAGGGCGGATTTCAGCGCGGGGCAATCATGCGAGATTGATGGACAGCAGCCCGATCTACCGCAAACTCTACGAGAAACAGGAACTCTAACTTTTCCACCATGAGCAACGCCGACTTCTTTCAACGTGCCTACTCCGAGAACGGTCCCAAAGTGATCAGTGGCTTCTCACGCCCTGTCTATCACAACCTCATGGGCGTCCTCTATGGGCACCAATTTGATAAGATGGGCTTCGGCGGCATGATCAGACACACGGAGGCGGGCATGCTGTATGAATGGGCGAGTGAGGTAATACAGGGTGGCACCATTGTCGAGATCGGCTGCTACGGCGGGCTTTCCACAAGCTACTTGGTAAAAGGGACTGAGAGTCGCGATGTGCGCATTTGCTCGATCGATCCCTTTAACTCGGACCTCGACACCCAAGCCGAGCGCACAGATGGCTGTGTCGAACTTGAAGACAAGCCTACCAAAGAACTTGTCGCTCAGCGAATGGCCAAGTTAGGTGCCGGTGACCGAGTGACCCTCATCGAGGGCTTTTCTCAGGAAGCGGTGAAAGACTGGAAAGACGAAATCGACTTCCTCTGGATCGATGGCAATCACGACCAAGCCTACCTCGACTTCACCGACTGGTCGCCCTACCTCAAAGTTGGCGGTCGCATCGGTTTCCACGATTCTCATCCACGTTACGGCTATCCGCAGGTAGCCGAAGACGTGAAGAAAGCGCTAGAATCTTCTGAACACTGGGGCCAGCTCGAGCACGTGAAGAGCATCATCAGCGCCATCAAGCTCGCGTAGCGGAAGTCGCCAGACGTCTCGTCCACACCTTCCACATCATTGCCTTGCCTCATCATCCGCTTGCACGTTTGGTGGATGAATGACGAACCATTGTAGCCTTCTCTTTATTGCCCTGTTGACCGTAGGGCACGCTCAAGAATGGAAGCCCGCTGGCGATGGCATGATGAGTGCCTGGGCAAAGTCTGTCGTTCCTAACAAACCGCTTCCTGACTATCCCCGACCTCAACTCGTGCGGCAAGTATGGGGGAACCTCAATGGCCAATGGGAATACGCCATCACGGAGAAGGACGCTGCTCAACCTGAAGCTTGGGACGGCAAGATCCTCGTACCGTTTGCAGTCGAGTCCGCGCTTTCAGGTGTCGGCAAGAGGGTCGGCAAAGACCAGCGCCTCTGGTACAAGACCCCATTCTCCGTGCCCAAACAATGGCAAGACGATCGGGTGCTCCTACACTTCGGTGGGGTGGACTGGCACGCTCAGGTCTTCGTCAACGGCAAGCCCGTCGGCGAGCATCGCGGCGGCTACACGCCCTTTCACTGTGAGATCAGCAAAGCTCTCACTGAGGCCGAAGATCAGGAACTTGTGGTCAGCGTTTGGGATCCCACCGATGCTGGCACCCAACCCCGCGGCAAACAGGTCGAGAACCCCAAGGGCATCTGGTACACACCCGTTACCGGGATCTGGCAAACCGTCTGGCTTGAGCCAATTCCAGAAGCCTCCATCACCCAACTCAAGACGATTCCTGACATCGACACGAATAGCCTACGGCTCACGGTTTCCACCGATGGGGACATTGCCGGACTGAAAGCGAAGGTCGAAGTACTCGCCGGGCGTAAAGTCGTTGCTGAATTGACGGGTGCTCTGAATCAGGAACTCCAACTTGATATCGATAAACCGCGCTTGTGGTCACCCCAAGATCCCTTCATTCACACCATTCGCGTTCACCTAATCGATGAGAACGGCAGCTTAGTCGATTCCGTCGTCAGCTATGCAGGCATGCGAAAGATCTCCTATGGTAAGGATGCTGAAGGTGTGAACCGCCTGATGCTAAACAATGAACCTCTCTTCATGTTCGGCCCACTCGATCAAGGATGGTGGCCAGACGGCCTCTACACCGCACCCACCGACGCCGCTCTACAGCACGACATCACCGTCACCAAGCAACTCGGATTCAACATGGCCCGCAAGCACGTGAAGGTGGAGCCGGCGCGTTGGTATTTCTGGTGTGATCTTAAAGGCTTGTTAGTCTGGCAAGACATGCCGAATGGCGACCGGCCCATCAAGCGAGACGAAGAAGACATCACCCGCACGGCAGAATCCGAAGCCCAGTATCAGCAAGAGTATGAGGAAATGGTCACGTTTCTACACAACCATCCTAGCATCGTGACCTGGGTCCCTTTCAATGAGGGCTGGGGCCAGTTCAAGACCGATGAGATCCTCGCCTGGGCGAAAGACCTTGATCCCTCGAGGCTTATAGATGGCCCGAGCGGCTGGACTGATCGCGGAACCGGCGATATGCATGACATTCACGTTTAGCCGGGTCCTGCCATGCCGCCTGTTTCAGAGAACCGCGTGGCCGTTCTCGGTGAGTATGGTGGTCTCGGGCTCCCCCTGGAGGATCATCTCTGGTGGGACAAGCGCAATTGGGGCTACCGCACTTACGAGACCGCCGACGAACTCTGGCGGAACTATCAACGGATCACGCGTCAACTCTTTCCCCTCATCAAGAGCGGCCTAGCAGCGGCCATTTACACACAGACCACGGACGTTGAAGGTGAGGTCAATGGCCTCATGACCTATGATCGCAAACGCGTGAAGTTCGACGTCCCCGCCATTCGTGCCCTGAATGAGCAAGTGTATGGGCCACTACCCACAATCACCCGCACCACCTTGCTTCCCACCAGCGAAGAAATGGCCCAGAAATGGCGCTACACGGTAGAAGCGCCGGGTGAAGATTGGTACACGCCGGACTTTGATGACACCGTTTGGAAAGAGGGCGAAGCTGGTTTCGGGACAAATGAAACGCCGAATACGGTCGTTCAGACCGAATGGTCAACGAACGACCTTTGGATTCGACGCCAGTTCACATTGGATTCGGTCGCAGTAAGCGAGTTAAACTATAGGATTTACCATGACGAAGATGCCACAATCTACATCAACGGGCGCCAAGTGGACCAGCTGGCCGGCTACACCTCGAACTACGAGAATTTGCTGGCATCTTCAGAAGCCGTAGCCGCTCTAAAGGAAGGTAAGAACCTGATCGCCATTCACGCAAAGCAAACCAAAGGCGGCCAGTACATCGACTGTGGCTTACTCGATGTGCGGTTTGAATCAAAAGAATGACAATAAGTTGATAAACCCACCTCTGGGCAACGTCTATTGGAGGAAAGACAAGTGATGTCCTCCCTCCCCAATCCCTTGCCCTCGTCGCTCCCCGAAGCGACACCGGTCCGTTTCTCGAGACGTTCGGCCCCTTCTGGGCGGGCTGTTAAGCCTCGGAAGCCCGCCAGGGCATGCTCTCGCTATTCAGGCACCCTAGCTTTCGCACTCTGGATCGGCACACCACTCCTTCTTTGGTCCGGCCTCGTTTTCCTTGTGTGGCGGCTTATCTAATTGGGCAGGCCGCTTTCTTCACATATCGATGCCGGAAATCCAGCTGAATGTCTCAATATCTTCGATAAGCACCTGGTCAGGCTGACCATTCTCAAGAAAACGCAGCTTTGCGATGACTGGCAAAGACCTCAAGTTTGACATGATACGAACGGCATTGAATGTTTTGTGCGCATCCGACACCGTTTCCAAATAACCGTAAACAAACTTATCTGACAGCGGATGGCGGATCATGAAACACGAATGCGTTTCTGAATCCTCAAAGTCGTAGTTGAAATACGTATTCGTCACCATGAACTCCATCAAGACACGAAAGGTACCAGTTTCCGAATCCCGGGTTTCGATAAACCTTTCCCAATCCTTGTCGGAATAGCCCACCGCAACTTCCCATTGTATCTTCACCTTCCCCTCGTCATTTGCTTCGAAGACCCAAGATGCTCGACTGTTGTCTTCAAAGATCACATCGGCCAGAAGAAAATCACGCTCTTCGGCCACGTGAAACTTCTCGCCGCTCAGCTCTAACAACTTCTTATCCTCCATGGGAACCTTGCTGTAATAGTCCTCCATGAGTGGCATGACACGCCGCGGCTCCATCACTTGATTCGCTTTATCAAGCACGGTGTCTGCTTCAAGAAAGGCGCGAGTAACTTCAACTGCGCGGAGAGAGAACTCCCCTAAAGACAGCGGAGGTATTTCTTGCACAACAGTAGGCTCGTCCACCTCAGCAGTGCCTCGGATAATGAGCACAACCGACAGAATCACCATCAGGATGGCGAAAATTACAAGAATGATCGCCGCAAACTTCTGCCAAGCCTTTCGAATATCATCCTCCGCCTCGGTATGCGACGACTGTGTGACTTGTTTACGAAGTTCTTTACGATCCATGGACTCGCCTCCTAGTTAAGGGTGCGCAATCCTCCTTGGCAAGGGGAGAGAACCTCGGGCTGCAGACTCTCTCATGTTGCTTGGGCTGTCCAGTCAGCGAAGCCCTCCGCTTCTCGCCACGCGTCCCAGGACGATCCCGGCCCCACACGCCTGCTATTAATACCTTTGCCAGGATTCCGGGATCTCAGCAAGGGCTCGCTTTTCGAGGTTTCCTTCTACCTCAAGCCGAATCGGGTCTATGACCTAGTCCTTGGGCAACCAACCGCTGGCAATGGCCCGCTCCTCATCGACGGGAAGTTCCTCGTCTATCGATGCAAGGGCTTGGCACTCCTCGATCTCGTTCGTCTCTTCGGCTTCAGCAGGTTGCTTGCCCGAGAAAGACGTCAGAAAGAGTTCTCAAGCAAAGAGCTTTTCGCGCCCTGCCCACTCGATGTTCGATACCCGGGGGACAAATGTTTTCCAAGGCATGTGTCCACTCAGGACCGTATGGACATCGAGAACATGACGCTCAACGTTTACTCGCATGCGAGCCTTGTTAGCACCATTGACATAGGCGAACAGATCACGTGGGACTCTGGATGGCTAGCACCGCTCAGCATGAATCGTAGAACTAACACTCACTTGAATCATAATTAATTCAGACCGACTGCTTGAATTTGCCAGCGAGCCTCGCTTAAGTCATGGTCAACCATGCCCGAGTCTCTAGTCCATCGCGTTCGCGGCGAACAGATTCCCGCCGGTAAGAACCACCTGCGCCTTCTGGAGGTGGTCGTGGATGAAGACCAGCGACCCTTCTGGCGCGCCCGCTGCCTGCAGTCTGGCAACCTCCTCAATGTTGCTCTTGATGGCTTCGTGAAAGTTCCTGAATCCATTAGCATTAGGCCGACGGAAAATCACGATGACTACGTGGGCGAGCGAAGACGTGCCCAGAAACGTCGACGCTGGATCTTCTTGATCGGAAGTCTTCTGCTTGCCGCCATCGCCATGCACTACCAGGACACGATCATGGCGCTGCTTCAGAAGCTGCAAGATATCATCCGCGCCAGACGTGTCTCCATCTGATGTAATGCAACGCTCCAATCCACTCGCATTCCTCTTAGTAGCCCAATCAATGGGCCGCAGAAGAGGTTCTCGTCTTTGGAGACAGCCTAAGTAAGGAATACAGTCTAGAATTTCCAGGTCTCGATGCCATGACCCGGATTGAGATCCTCGACTAAGGACGGCACGAAGACTTCGACAATAACTCTTTCCGTGCCTACCCAGACTTTCGTGCCACAGGACGCAAATACAACTGATCCCTCCCCGGCGCGACGGCCACAGACATCCCCTTTATCACCAGTCAAAGTCCCTATCGAATCGACTACCAGTCTCGTTTACGCAGTTCGAACAGGTTCACATTGAACGTGGAGACATCCATCGACTTGCGCACCTGGCCCCCTGCGCCCACGAGCGAACTCACGGAGCAGCCACTTGGCACCATGCGCTGGAGCGCAAACGATCCCACCACTCCACAGCTCTTCACCCAACTCGTGATTAGCGCGCCTTGAGCGAGAAGCACTTGATCTCACTATCATTGCGCACGAAAATACACTGATTGGCATAGGCCGGGTGCGACCACACAATCGACCGCTGGCGCATATCGGCTCCGTCAGGTTCGATCAACTTTGCCCGACTGATTTCTTCGTAGCCCTGCGGAGAAAACTTTCCAATGAGTAGTTCTCCCTGCTCGTTAAAAAGAAAGTAGCGATCTTCATGAGGAGTGACGAAAACGTTCCCCCAACGCACTTCCTTCTTCACGACTGGCTCTAACGACTCCCACAACCGCTCGCCTGTCTCCGCTTTCAAGCATCGGAATTGCCCATAGCTGCAGTTACCATACAAATGGCCTTTATGAAAAACAGGCGTCCCCATGATGCTATTTAAATGCTCGGTTCGTTTCTCGCTCGCCCGCTTCGTCTGCCACATCACCTTGGGTTCTTTGTCAAACTCGGCAAACTCTAACATCGTTGCCCCATTGTAGAAACTCGTAAAGAAGACCCGCTTCCCTTCGCGACGTGGCGTCGGTGCCATCAACCCAGCCTTGATCTTCCAAGGAATCGTCCACAGAACCTTGCCGCTCTTCGGGTCCAGTCCATTGATCGCCTCGGGATGCCAAATTAGAAGCACCCGCTTGTCACCTTCCACAAGCAGGCGCGGTGGACAGTAACCAGGCTCCTTGGCACCAAGCGCGCGCCATCGTTCTTCTCCTGTCTTCTTGTCATAAGCCACCACCGTCGAACCGTCGCCTGCCGCTAAGCAGATGAGAAGATCATCCTCGATTAGTGGCGTCGCCGCAAAGCCCCAAGTCGGTGTCTTGGTTTTCAGCACACTGACGAAGTCTTTCTCCCAAACAACATCACCGGTTCCGACGCGACGAACAAAAAGTCTTCCTTCCGCACCAAGTGTGTAAACGAGCCCTTCGTGAATCACAGGAGTGCACCGTGGCCCCGCGGCATAACTGACCGTGTAGTTCGTGTCATAACTCTTCGACCAAACAACCTTGCCAGTCGCGCTCTCCAAGCAATGCAAGCTCTCCTTCCCGGGGATCTCACCGCGCTCGAACGGATTGTCCGGCGAGTCGGTGACATCCGCCAGAGTCCTATCAAAAACATAAGCACGGCCGCCACTGACCGCAGGACCAGCATAGCCAGTTCCAATCGGTGCTTTCCAAACAAGCTCAGGGCCTCCGGTGGGAAGTTTTTCAACAATCCCGGTCTCCCGCCAAATCCCGTCCCGTTGCGGACCAAACCACTGAGGCCAGTCATCCGCCAACGAAGTCTGAT
>JAACDM010000726.1 GCA_009936795.1 Verrucomicrobiaceae bacterium | reverse complement strand
GAGTTTTGCGCCTACTAACAAGATGCCGTGGCTGCACAGATCGAAAAGTAGACCCAAGCCGATGGCCCGAAATAGCCCTTTACCTAGAGCTGCTGTGATCCACTCGCGGGGCACGTGACTCAAAATGCCTATGGCAAGGATCCCTGCTAACAGTCCCCACCACATCTTTGAGAAGAGCTGGACGATTGCATGGCTGAAATGGGCCAATCGTGGTGTGGCTGACATCCAAGGGGCATCCCAAAAATGAAGAATCCCTGAAAGGATGCAGACGGTCAACGTCAGTGCGAGTAACCAGTCGAAACCACGTTTTCCCCCACATAAATTGTCTGATTGTTGATCGCAGCAGGAAGGCATTCGTCGTGGTGTTGAGCCACATCAGCGTTGCCATTGGTTCTTCACTCGGCTTGACCTGGGACTTCCTCCGCTGATCTTGTCCTAAAGCTCATGACAAACGCTGCTAGGGGCGCAGCTGAGAATGCGCGGTCTTTATGGCTGGCTGATGCTAACCAGTATGACATGACTGCGAATCCAGATCATCCTGCAGGCTTGGAACATGGAGACTTGCCAGCTCTTGGAATTCTTGAGGAGCTTGATCCTAAGATGCGAGCGCGGCTCTCTTCCCGTGGCCGTCTTGAAACGCTAAAGCCTGGCACGTTTGTGATCCATCAGGGCCGACACCACCACGGATTGTCGGTCATCATCAAGGGCAAACTAAGTGTGTCCTGTCATGCACACGGAGACTATCTACCTCTTGCCGAGCTTGGACCTGGACACACGGTAGGAGAAATGAGCTTGTTGGATCCGCAGAAGAGTAGCGCGGACGTGTGCGTGAGCGACGAGGAAGCATTGCTTTGGACTATTGACGGCGATGCATTCAATCAACTTGTGGAATCAGATCACGAAGTGGGCTGTGCGGTCTTCCGCATGCTTGGGTGTGAGACGTGTCGGCGCCTTCGTCAAAACAGTGATCACATGCTTCACAAAGCGGAGGAAATGCGGTCGCACTTCCTGGACATGGACTACTAACACCGTTGTTCTCGTCGCCTGCAGAATAGGAGCAGGTTGGCAACAAGGGGCATGGCGGACGGTGTTGGCTCGGGCATCTGAGAGAAACGCTGCTCGACCCTGCGCAATTCGACACGGTCTCCATTGTTACGGATTATGAGAGTGATATCATCGGAGCTTGTGTCGCTAGAGTAGACGAAGACGGTGGGGCTCGAATTGGACAGGAACAAATAGGCCGCAGCAGTGATCTGGGAACTTTTCAGGAATGGCTGCGTATTTAGCCATAATTTCAAGATGTATAGCTGATGTATGTATTATTCAAATATCAGTCCACCTCTTGTTTAGCTCAGTGCTCACTCAATCGGACGTCTGCTGGCCATTCGGCTCCTTCAGCGACCCATTTCTCGAGTATAGCTAGTCGTACACTGGCCACTTTCTCTGGTGCTGCTGGCATCGAGACCGGATGTTTTGAGGGTAGTTTGAGAACGCGTATCAGGAGGCTTTGAGTTGCATCTCCAGGCACAATGACGGGCGCGCTTCGCCCAGTCGTGAGGGTGGTTTCTCGTGTCTCTAGATTGAGCCCGGCGAACTCGGAGGCATTCACGTTGTTGTGGCATTCGAGACACTGGTCTTTCAGCAGCGGCTGGACGTCTCGGATAAAGCCGATCCGACCTAACGGCACGTGCTCGGGCCAGAGCTGGTCACTAACATATAAATGATCCCTGTTCGGAGATGACTGACATTGGCAAAGGAAGAGAATGCTAGCTATCCAGCCGCTCCGTCTTTTCCAGCAGCTTCTTTCTCGAATGTGACTGTTCTGGTTGGCGGAATGCAAGTGGTAATAGATGGTAGGAGCGAAGCGATTCGTGAACAACGCATGACCTCGACAGAGTTGCGCGGCAATTGGCCTAGCGATCAATTTGAAGGGGGCTTGGCTTGCGTTGCCCGATTTATGAAATCTTTTTCCTAGGAGTTGATACAGGCGTCTCGAAGTCTTACAGTGATTTTATCAGCAGAGCGATATGCAGTTAAGAATTCTTACTTATAACATTCATCGGGCCATCGGAATCGATAGGCGGTTCCGGCCTGAGAGAATCGTTAGAATTCTCGATCATTATGACGCAGATATTTGCTTGCTTCAGGAGGTCGACGAAGGGGCTCCTCGCTCACGAGAATTGAATTTGGCCAAAGAATTGGCGGAGGCCGCTGGCTATCCCCATGTGGCAGCGGGATATAATGTTAGTCTGCGCAAGGGGCGGTATGGTAATGCGACGCTGAGCAAATTCCCAATTGTCCGTGAGCGTAACATTGATCTCACGATAGGCAAGCGCAAGCGGCGGGGTTGCCAGCACACCACAATTGAAGCAGAAGTGCTTAAAGGGCATATGCATCAGCTAGAAATCTTTAATCTGCACCTCGGGCTCAGTGCGAGGGAGCGCGAGAGACAGGCAGGATTGCTGGTGCGATCTGAAGAGTTTGCCGCCTTGGAGGAGACGACATCTTGTCTCGTTGCGGGAGATTTCAACGATTGGCGTAGCCGTTTGCGGCCGATATTTACGGAAGCACTTCTCTTTGCCAGTGCTTCTGAGCGGAAGTCTCATCCTGTGTTGAATCGAGATATTCGGACCTACCCGTCTTTCTCGCCAAGTGGAGCCTTGGACAAAGTCTTTTACCGAGGTGGCCTGACCAAGCGAGGCTGCTTTCGTTGCCGAATGCAGGTATCCAAAGTGGCGAGTGATCACTCACCGTTAATCGCGGACTTTGAGCTTCATGATTAGGAGCCTCCTACGAGCGCAGGATCATCGAGGTCTAGTCGATAGAGAATTTGATTGTAGTCGTACTTCGCCGTGGGAGTCTCCGTCTTGCTAAATGTCCTCGAGTATGTCCCCTCAAAAAGTATGATGCTAGGTTTGGAGGCACTTAAGTGTGGATGTAGTCGTGGATTGTAGAAGGTGTAGTTCTGATGACTTAGCACTTTAACCGCGTGCTTCCACGGACCAAATGGGCTTTCCGCCTCCGCATACCAGATCTCTCCAAATGGAGAGGATTCTCCAAAGCTTTGAGTAAAGATGGTGACCCATCGCTTGCGAAAGGGCGACCAGGCAATGGCGCCTCGGTGAGGTTTGATGAGTTGATCGCTCAACCTAGAAGGCACCTTCTGTTGCGGGACAATGGATTCCCAGGTCGACGAGTCTGACCATGCTTCAAAGTTGGCCGGACACTTAAGATGGGGGAATGGGTCTCCAAAGAGTGCCCACTGCTGTCCAACGGGGTCTGACCAGAGGATGGCATTTCCTTCTGGTAGATTCTCAGGCTTATTGGGATCTTCTTCTGATTCTGACCAAACAGTTCGGTGGTGTTTAAACTGTAATGTCTGATCGTCCCACTCGGCAAGCCCGGCCCGATACGCTTTGAGTGGTGGCTGAATCTTGACGTAGGTGCCGACTAGACGATTCTCGCCTTCAGTATCGGGAAGACTAATGCAGCCACTAAGCCATGTTGGTCCTGAGCCGTCCATCTTGCAGATTGATCTCGGAACGCTTGTGGCATCAGTAAAGTAGTCATAGACGACGCGCAACGGGGGCTCGAAACGGTTTAGCGCATTGATGCTGGTGATGGCGCCTGTCATGTGAAATCGCCCGAGTGGGTACTGTGGCAGGTTCGTATCTCCCCAGACCCAGAATAGTTTGCCGTTGTGGAGGGCGTTCTGCACACTATCACTACCAGTGACACCAGATTCTTTCCATTCGGTTTCGTGGCCAAGTTGTTGACTCTCGCTAAAGAGCCCTGCCCCCGTGAGCCGACCGAGCCGCCTAGCGATCATGGTCCGGACAACTTCAACGGTAAGACGTTCTCCTGGTCGGGGCGTGAGCCGCACACCTTGATTACCAAATCCATCTGGTTTCACCGAGTAACCTGGACTCGTAATACTGAACCACGTTTCCTTTTCCATGAATTCTGGCAAATCGAATGCGATCCGACCCGAGTTGTCAGTAAGGAATCGCACATTGCTAGTAGTGCGGAGTTCCACGAGCGGCACGGGCCAGCGGGTTCCTTCTTCAAGGACCTGAATCTCGCAGCGCGGGGATTCTGCGCATGCTGAGGCTAGCCAAGTCCCTATAAGCACAGCGACCGACGAGCCGATGCTAATCTTTGTGGATGGTGAGGTTGAGAGGAACCGCATGGTGGAGGCCATAATATGGTCGAATCGTCCGACAGGCGATCCCGAAGTGTGACGCGGTCTTCTGAGTCGGCGCTTACGAGGATTTCT
>JAACDM010000725.1 GCA_009936795.1 Verrucomicrobiaceae bacterium | reverse complement strand
AACTCCTGTGTGTCGTTCTTTCTTCTCTTTGGCATGGTCTGTATCTGGTTGTGTCAGACCTATCAAGCCGTGTCCATCAATTTGGGGAACTTCAGAAAGGGGCAGGAATTATCTTTGCCGACTATGCGGAATACTCGGTGGGTGACGACTTTCGCTCTATCGATTGGCGGATCTATGCAAGGTTTGAGGAGCTCATCGTCAAGCTCTTCGAGATCGATGAGGATACGACAATCTACATTCTGCTAGATCAAAGTCATTCCATGCGGCACAAGTGGTTGCATGCGCGGCAGATGGCGGCGGCTTTGAGCTACATCGGCTTGCATTGTCTGGATCAGGTTTGCGCCTACGGAGCGGCGGACAAGTTGCGCCCTCTGCTGGCGACTGCGAGGGGAAGGGGGAAAGCGTTACCTGTTCTCCAAACGTTTGAGCAAGCGGATACTTTTGGAGAGGGGACGGATTTCACAGCGTGCTGCCGTGAGTTTCAGGCGCGGCACCGCCGGCGGGGACTCGTGATGGTCATTTCTGACTTTCTCTTTCCTGGAGGTTTTGAAGAGGGGCTGCGCTACCTGCACTGGCATAAACACGATGTCTTCTGCCTGCAAACTCAGGATGCAACAGACCGTGTCTGTGATCTCAAAGGCGATATCGAACTGGAGTGTATAGAGGCGGGGAGGCGTGAGCGCGTGACGGTCACTCCGAAAGAAGTGCGCCTTTATGAGGAAGCGGTTACTCAGTGGAATGCGTCGCTCAAAAATGCCTGCCGTCGGCGTGGGATCGGGCTGATCTCAACCACGACCGAGGTTGAGTTCGAGGATATTATCCAGAGCATCCTTCGCCGTGGAGGTCTTGTCGCGTGACCTTCCTGGCCCCGTTTTACTCTTGGACGTTTCTAGCACTAATCCCGCTGCTGGGGGGCTATTTCCTCAAAGTGCGCCCTCGACGCGTGACGACGACGGCTCTCTTCCTTTGGATGCGGATCTATGAAGAGAAACGTCGTACGGCTATCTTTTGCCGACTTCGCGATCTCTTCTCTCTCTTGCTCATCGTCGATCACTCCGTCTCGATGAGCGCGGGAGGGCGTGAATCGTCGCTCGATCAGGCGAAGGCGGAAGATCTAATCCGAGGATCGAGGGGCAATCAGCGGGCGGCTGCCATTACCTTGGCCTCTGATCTTGGTTTTCAGACGCATCTGACGGATAATCCGAGGGCGTTGCTAGATGCGATTGATCGCATTTCACCGTCAACGCTTCCCTTGAGGCTAGAAGCGTTGAAGGTGCTTGAGAAACCGATTGGTGGAGGATCGATTCATCGCGTGGTATTTGTCACTGACGGTGTCACTAGGGATGAGGATTTGCCGACGGGAGTGGAAGTGGTTCGGGTAGGAGAGACTCGTGGGAATGTTGGCATCGTCGCTGCCGATATGCAGCTCCTTCCTTCTCGTGAGCAAGGCCTAGGACTCTACTTTCAGTTGGCATCGTCGTTCCTTCTCGTGAGCAAGGCCTAGGACTCTACTTTCAGTTGGCATCGTCGTTTGAGGAATCTCGCTCGTTTGATGTTATTGTCAGGCGATCTGGCGATGGTGTGATCGGAAAGCTGATCGAAGTCACGGCAGACCCGGGCCTGAACGAGCCAGAAATATACACCTTGGTAGATGCAGAAGCGGGGGCTTGGGAACTTGAGCTTGATCTGAAAGATGCCCTCAGTGCTGACAATCGTGCTTGGCTGGTTGCTCAACAACAAGCGCCGGTGAAGGTGCGCATTGCGGTTGAGGAGGGTTATTTCATTGAGAAGGCCGTGTTGGCGTTCGAGGAACAGAATCGCTTGATGATGGTGGAGGAAGCTCTTGACGTCGTTCTGGCAATGGCCTCGACTCCGGATGCACCGAGCAGTCTTATCTTTCAGCCTGATGGCACCTCCCAGTGGTGGCAAGGTTTGGGTGACGATATTGAGGAAGTCGTAGCCAAGGTTCTTGTGGGGGATCATCCTGTCTTGCGCTCTTTGGATGTTTCATCAATGCGATTTGTAGGTGCTCGCGATCTTCAGACGCCTGACGACGCGCTGGTGTTAGTGGAATCTGATTTGGGGGTGCCCCTGATTTATGTAGCCCGTGAAGAGGGTCGCGTTGCTGTTGTTGTGAACATGGATCCCATGGCCTCGAATTTCTATTTTTCAGCGTGGTTTCCCGTGTTGATACAGGGAGTGGCGATGACGTTATCTGCGAGGGATTCGCCCCTGGCGTCATCTTATGTGGTTGGGAAGTCCGTTGCTCTGCCAGGATATGAAGCGGTTAGCCCAGTGGATGTGTTCTTACCCGGCGGACGGCATGTTGAGGAGAGCGGCCGAGTGTTCGGTCCGTTGACAGAGTTTGGATTTTATAGGATGACGCGCCCGAAGCAGGAGTGGGAATTCGGTGTGTCGATGTTTCAGAGGGAAGAAACTTTGTTAGGTGCTGGACGGGAGGTCTCCTCGAAGGAGGTTCGTAACCTGGCTTCGGGTTCTCCACTTGCCTGGTGGCTTACGGTTTTTGCCATGCTTGTGTT
>JAACDM010000154.1 GCA_009936795.1 Verrucomicrobiaceae bacterium | reverse complement strand
GTGGATCTGCAAGCGCTATATATCACCATCGTGAACTGACAGTCAATGAGTTAGTGCTCTAAGCGAATTAATGGATTAGCCCTAGACAAACTGGATCATGCTGCCAGCCAATCAATTGTCGAACCCCACGTCTTCCTTGATCGTGCCGTGGCTCTCGCCTCGGCAAATCAGCCTTACCTTGCCCTAGACGATCTCAAGCTGGCTGGCCCAGCGTTGAAGAACTCCACCAAAGGCTGGATCTGCGTAGGCCACTGCCGAGCTGTCACAGACAACGCTGAAGGAGCACAGCAAGCCTTCGAAGAGGCTTTGAAACACGACGCCAACAGTCCCGAAGCCTGGGAAGCACTCGCGGATCTCGCGATGGAACGGGCAGACTATCCTCAAGCCATTCGGAGACTGACATGGCTGGTGGAACACAAGCCAGATTCCCACCAATTCAGCAAACAACTCGCCATTGCCAAAGCCCGCCTCCGTTAGCACCATGAAACCCTATCAAACACTCCTTTGTTGCTGGTTCGTCACCATTCTTGGTCTTCATGCACAGCGTACGACCAGCACAGATCTCGCACGCCGATCGACCGAGGTTGTCCTCACTCCGCCATCTAGTGACCTTGCTCAAGGGAGTCGATTCGTTATCAGCTTTCCCGAGGCGATGATTCCGCTAGACCAGATTGATATAGCCGACGTCACATCGCCGCTCATGTTCACGCCCCCTCTCCCTGGGGCGTTCAGTTGGCAAAGCACGACAACCGGTACCTACAGGGTGACCGGTCCCGTCAAACCAGGGCAAGTTTACGAAGTAGACCTCACCGCTGATCTCGAGGTCTCGAGATCATCATGGAGGGCATCCGAGTTCCAAGCCCCTCCACTAGAGATTACTAGCAGATTCCGTAGTAGAGGAATCTCCTTGAGTGCCTCCCCTCGCGTTGACCTACGGACAAACTATCGAGTCCACGCCGCCAAAGCAGCGGAAACCGCCTACTTTCAAAATCGAGAAACACGACAGCGCTATCCGGTCTCCGTGATTCTCCCGGAAGTAGACGTCGAGAAGGCCAATGAGAGGATCAAGGTGCCCGACACACTCTCACGTTTTCATGTCACCTCGGTAGAGCCGCTGCCCGTGGGCGCCACCTATGAACTCGTCATCGATGGCCTAACAGACGCTGGCACTGGGACACCAATGTCGGCGCTTAAGTCGATCTCGTTAGGTTCTACCCAGGCACTGACGATCTCTGAAGTGGAAACCATCACGCATCCGCTCGATAAGCCTGCGGTCATTCTCAGCACCACCGCCCCTGTTGATCACGACAGCCTGAGTTCCGATTCCGTTCGCGTCACTCCCCCCGTCGAGAATGTCACATTCTTCGCCGACGATTACGACGTCCGGGTGAAGGGTGATTTCGATCCGAGTACCACCTACGAAATCGCTCTCGGGCCCAAGGTCACGAGCAAAACAGGCTATCCCATCGCCAATCCTGGCCCTCACAAAGCGACCTTTGATGGCCTCACACCGATCATCGTCTTTCCGCGATCACATTTCTATCAGAGAAGCGCCCTTGGGCTGAATGTGACCATCTTGCAATCCAATTGCCCAGAGACGACTTGGCGTCTGGCCGCCATCCCCCTGGAAAGGTTCGCCGTGATTGAAAGCCGCCTACGCGAGCATGAACGAGCGGCCAGAGATCCCTTCACCGGCAAGATCATTGGTGACTTCCAAACGGAATTACTCACCGATGCTTTCGACTTAGAGATCACGGCGACTGGTAAGCTTCCAGGCACGGCTTCCCATGAAGCACGCTACCAAGACATCCGATGGCAGCCACAAGACGGCAACCTGCCCGTTGGTGCCTATCAGGTGCAATTCCGTGCCGACATCATTTCTCCAGAAGGCCGAGTGATCTCATCTAGCAATCGCACCATAATTCGGCCTCATTCTCATTACGCAGCCATTCAATGGACACGCGCCTCTGACGATACACCGAACGATCCCGCGCTTATCGCCAAAGCGTTTGCCTTTGATCGCCAAGATAGGGAACAAGTGGGCCTCCCTGTCGAACTAACAATCTATCGCCGAAACACCCAAACGGTTAAAGAGCGCCTAGGCTCGAATGTCTATCGCTACCGCAACTACCCCAACTATCATCGCATCAAGACCATCGCTATCAAGAGCGGCGACAGCTACCCGTTTACGCCAGAAGAAACTGGCCACTACATTGCCTACGCAAAGCTCACGGAAAACCCGACCGCGCCTGCTGTCAGCACCACAATTCATTCTGTAGGCGACGGCGTGGGCAGCTATGATGTCTACAATGATGGCGAGATCACCCTTCAATTAGACAAGAAACGCTACCTCGCTGGCCAAGATATCGCACAAATTGCTCTCGAAGCCCCCTTTGGAGGACAAGCTTGGGTCACAGTAGAAACAAATCGGATCATCGATCAGTTTCTCGTCAACCTTCCCGCTAACAATCAAACGATCTCCTTACCGATCAAGCCTTCCTATCATCCGAACGTCCATGTCTCCGTATATTTACTTCATCCCGGCGGCCTCGATCGTCTTCCCATGGAACGCTACGGGACAACTGACATCACCGTGGACCGCCCAGATCTCGTGTTGGATGTTCAACCGATTCTAACGGAAAGTCCCGTCCAACCGGGCGAGGGTGTTACTGGCTTGGTTCGCGTCCATTGCCAGGGACATCCTGTCCCCGGTGCCGATCTCACCATCTTGGCCGTGGACGATGCCGTCCATCGATTAGGTAACTGGCAAATGCCAGATTGGTTCTCCCAAGTGTATCCAAAGCGCTATCTTGGAGTCGCGGCCTATCGTGGGCTGGGTGACCATGTATCGAAATTTGAAGAACGCGATGTGACCGAGAAAGGCTTCATCATTGGCGGCGGTGTCGACGACGCCTTTTCCCCCGCCGACAGCGCCCACTCAGAAAGCCCACAATCGTTCAGGAAAGACTTCCGCGCCTTAGCTTTCTGGAAAACGCAGGTTCGAACTAACGCTAATGACGAGGCAACTTTCGAGTTCACTGCACCTGACAATTTTACGAGCTACCACTTGGTCGCCATTGCGCAGACCAAGGAGCACCAGTTTGGCCAAGGCGAATCGTACCTCAAGGTCGCCAAGCGACTGATGGTAGAACCTGCCCTCACGCGGTTCGTGCGACGTGGCGAGCAAATTGAATTACGTGCGGTCGTCCGTCAGAACTACGTCGACAATGCTCAAGTCACCATTCAATGCCAGGTCGAAGGTGAGATCGAATGGCTGATCGGGTCGCAAAATGCCACCATTGGACTATCCAAAGGACTCCCGCAGGTCGTCCGATTCCCTTGTCGTATCCTTGGAGGAGGCGCCATCAAGGTAAGCTTCCAAGCCCATTGCGAAGACGAGCCTAGCCTGGAGGACGCGGTGGAACTAGAGCTTCCCGTCCGCCTTCCTGGCATCATTCAGCGCACAGGACACTACGGCATCATCTCGAAGAAAGATGCCAGCTTCCCTCTCTATGAGAAACTGCCAGAGTCGTGGAACAGCACAACCGGAAGTTACGACATGACGGTCTCGCACACACCTTATCTTCCTGAGCTGAACAGCATGCCCGAGATCCTGAAGTATCCTCACGGCTGCTTTGAACAGAAAGCGACCCGATATCTGAGCTACACTCAGATGCTAAGCCTGCTCGACTACCTTCCAGAACTCAAGAACCGCCATGCAAACTACCGCGACCGCCTGCAAGAAGGACTCGCTGAGTATGAGAACGCCCAACTTGAGTCAGGCTTCATCCCTTACTGGTCTGGAGGCCGGGAGCCTAACGACTGGGTAACCGTCATGGCCTATTGGCTAACTAAATCTGCGAAATCACAGGGCGTTACCGTCTCCGTAGGCTTGGAAGCAGGACTCGACAAGAGCTTCCAAACCATTGTTCATGGCCGACGCAAACGACCTGACATTCATCTCACCACTCGGACTTTCGCCCTCTTTGCTTATGCCGAAACCGGTCACGCTGTCCATGGTATGCAAGCGTTGATCACCGATCTCTATGCCAGGCGTGGCGAACTCAGCCTCGATGGGCTCACCCTGCTCACTCTCGCTATGAATCGCTTCGGCGTCATGGAAAAGGAGCAGGCCCAACTCGCCAAGGTATTAGAGAACGAAGCACGAGAACGCCAGCGCGACTTTGAGCCAGAGACCTTCGGCTCTCTCTATCGCGATCAGGCCTTGCGCTGGCTCACCAAGACTCGGCTCGCCTCGTTGCAAGAACGCCGCAACCTCAGCGAAGCCTTTCTCAAACATCTCGAGGACCAAGGCACCGTCACCTTGTCCACCCAAGAGCATTTCTGGAAGACGCTACTCTTAAAGGAATTTGTTGAGATCGAGAAGGACGCCACCTTCGATCAAGATCAGATTCAGCCAAGCCCTGACTACGTTTCAGCCAACCTCGTTTCTATCGCGTGGAAGACGCAGCCATTGGAGCACCTTCGAGATCTCAAACTCGATCTAGCTACCGGAAATGCAGATCGTCACTACTTCATACGCGCAGCCATGTTACGAGGCGGCGACGTCTCCTTAGCTGAAGATCGTGGGTTTCGTTTAGAACGAGTCGTCACCAACCTCACCGATCCTAAACGCGTTAGCACAGAAGAAACGCCCTATCAGATCGGCGATGAGCTGCTCCTCGAATACCGATTCCACACAAGGAAACATCACTACTATGTGGCGCTCTCAGATGAGTTGCCTGCTGGTATCGAAACCGCGAATTTCAATCTGCCACAAATCGCACAAGTCTACAAATTACCAGGCGAAGCGCAACCCACCATCGCTCTCGATCACAGCGAACTCCGCGATCAATCGGCAAATCTCTACTTTGATCATGTCCCGCCAGGGAACCATCGTTATGCGATCCTGGCCCGCGTCACAGCGGCCGGGAGCTTTGCATGGCCGTCGACCCAGATCTCTCCGATGTACCAACCTCACGTTGGCGGCTTGACAGCTAGCAGTAATGCGCATAGTCGACATGGCCGGTAGCGGTCATTTCCATGGGCGAAGCACACGAATTCAAAGTCACTAGACCTGGCAGAGCCGGCATGAGTTACGTGCTCAGCAGCCAAGGCGTGGCCAGAGCATCACGCTACCGTCGACGCATTGTTCCCTGGGAACGCATTCGCACACTGTGGACTCTTGAGAATTCGTTCATCCTCTTCTACTCGGACACAGGTTACTGGGTGCTTCCTGTCGCTCAGATGCCAACAGCTGCCAAGACATTCCTACTGAGCAAAGTTCAGGAAGTCGGCATCCGCACAAAGAGCTTGGGCTAAGGAAACCGATACTCATTCATGAAAGAGGTAGCGCTAGAGACCATTGATAGACTCTGTCGTGAAGCCACCGCTTCACCAAGACGAAGAGCCCATCTAAATCTTCACGAAGACCTTGAGGAGGACGTTCAGCGATTACTCATCGCCATGCAACCTGGAACCTATGTTCGCCCTCCCAGGCACCCAGAGCCCTACAAGAAGGAAACGTTAATTATCCTGCAAGGACGTTGCGCTTGTTTCACTTTCCATAACGATGGCTCCATAAACAAGTCTGTCATCCTTGATCCTGCCAAAGGCACCTACCTCTGTGAAATTCCCGATCAGCAATGGCACGGGGTTACCTGCCTCTCTGACAATACTGTGGTCTTGGAATTCAAACGAGGTCCTTACACACCCCTGACGCCAGAGAACTTTGCCACTTGGGCACCAGAGGAGAATTCGAACACTTGCTCGCAATACATGGCTCACTTGATTCGAACGGTTGAGCCCTAATCAAGACGCCTTTCTGCTAGACCATATCGAATCAACACCGACAGCTAGCGTTGCACCGATGGTGTAACGAACCAAATCGATCCAGACAAACCCGGATCCTAGAAGAAGACGACCAGGTAGCGTCTTTCTAAGATTGACCAGCCAAGCCATGTCAGAAAGTTGGCTCAGTTCGACAACAAAGCTAATGGCAAGGGCCGCGCCCCCGAGCCTCCAAAGCGAAGCACGGGGAAACAACCAGGCTAAGGTGATGTAGACTGCGATCGTCCAAAGTACATCGCCTGCATGATCGGATAGGATGTGCGGAAAATGATGATCGAACTTACGAGAGGCAAGCCCAAAGGCCACGACAATCGCAAAGACAATCGCGAGGACCGTGCGACTACGAACAGGCATTATCGCTAACGCTAATTCTGTTTGCCTGGGATCAACGAGCGCCAAGTCCAGCGCTTGAGTTTGCCCGCGTCCTTCTCCGCATTCACGCCCCTTGTTGAAGGGCGCCCTTGCCGTTGGTCAGCCTCTTCTTTCGCCAGAACGGCGTCAGCGGAAGGAAAGGTCTCTGCTACATCTGCACCTACGGACGTTCGAAGGTCCTCCGAGCGGCTTGCAGTGTAGAGTTCGGAGTCGTCCTGAACCACCGTGGGCTGAATAAAGACGACGAGCTCCTTCCTGGTGGTATTGGACGTCGAACTCTTGAATGCTTGGCCAATGACAGGAATTCTACTGACCAATGGGATGCCCTCATCGGTCTTATCCTCGCTTTCGGTGATGAGTCCCCCAAGGACAACCGTGGATCGATTCGGTATGGTCACCGTGGTCGTTAGCTTCTCAGTACCGATGATAGGCACGGTGTTATCAGCCACGCGTTGTTGCCCCACCACGTTGTCATTCACCTGAGCGATGGTAAGTGTGACTTCCTGATCACTGTTAATCAAGGGAACGACCTCAAGTTTGAGGACAACATCCTGGAACTCAATATTCGTGCGTACGTTCGTGGAATCCCCCTCGAAATCCGTCAGGGTACTCGTAGGGACAGGAATGCGCTGACCCGATGTAATGACTGCTTTCTTGTTGTTCGCCGCATAGATAGAAGGCCGAGATAAGACTTTGAACTTTGAGGTCGATTCCAGTAAACTGACAAAGACATCGAGCGACTGTCCAAGCTGCCCATACACATTCAATCCAGGAGCGACGGCTTCAACACCCCCGGTCAGAATATTGTCCCTCACGTCCCCAATAGCATCCCGCAAGGAGGTACGAGAGAGAAGGCTAGCCGTGCCGCCTTGTGTAAATGGACTATTATTGATCTCTTTAAACTGTTGCAGGTATTCCACGCCCAAGTTCAGATCGTCATCGAGTGTCAATTGCCCGATCACCGTCGCAAGATAGACCTGAGGTGGCTTTCTATCAAGCTTGTCTAGAATATCATTGATCTTCTTCAACGACTCACGCGGCCCCATAGCAATGATACTATTTGCCTGCAAATCAGCGACAATGCGCGTCTTGCCTACAGAAACAGAAATGGGCGCGGTGTTGTCTAGCGGATTAATAAGCATGTCCTGCTCACCCGCAACGTTACCGGTAGTCGTGTCACGGACTTGGACACCACGCCGAATCCGCCCCGTAAGGGTACTCGCAGCAGATGATGCTTGTGGAGGCTGACGAGTACTAATGGTCCCGCCACCAGGAAGCGTGCTGGAGCCCGTCCCCGTATCTTGCAGCACGTCTACTAACACTGGCAACACTTCGTCAACGTAGAGGTATTTCAACGGACGTTCCAATTGATCCGCCGCTTCAATCGGTCTGTCCCATTCCCGAATGAGCTCCACAATATAGCGATGGTCTTTAGGACTAGCCACGATCATGATCCGATTGAGCCGATCATCTGCGATCACTTGTGGAGGATCTTCGTCGTCAGATTGCCGATGATTGCGGAGCCCTCCGCTGGAGAAGGTCGCATCGCCGGATGCCGGTCTGTCAGGACGATTCGATAGCGTAGCCTGAATAATCTGGGCAATGACGCTAGCTTCAGCGTACTGAATCTCAACGAACTCCGTAAGTTGTTCAGCCCTGTCATGCTTCACATCGATCACTCCCTTGAGCTGAATGAGCTGGCGAACAATGGAGCTATTCTCAGTGATGAGCAATCCTGCTGGGCTGATGACCGGTGTGATTCGACCATAGGGATTGAGACCGAGATGATTGGTGAAGATAGAGGCTGCCTCCACCGGATCAACGTGATCCAGGCGCATGAAGTACTCAATCACGACATCATTCTCGGGCAGAGGCTTAGAAATATCGAGCACTGGCAAACCTACGTGGATGTTCGCCTGATGCGTGTCCTCAGGCATGATGCGAATCGTATTGTTTTGTTCGTCCATCGCCAAAGCGAAGTCGTTCAACTGAAGAGAACTCTCGATCAATCGGATCGCCTCTTGCCGACTCACCGCCTTCGGAGTCACCAGGCTGATCGTATTGCCGTCAAAAATTTCCGAACGCTTGATCACTGAACGACCCGTAAGTTTCTCATAAACCTCCAATAGGTCTGAGACAGGATTGTTAGGAAACTGGCGCACAACTCCTTGCTCCCCAGGATCCGCTTCTTGTGCATGTGCTAGCACCCCCCCGACGAACAGGGTCAAGATGACGATGGGGGTATTCAGGGAATGGAGATTCATTGCGGAGATCCGACGTCTAGAGTTTCTAATGGCTTGGTTGTCGCCTGACGTTCGATAGTTTGTTGCTCCTGCACCGCATCCAGCCTCTCCCGCGCCGTCAGGGTGCGCAGTTCTGAACTCGCGTTGGGAAAAGATTCGAGATAACTCTCAAAGCTGTAACGAAATCGGTCTTTGTAGGTGTCGTCTAACTGATCGTAGTTCTTCAGTAGGTTCGTATCTAGCTGCGCAAGCCATTGCTCTACCGAGGGCTTCTCCGGAGACTGCGCTGGCTTCACACGTCGAGGTCGACCACGCCGAATCGACTCTGGGGTGAGGCGACGTTGATCAAAACGTAGCATGACCTCTTGCTTACCGATCAGAATCCGAGCCTCGACATCATCCAATTCCTCTCCACCCGTGACACCAACCAAACGCCAGCCCTGCACGTTCTCCGCCGCTGCAACACTGTAAGTTTCTTTGGCCCGCTGATCGTAGACTGTCACCACCGTACCCTCAGGCAATTTCGCTACGCCAGTAAGCACAAGATCTTCGGAGAAACTCATCAACCGGCGGAACGGTGAATTGGATAGGAGATCCTGAAACTGATCGAGCCCTAACGGTTCGCTGACGCCATCAGGAAGTGGTGCCGCAGGCTCCCTTTCCTGAGCGAAACACGCGCTGCCGAGGACCGCGACCACCAAGAATTTGAAAAGAAAATTTATCATCATCACCGGCGCTGGTTAGGGTTTGAAGAGACGAGCGATGATGATTTCGCAATCGCCATCAGGGCGGCTGCGCCTCCCCTCCGGACGCACACGGAGAAACTTGATCGCCTGGAACGTGCTCGGCGACTGTATCTCAGAGAGCCATTGATACACTTTCCGCTCAGGGCCATCGAGATTGATCTTCACAGCAACCTCTTGGTAGTGCGGCGTCTTGGCTGGTTTGACGAAACTGAGCCCATCGACATCGAGCCCATACTTCTTGGCACTCTGACGCATGTCCTCAAGCAGTGCAGCTTGAGCTTGGTCGCGACTGGGCATCGTCGGCAACTCGTCGTCCAACCATTTCATCCGATCCTCCCAGATTTTAGATTGTGCGGCTGGAGTCGACTTTGCCTCTTCAAGGCGAGGGCTATCGCCACGTGTGCCCAAATCGACGAGGACCTGCTCCGCCTTCTTCACCTTCAAACCATACTGTTTGTATGCGATGAGATGCCCAACAAAGAACACGGAAAAGAAGCAAAATCCTAGCAAAAATATTTCTGAGCGTGTTAGAGATCGCATCGCTACTTCAGTTTACCAATAAATTCGAAGTACGCAGTACCGTCATCATCAAGATTCGGCTCCTTCTTTCGACTCCATCTGTAGATCGCACTCAACTCGGGGTTCTCGTTGAGATTCTCCATAAAATCAAACACAGCCTTCGCACTATTGGCTTTGCCATTCACACGAACTTCAGAAATCTTCGTATTAAACTCTGTGAGGATCACGCCATCCGGGGGCATCACTTGGGCGATGGTGTTGAGTTGAACGACTGGATAACGGCGCGGCTCGATGACATTGGCGAGCGCTTTCCATCGTGTTTGTGCCGCGGAGAAATTTGCTGAGTTTGCAGTGTTCTCTCCGAGGTCATTCTGCTGCTCCTCAATCTGAGTGCGCAAGTCGATCAGACGATCACGGAAGCTCTTGATGATAGCAACGTAGCCGACCGCGAGTATACCGAAGCCCAATAAGATGTAGAGCGCCTTGCGCCGCTTCTTCACACCGATGTCTACGGATGGAGGCAACAAAGCTCCATTCGGCGGGCGCCGCACACCTTCAGGATCCGGATGGGGTCGCAGATTGACCGGGATACTCAGGAGATCGCGCAATTCGCCCACCTCTGCAGGAAGAAAGTCTCCCCAGATCTCGACGCCATCTATGGGCTCCTTCAGGAAACCACGCGAGTTGAGTGAGATCATGGCTGCCTGCAACTCAGAAGCCACGCGGCCATCCAGTTTACCAGTCTGATTGAGAATCGAACTGTAGAGAAGCTTTCCAGCGCGACCAATGACCAAGATGAGGCGTTCCCGCTCACGACGAATGACCGCCTTGCCCTCAGGAAGCGTGTAGTAACGGAGAGACGCGGCATAACTAAGGGCCTTCTTGTCCTCCCATGTCTTCGGCAAATCACGATGCACGAAATCGACGCGGACAAGGGTACCATCGGCAGAGCGATCAATGGGCTCAAAGTCATAGCGCGCATTGCTTGTTGGCGAGACAAGGTGCCGTTTCTCTAGCTGAGAATAAATCAGGTCGCGAAACAACTTGCGATCTTTGCTAGGAAGTAGAAGCGGAAAGCTACGACAATAGTCTAGGGGCAGCGCAAAGTGCAACGGCTGCCCATTCAAAGCCTCAGGATCATCCACCCGCCGCAAGCGGGTGTTTCCCCACAACTCCCAACCGGTATGGGAAGTAGGAAGGAGGACGGGATTGCGACTGATCATTGACTACTCGCCTGCTTAAACCATCATGGTGCGCCTTCGTCGCGGCTAAGCTCGAAAGCCAGGCTCCCCGAGGGACTAGCTCGCTGTTCCTCAATGAGATTGATTCCGGGACCCACGGTAGCAATGAGCCGTATGGCAGCATTTCCGGCATGCCCAGTGCTCTCCACTCGACGGATAGGATGGTTCAACGCCAGGCGAGGAAGGACGTCAGCGAAATCCCAGCGAGAAAGTCCTAACGCCTCCTGTACGGCAGAGAACTCGGTGTAGGGTTCGTCGTCCTCAGTATTTTCAATAGTATCAGGCCCACGACGCTGCAGAACAAGCAAGTCCGTTTGCGCGCGTGTGACATCGCAGACGACTTCCAAAAGCTCGGCTGAAGCCTCGTTCACATCGATGAGGCCACTACCGTGGAGAGTAAAATAGTCTTTCCAGTTCGACTTCTTGCGTGCGAGCTCGTGCATGCCACGCACAAAGAGCATTTCGTCCAAGTGACGAAAGCCTTGGTTGCGGGGGAATTGAGGGGCACCCCGCAAGGTGTAATGAGCTTCCTCGGCACCAAGCGGGCTAATTTCGTCATCAGCATCTACCCAGTCCACTAGAGAATCCGTTAGAATGCCCGCTTTCTCAGGATCTAGTCCCCAAAGAATGAACAATTTGCGGCAGTAATCACGAATGTCCGGATTGGCCACTACTTGGTTGATGGCAACACGAGCACCCAGCGACGAAACCTTGACCTCATAGCGCTTGAGAGCAGAGACCTGCTGACGAAGAAGCGGATCGTTCTTCTTGATATCGGGATGCATGCCAAGAACAATGCCTGACTGGGCTAACAGTCGCGCCTCGAACGCCTTGGCGGCATCGACATCTTCCAGCACGCTACCACGCATGTAGGTGATGAGCCCGCCCACAGCCATCGCCATGATCATCATGCCCCAGAGGACCATGAGCATGGCAGACGCGCGCTGTGTACTAGGTGCACTGATTCTCATGTCACTAGTAGATGGCGAACACGCTGCGTATCGGCGTGTTGCGCTCAAACGGTTGAATAATGAGCTCGATCAATGGTGGCCGCGCGGGCCCAGATTCTTCAATCCAACGCTTCTTGTCTATCTGATAGAACTTCCACATTATTGAACGCACCCCCGGCAGAAGGGGAAGCCAGTAGCGGCCCTTGTCATCCGCAATGATAGGCAAATTACGTTGTCCCACAGGATAAGTCAGCGCTCCGCTAGTGAGAGCAACGCTACGCCCTTCCTCAGGATCTGGCCGAAAGAAATCGGGCCTCGAAATCCCAAGGAAGTACTCGGGAGTATCTTCGGTCACGAGGGCTTCGGGATAACGCACCAAGGCCATGGTGATCGCCTCATTGCTCACCGGTTCATCGCCCCACACAAAGGCTTCCGGTGCACCTGTCAGGGTGAGCTCTTGCACGAGTGGATTTCGCTCAATGATCTTAAGCCCCACTTTGCCATTAGGCGGAAGTGTTCGGAAGAGTTGCTTCAACAAGAACACGTAGCGCTCCATCCGCCGGTTCTCCCGTTGAACAACTTCGATATCGCTGGCGGCTTGGAGAGAACTCTGCACAATCGTGAACATGGTCCCTGCTAAAATGGCGAGGATCGTCACGCCAAGGGCCACCTCTAAGAGGGTGAATCCGCGTGAACGTCGGTGTAAGTTAACGCCGCACATAAACTTCGGCTTTCTCCTGACGGTCCTCACCGTCTTCCACGTAGTCAGCGAGGGCGCGGAGTGTGTAGAGCCCTTTCACACTGTTCCCCTCTTGATTCACAAATCGCACCTCTTGCGTTTCTGTTCGGTATCGTACTCCAAGCACTTTATCTTCGTATCGAAGCGCCATCTCCTTAAGCTTGGGACGCCTCAAGGATTCATTTAGAATGGACGTAAGGCCATGACGCACAGCAGCTTGCCGGCTAAGATAGTTGGAAGCCTGAATCGTAGAATTCATAGCGGAGGCCAAGCTCACCGCAACAATCGCGAACACGGCGATGGCAATCATCACCTCAAACAAGATGAAACCTCTCACCGTATCCTTCACTGTGCGTAAAAGCGTTGAGTTCCCAGGTCTCCGGTCAGAACTTCAAAGGAAAGTTCGTGCCATTGCCCCTCTAGACCAAATCTGAGGAGCATTGGATCGCATAAACCTGTGGGTTGAAATACCCATCGATGAATTGTCGTGCCATCCAAAGGCTTCCAAATCACGTCGCCCCACGGACGCACTTCAACCCGCATATCCTTAGGTAATGTCAGCTTCCTAACAAAATACTCGTCGTCGATGTTTGGCGGTGGGGGTGGCGGGTTGTTCGGGTCAGCTAGGTCTTGCGCGAGTTGAAGACGTTCCACTTCCATTCGCGCAATCTCTTCCTTTCGCTTCACACGCTCCTCTTCCAGCTTGGTGAGGAATTCCGTGAACGTGGTTTCTTCCTGGTATGGATAGAAATAGCGCAAGCCATAGATGGTCTGCTGATCAAAGACCATTTGGTAAGGCCGGTTCTCACTCATAGCGCGAGCACGCAAAAATCGGCTAAGATCCAGAACTGACGTGATGTGGGTAGGCTCGTCGTCTTTCCCCAAGGCCTTCATCGCGGGGAATGCCAAGGAAAGTAGAATCGCGATGATGGTCAGAGCGACCACCATCTCCACGAGAGTAAACCCGCGAGCTCTCATGGACTCAACAACATTAACTGCCTTGCCTAACCATTCTCCGTGGAACTCGTTCTCTTCCAATTACCAATATCATCTTCGCTCTCGACGCCATCTGGTCCAAGCGAGTAAAGATCGTAACCCTTCTTGCTCCGTTCGGCCGGTTGCTTGTACTGATACTGCTTACCCCAGGGATCTTTGAGCACCTCCTCCATCAACTGAGTCCATTTCTCCGGCACAGGATCGGAAGTAGGCCGTTGCACAAGTGCTTGAAGCCCTTGTTCGGTCGTAGGCGGAGTTAGATTCCGAGATTCATAGACTTGGATTTGGGTGCCAAGCGCTTTGATATCTGTTTCCGCTTTCACCTCCTTGGCCACGTCGACATTGCCCATCATGTAATAGATGCCGCCACCGACGAGGATGGAAATGATCGTGATGACGAGGACCAGCTCGACCAAGGTGAAGCCAGCGTTGTGCTTTCGTTGTATTGTTGTCATGAGGCTGAGGTGTAGAATCTAGTTAGAAGAACGGATACCATTCACAGATTTGAAGATGGCGGAGACAATGGAATAAGCCACGAGAGTCACGAGCACGGCCATGATGACGATAATGACCGGAGTAATCATCGACGTGAGTCGTGTGATTTTTCCGTTGAGCTCCTTATCATAGCGGATGGCAGCTTTTGCTAACGAGCGCCCTAAATCTCCTGTCTGTTCTCCTACGGCAGTGAGGTCCACTAGCAACATTGGGAACCCTTTCGCCTTCTGGAGAGCCACTGAAAAAGACTCGCCATCTTCGACCAAGCGGGTCACCGCCTGAAGGCGCTGCCGGTAATAGCGATTCGTCGTCGCACGGGTCATCAACTTGAGCGCTGACAGAAGTGGCACTCCATTCTTGACCAAATTTGCCAGCCCTTGCGATAGCGTGGCAAAGTAACGGGTGGCAAAGACTGGCCCGAAGAGCGGGAACTTCATTTTTAAAAAATCCCACCAGTATCGCCCAGAAGGCACACAAAGAATGCTAGCCCAAAGTACAACTAAACCGGCAAGACCAAGTCCAATTCGCCACCAGTGCTTCACAAATCCCTGGCTCAAATCGACCAGGGCTTGCGTCGCTGCTGGCAATTGCTGGTTCGTTGACGCTAACAACGTCGTCAACTGCGGCATCAGCACAGTCATAAAGACAATGATCAATCCCACACATGCCAGGATGAGAAATGCCGGATAGATCATCGCCTGAATCACTCGCTTCTGGAGCTCGTTCAGAATGGTTAGGCTCGAACCGAGGCGCTTGAGGATCTTGGTCAATGAACCACTCGCTTCGCCAGCAGCCACAAGGTTGCAATAAAGATCATCAAAACTCGGCGATGCTTCACTCAGAGCCTGAGAGAACGTCGCGCCGTCGCGGAGCAACTCACGCAAGCGCCTGCTAACCTTCTTTACTCCGGCATGCTGTTGGCGCTCCGCCATGATGCTGAGAGCTTGCTGAAGTTGGACCCCCGCATCCAACAAGTCGGCAAGTTCTTCTGTAAACTGAATGAGTGGAGCGCGCCCCAGATGGATTGCGCCCTGCGAACTCGTCTTCGTGGCGCCCGTCTCAATATCCTCACCCGAACGCACCTGCACCGGAGTGAGACGACGTTTCTCAAGAGATCTGTACGCCTCCCCACGCGTGCCAACATCGAGACGACCTTTGACCGTCTTGCCTGTAGAATCGAGCGCGGTATAAGAGAAGCTACTCATAACGTAACGTTAGCGTTTGCTACCTCCTCCTTCTGTTGCAGTCACCGTCAGAATCTCTTCGATGGTGGTGAAGCCATGCCCAGCCTTTTCCCAACCATAGTCGCGAAGAGGCACCATACCGTCCTTCATGGCCTCCGTCTTCAAATCACTGCTTGAAGCACTATCTGAAATAAGCGCCTGCATCGAATCCGAGATCGTACAGATCTCGAGAAGCGCCATGCGGCCCCGATAGCCTGTGTTCCGACATCCACGACAGCCGACGGCCTTCCGCAAGCCAGCGCGCTTCTCGACAGGGAAGCCGATGCTCTCGAGATAGTGATCGGTGTAAACGTCGCCCGCTGGCTGTGCGCATTGATCACAAAGCGTTCGGACGAGGCGTTGTGCTAGAAAGGCCCTCACCGATGAAGCAATTAGGAACGGCTCGATCCCCATGTCTAACAATCGCGAAATACCACCGACCGCATCATTGGTGTGCAATGTGCTAAAGACGAGATGCCCCGTCAACGCCCCTCGAATCGCCGTCTCAGTTGTTTCCAAATCACGCATCTCCCCGACCATGATGACATTGGGATCACCCCGTAGAATGCTACGCAAACCGGACGCAAAGGTAAGGTTGATCTCGGGCTTCACCGCAATCTGCACCACACCATCTAGCTTATTCTCTACCGGATCTTCGATCGTCACAATTCGCGTGTCTTTCGTGTGTAGCTCGCGAAGAAAGGCATACAAGGTGGTCGATTTGCCGCTTCCCGTAGGGCCAGTGACAAGAATGATGCCGTTAGGCAAGGCCAGTAGATCACGAATCGTGGCTTGAGTAGATTCATCTAATCCAAGCGTGTTGAAATCATAGGACTCGCGACTTAGAAGACGAAGACTGACACTCTCTCCATTCGCCGAAGGAATCGTCGCCACGCGCACATCGATGCGTTTGCCATCGAGTTCGAGATTGATGCGGCCATCCTGTGGCAACCGGCGTTCCGCAATATCGAGGTTCGCCATAATTTTTAGACGAGAAATGAGCGAGGCTTGCAGGCCGCGAACGTTCGGCGGCACCGCCACCTCTTGGAGCGCACCGTCCACTCGGTAGCGAATGCGCAAGTCACGTTCTAACGGTTCAATGTGAATGTCGGTTGCTCGCTCAAGCAAGGCTTCGCGAAAGACCTGATTCACAAAGGTGTTGACGGTAGCCTCTTCGTCTTGCTCGTCCTTACCGAGCACATTGACTTCCTGAGCCAAGACATCCTCGGCCTCATCAAGATCGCGATTCTCGATGAGTTCATCGAAATTGCCGGCCGCAATGCCGTAACCACGCCGAAGGCCCTCGAGGATTTGCTTCCGCGACGACACCACCCAACTGACAGAGGCTGGCGTTTCTTGGTCAACGGCCTGCTTCGCTTCCAAATCGAAGGGATCGTAACTCATGAGCGTTACTTGATTCTCCGCGACCTCGTGAGGCAGCACGCGGTAACGCAGGGCGAGCTTCGCCGGAAACACATCGTGCAGCGGTTCCCGCAGGTCCATCGCCGTCTCGGGATGAAAGTCCATCGATAAAGCCGTCGCCAATTCCAGGAAGAAGACATCTTCATCCTCGACCAGTTCGCCTTCACAGAGCGATTCAATCGGCGAGTCTCCATGTTGCGCCGCATCCTCTAAGCTCTTGTCCAACGCACTGACTTCAGAACAGCCCGCCTTCTGCGCAGCAGTGCGGACAATCGAGGTCAGATCTAGGAGAGGCGAATTCATTAAGCTTTGTTAATGGAACTCCAGAAGGAGGCCTAAGGTGCGCGCCGTCAGTACCTACTGCATCTTCTCTCGCATCGGATCGTAAAGTGATCGTAGATAAGGCTTGGCTTCGTAACGACGACCGTCATTGAGCAGGTGAAAAGAAGCCGCGCGGATCGCTTTCGACGTCATCTTCCCTTCACCAGAGGGATTCTTCACATACCCAAGGGCGACCGCTCGCCCAAGAGTAGGGCTATAACCACCAGAAGTGGTATAGCCCGCAAGTTGTCCACTCATGTAAATCGGCTCGCTACCCCACAGCGTGGGCTCAGGGTCCTCCAGGGCAAAGGCGACAAGACGTTTCCGAGCTCCCGCAGATTTCTGCTCTAGCAAAGCCTCTTTACCTAAGAACTGCGTCTCCCAATCGATTGCAAATCCGAGGCCTGCTTCGAGAGGAGTCTCGTCGGTCGACAATTCATGCCCCCAAGCTCGATAGGCCTTCTCCAAACGCATAGCATTGATTGCGTAGTGCCCAGCATGCGCAACAGAGAGGTTGGCACCTGCTTCCCGAAGCGCTTCATACACTTTGGGAATAGCACCAAACGGTCCATGTAACTCCCATCCCAACTCCCCGACATAACTGATGCGAACCGCACGCACGCGGCAATCATTGATCACGATCTCTTGAGCCGTGCCAAAGGGAAACGCCTCATTTGAAAGATCCGCCAAGGTCACGCTACTCAGTAGCTGACGCGCATTCGGCCCCATCACGCTGACCACACCGAGCAAGGACGTAACATCCGACAAGGTCGCATCGGCCCCCTCCGGAATGTGGCGCGTGATCCAATCAAAATCCCTGTTGACCTGGGCCGTCCCGCTGACCAAGTAGAATTCTTCTTCGCTGAGTCGAACCAACGTCAAGTCAGACTCGAACGTGCCCCGCTCATTGAACATCCCAGTGTAAACCGTATCTCCTTCAGGAACATCAACATTTGCGCCACAAAGTCGCTGGAGGACGGCCTTCACATCGGCACCGTGAAAGGTGAACTTTGCAAACGTCGACTGATCAAGAATCGCTACATTCTCACGACAGCCCCGCACTTCTTCCGCAACGTAAGGAGCCCAGTTCTGCTTCTTGAATGAATACTCAACCATGGGCTCGGTGCCCGGAGGCGCGAACCAATTGGCGCGTTCCCATCCCATCGAACTTCCAAAGCAGGCATTACGTTCCCGTAGCCGCGCGCTCAACGGTGTCTGACGAATGCCTCGGGCCGTCTCCATTTCACGATTGGGCCAGGCCATCTGATAATGAAGGCCTAACGTTTCCGTCACGCGTTCACGTAGATAGGATCGATCGTTCTGAAACGATGCGAAGCGCCTGATGTCGACCGACCAGAGATCGAGCGTGGGGCTCCCCTGCTCCAACCATTCTGCGGCATACTTGCCAGCACCACCAGCGGAGGCGATTCCAACTGAATTGAACCCAGCCAAGACAAACAGACCGCCCACTCCTGCAGGCTCACCCACGATGAACTGATTGTCTGGGGTGAAACTCTCTGGCCCATTGACAAACTTTGGGAACGACGTGTTCTCCAAGGCGGGTATCCGATGTTTGCCGTCTGCTAAAGGTTCCGCAAACCCCTCCCAATCGTCATCAAGCAAACCACAAGTGAAGTCGCTCGGCACTCGCTCAACCATCCATGGCGTCGACCGCGCTTGAAAGGCTCCTAGCTTAATAGCACCGTCATCTAGCGATCGAAAATAAATGGCCCGGTCAGGATCTCGGGCACAGGGAAGATTACGATGGGCTCCTTCTATTGGCTCACTCAATACATAGTGGTGTTCGACAGGATACAGCGGGATATCGACATCGATCCCCAATCCAAGCTGACGCGTCCACATGCCTCCTGTCAATATCACCCAATCCGCTTGGATCTCTCCTTGATCCGTCTGCACACCCTTGGCTCGATTCCCTGACATGAGCACCTTTTCTACTTGGGTGCTTTCGATGATAGCTGCGCCTCGTTTCTCAGCCTCCATCGCCATGGCCACCGCGGTAGCCCCGGGGATCACTCTCCCATCGTGGGGCAGCCACACGCCACCGAGCACGTCATCACTACGCATGAGTGGCCATTTCTCCTGCGAAGCCTCGCGATCTAACAGAGACGCCTCCACTCCAAACACCTCCGCCATCGCAGCCGTCCGTCGGAGCTGTGTCATCCGTTCTTCACACGTTCCCACAATCAGGCTTCCCACCTGCAACCAGCCAATGTCATACCCAAGATCCTCTTGGAGATGCTTGTAGAGTTCGACACTGTACTTATTAATCTTCGTAAGACTATTGCTGGTGCGCAGTTGCCCCACCATGCCCGCGGCATGCCACGTCGTCCCTCCGCCAATCTGGCCCTGCTCTAGCAGCACAACATCCTTCCAGCCCAACAAGGTTAGATGATGAGCGACGCTAGCGCCAACAATCCCGCCACCGACGATGACAACTCGAGCAGATGACGGCAGTTCAGCGTGAGAGAACGCGCTTTGAGGCTTAACCGGCGTGTTGGAAAGGAGCGTCTCGATCATTGAATAAATTACTTGTTCAGAGCAGCTAAACTCGCAGCAGCGATCGCTTGCCCGTGACGCTTGTCCTGCTCGCTTGGTGTATGCATGGACGTTTTCTCGGCCAGGTCAGGAAACTCTAACTGAAGGACTTTCTTTGCTTCCTCAAGAATGCTCTCCCCACCCGCACCCGAGGTCACCCTCCCAAGAATCAGAAGGCGTTCGAAATTATAGAAGCTGTGATAGTGCGCAATCGCATAGCCAAAGTACACGCCGATGGTCCGGTAGATCTTAGCCGCACGTTCGTCGCCCTCACCCATGAGCCTTTGAACTTCAACGAGTTGCTCCGGAAACGGCATCTCAGATGAGAGATCGATGCCAGCCTGAGGCACCAATCGGGCAACACCCTGCTGAGAGAAATACTGCACGCCACAGCCGTGATCTCCCGACCACTCATCAACCGGCGCATCCGAGCGATAGTCTATGGGAGCAAACGCAAGTTCATTTAGCCACGGCCTGATGCTTCCGCCAGGGTCTACATAGCCTGCGGCGAGGCTAGTACCCATAGAAATGCCTAACACCGCATTATTGTTCAGGGACATCGACGCCGCCAATGCTGTGACGTCGCCATCATTCACCACATCCCAAGGCTTATCAGCCCACCCTTCGGCCTCCATCACACGGTGAAAGATACGCCGCACATGGTCTTCGAAGAGATCATCTGGAATGCCCCTGAAAAGCGACCCCGCACGAACCTCATTGTTCACATACACTCCTGCCGCACTACCGCCGATGGCATCAACCTGCGGCAAGTGAGACGCTGCCCTCTGCAAGGAATCACGAATGCCTGCGAACTGGTAGTTCGGGTCCGATTGAAAGTAAGGGTCCCAGGCGATCTCTTCAGAGAATACCACCTTCCCATCGATTAAAGCAGCTGCTTTCCGATCGCTACCTCCCAAATCGAACCCAATTCGGCAACCATCGAGGTGCCGCCCAAGAGAACTCGTTTCCGCAGCCTCCTCAGAATCCTCAATCGGAGTGCTCGTGAAGTTGAGTGCCTTGAAGAAAAGCTTTCTCCCCATGAATTCACAATCAAACGCGCGATCGCCACCCGCCGCGTAGCGGGTTTGAAGCGACTCAGTAAGCCAAGGACAACCCTCCAAAACCACCGTGTGGCCGCCACGCTGCCAAAGTAAAAACTTAACCGCACGCTCCAAATAACATTCCGTTAGTGTTGAATGATCGCCCTGAGGAAAGATTTTTAGTATCGCCGCCAATTCAGTTGTCTGCCCCTGCAACCAGACACGAACAGCTTCTGCTTTCACGCACTCGCCTACAACTTTCTCGTAGGCCCGCGTCCACAAGGCAGCCGGGAGAAATTCAGGATCAAGTTCAGGAGTGCAGCGAGGATGGATTTCTAGGGGATGCATGTCGATAACTAGACCGAACACTCAAGCCACCATCTGGCAACACAGCGATGCAATTGAGGCCGTATTTGTCGCAAAGTCTCAACGGTCCACGACAACATCATCGAGGTACCACCCAGCTCGACCATCATCCTCAGGATCGCTCAGGAAACGGAACTCGATCACGATCTTCTGATCCCGAGCTTCACGAGGAACCGTCAACGCGAAGGGAGTCCAGGTTTCGGTTTTACCAGAGAAGATCTCTTGGCGCGTGAAGAGCTCACCTCCTACCTCATCCAGGAATCGCAGCTGACCTCCTTCCACCTCTTCCGTCGAATCAACGAAGTAATTAAAACTCAGTTGGGGTCTTCCAATCCCCGTGAGATCAATCACAGGCGACCGCAAGGAAATGACAGAGCCCGGACCATAGTTACCCGCAATGGCGGTGCCCCAGGCGTTCGCTCCACTTGCTGCAGAAGTCAGTCCACCAGCGTTCGGCGTCCCCAACTCCCAGGCCGTATCACCAGCGGCGATTTCTGCGATCCAATCACCTGCTCCATTCTCAAAGTCATCCGCAAACAGTGCAGGTGGCGGCAGCACCGCCACGCGATAGTAAATCTCGGTGCTGGCGCTCCGTGGAAAATCAAAGCGACGCGTCAAGCCCTCCGCGACGTCGATCAACTCCTCCACCGTGGTCGACTCCCAGTCGACCAGATCCGCGCTCTGCTGAAGTTCATGAGCGGCGTCGGCATCCGGGGTCGTGAAGTCGATCACCACTTTGTCCGCATCGAATGCAAAGCTGGTGATTTCTGGAAGCACCAGCGGCGATCCGACCAGCGTCACGAATGCAGTTTCGCCATCGGCTGGCTTGCCTAACAATTGCCAAGTATCGGTATCCGCATCACCATCAAAAGCCCCTTTGGCAATGTAGAGTTCACCGAAATCGCCGCCACCACGCTCATACCAAACGAACTCAATGTCATAATCACCTCTCGCAAGAGTGACCGTGCCTCGGGTAGAGCTGTTTCCAGTGGTACCAGGATGCGCCATCGTATTGGCATTGCCAGGATCAAGCTGCCCATTTCCTTGTACTTTGCTGAACTCCGCTCCGAAGATGCGCAAGGCAAAGCCATCATCGGTCTGCACCCCAAAGGTGTATTCACCAGACTCCGGCACACGAATAGTCCCTTTAGACAGTTGCGCAAAGTCCTCGTCATTCCACAGCCCCTCTTCATCGCCTTCCACCTCCTCGGGATACGAATCATCCTCGGGAAACAGCCCGTTGCCATCGCCATGATTGATATAGGAATGGGTGAAGTCTAATGCGATGCCTTCCCAAGCGCCCGCCTCAAACGCCTGGAGGGCGTCCACCACATGACTGATGTTCGAGAACGTACCACCGCCCCAAATGTAGCGTACGCCAAACTCGCCATCGATTCCGTCCGGTCCTGGAAGTGGATCTTCAGGCAACGTTGGGACCGGGACGTCAAAGATGCCGTCAAAGTTCACGGAAGCTCCTCCTTCATCCGACGCTTGAATCACATAAGCATGCACGGAACCCGAAACGAAAGGAGGCGTTGACGTGTACTCGATACGCACGACACCATCCGATTTTGAAACATCGGCCGCGACCATCTGACCGTCGACCTGAAGCACCACGCTGTTCTCATCAATCTTGCTAGTCCCAGTATCGGTGATTTCTAACAGAACCCGACTCCGCCGCCCAACAATCTTCGAGAGCACCGCGCCTGTGGCCACTTCAATGTTGTCGATTGCCCACCACCAGTCGTTGCCTGCATCAAACACACCAAAGGTGATTACCATACTTTGAGCCCCGTCCGGGTTGTTCAAGGGAACGATAGCCCGTTCATCGATCGCTTCGCCTTTGAAGTTCGGTGAGCCCGGGTCGGACAACCATTCAAAGAGTTCGATCGCATCGCCACCGTCAAAGGTGACCGTAGCATTGCCTGACTGATGGTAGTTGTCATCAAACTCAGGGCGCCAACTGGAGTCAAAACTGAGCACCGCCGTATTGGCAGAAAGCCCTGCAAGTGATATCGGCGGCGTGGTCATGAAGGTGTTAAATCCACCGGGCTCCTGACCTCCTGGAGAGCCCAGATCGTCCCATTCGTCCGGATCTGCGATGGCGACCGTCCCTTTGCCGCTGAGCCACTCGGAACGCCGCTGATCTTCAGCGGCTTCGATCCACCAGTCCTTACTAGCAAATGCCCATCCCTTCCATTCCGTCACGCCCACGCCTTCTTCATCCGCACCAAAGAGCATGCTGTTGTCGATCACCCAATCTGCAGGCGGCTCGTTTGTCCAGACCATCTCCCCTTCCACGCTTTCATCAACGTTTGGTCCAAGAGTCAGGCCTTCAAAGTCTTCGCTATACAGTGGTCCGTCGCCAGGCTCTGGCTCGGGTTCGGGTTCGCTGGGTTGTTCCAAGTGATTCGAAACCACCGTGAAACGGACCACCTTGGTTTCACCCGCAGAATCGGCAAAGACCACAATGAAGGAGTCGCTCAGCGGATCATATTTCACATTCGTCCAATTCGCATCGTTGTCAGTGTCTGCCTCATTCTCCAAGAAGGCATGAAAGCCGTTATTCAGCTCACCGCGGCCGGGAAGCACTGCGCCATCGGGACCCAGAACCGTCAGCGCATAGCCGTTCGGCAACGCTGGATCAGCGGTGCTTGATCGGACGTGGTGGCCAACGACGATGACACCGCTATTCAGATCCGCAGCTAATTGTGGGTGCCGCTGTTGGTAGGGGGCACTACCCGACGCTTCCAGATAGGGTATCTGATCTCGTGTCGTCGTTAGTTCAAAGGTCGGTGCCTCACCTACCTGAAAGTAGAAGAGGTCCCCACCGTCCGCTCCATTGTTGTAGTCGAGTGCACCGATCAGCTCGTTGGTAAAAGGATTCTCAATAGCGGCTGGATGTCCTTCGGCAACACCTTCTTTACGGTCCGCCCCCAAGACAACTTGATCACCTAACTGAAGTTTGCCGTCCGCGTCGGGCACTGGCTGGATCACGGAGCCCGTGATGCGATCCAACAAGTCTGGGGCAGCATCACCATCCGTATTGACTAGAAAAACAAACACATCATTATTAGGAAGAAAGAGCACATCAGGATCGTCCTCATCCCCAATGGCTTGTAAGCGATCTAGCCTGGTGAATTCCGGTGTCAGGATATTCCCATCCTTGTCGAGCATGGCTCCCACCACCCCTTCGCCCTCGCCATCGAAATCGTGTTCGCCCACGACCAGAATGTTCCCGTTGTTCGTGCTCACCGCGACCGCGACGTCGTCATAGCTCACGGTGGATTCCCCGTCATACACGAACGCCTTGGCGACGGGATTATCATCTCCAGCCACGCTGTTAGGGTTCACAAGCGCGATCAATGGCAAATCCTGCGAGTTTGGCCGGTAACTACGGGCGGCGGAAACCACGACATACTGTTTCGATGCAGGATTGTATTTCACATCCACGCGCTTGAGATCTCCGTCAGGATTCCCTAAAATCACGAAAGGATCGCGCGTCTGCTCTAACGTACGTGGATCCATGAAGAATCCCACAACGGCCTGTTGCGAATCCTCACCGGTAACCGGATCTTTCAAGGCACCATCCGTCGCCGTGGTGACAAAGAGGATTTCCGGTTCATCAGTATTCAAGGCCATATTCGCCTCTTTGGTCGCAATGGGATCACCACCATCAAAGACCACGTCCAAGAGAACCGGCGCCCCAATTTCAACCTGGGCGGGAATGAAGCTACCACTTGGCTTATCATCAGCATTGTTAGGGTCAGAACCCGCAGCCAGTTCCGTGCCATCGTCGAATCCATCCGAATCCGAATCGGCAAGCAATGGCTTCGTGCCATTCGCTATCTCATCACCATCACTGACAGTATCGCCATCAGTATCGACCGATCGAGGATTCGTAAGTTCCGTTTCCACTTCCACCTGGTCACTCAAGCCATCACCGTCGGTATCAGCCACTCTAGGATCCGATCCCGCAGCAACCTCGATACCGTCATTCAACCCATCCTCATCCGTGTCAGCTTTCGTTAGATCACTGTTCCCGGCGACTTCACTAGCATTGCTAAGGCCATCTGCGTCTTCATCAGCATCCGCACCTTTACTCGTATCGCCGAAGAATTCGTTCTCCAGCACGTCTGGCATGCCATCGTCGTCAGCATCCTGATCTCCAATGATCAAGCGACCGCCGCCGTCGAGAATCTGCTCGCCAGCACCCAGGCCATCAAAGAACGACCAGGGGTGCACACCATCAGGCAATTCGGTCTCTCCGAAGAACGCCTGCCCAAAAGTGATGTCCTGATCCAGTAATAGGCGACTTTCAGCTCCCTGAATCGTCAACGCGCCCTCAGGATTACTGTAGCGATAGTCGAAATCCAAAGTGCCTTCTGTAATGGTCACATTGCCAGTCCCCATGGAACCAGGCGTCACCGCGTTGAGGGTCACATTCGAAACCGTCCACTCTCCAGGATAATCAGTTCCGACACCCAACAACGCAATGGTCGCCCGATCACCTGGCTCCACACTAGCCCCTTGCGCTGTAAGACCGCCCGCGCCCGTAAGCTTGGATCGCACTTCCATGGTGTGGGAGGTGCGCACAACCACGAGGCTCGAATCTTCTGTCACGGTCAGGACCTCATTCAGCCCGCCCACACCCACGGTGCGTCCTGCACCATGGGTGATGGCCCCACCGGAAAGCGTCAGATCAGCGATGCTTGCCGATCCGCCAAAGTGCCGCAGGTCAAGGTTACCACCGCTCTGAATCGCCAGCGAATCGCCAGGGAATGAAGGACTGAAAGCCCTTGGGCTCGTCAGATCCTGACCCGTAGCATCCACCACATAGCTCTTTCCGGAACTGGCGGCAGCACCGTCTGACCAAGCTGCCGAGTCGTTCCAAGCTGCGAATCGCCTAACTAAAGAGACGTCTTGGGCCATGGACGTGCCCGCAAGCCCAGCAAAGCTGAGGCCTGCAAGCACCCGCGAGAGTACGAGGTGTGCGCGTTTCATAGAAGTGAGTTGGAGTGGGATTAAGTGAGCCGACTATTCTTTCCGAATACGGATGAGCTGCAGTTTACCAGCGCGGTTTACCATGGCGCTTGTCTCTCCTCCAGCGCCGGCGATTCCGGTCTCTGCATTCTGCCAAGCTTCGCCATCCGCGCTCGTTTCCACAGCGTAGGAAGATTCCGCATCACTTGTCCAGCTAATTTGGATCTGGTCTCCATCGCTTGCGATCGATGTGACGCGGAAATCTCCACTCGACTCAGGATCAGTGCCAGGAATCGGCCCAGGTTCGACCTCACCGCCAACGACGAGAACACCACCACCATCGAAGACATTGTCTTCCGTGAAGCCTAAGCCCAAGAGATCATCAGCCGTGTAAGTGCCTTCCGGAAAGGCAAACTCGCCTGCACTCACCTCAGCAAAAGCCATGTCGTTATCCAGCACGATCCTCACATCTTGCCCAATCAAGGCCAACTTCTGGTTAGGCATGTTCAGATTTGTATCCGGATCAAGCGTGGCATCGATGAGAGTGATGTCAGACTGACCAAAGGCATTGTTATTCCCAGAACGCACGATCATGCCCTGCACTTCCCAGCCACCAGTGAATCCCTCATTATTTCCTGACAAGGCAACTTCTCCACCTTCCAAGCCTTTCTGACGGAACGGCGATGTCTGGCTGAGCGACAGCTGCTGGTCACCGCTAATCGTCGAAGCAATCTCAAACGTGCTATTATCTTGATCAAAGAAGACGAAAGAGGGCTCGACGACCGAGATCTCCCCCTCGAGTCGCACGGTGCTACCAACCGTCCCTCCCTGTACAAGACGAGCATCCTTGAGGACCAAGTCTGAGATCTTGGCACCAGATCCCTGCACGAACAGCTGTGACCCGCTGAATAGTTCTAGTGAAGCGCCGCCAAAGTTCCCATTGCCGCCAGAAGGCGTCCTCAGATTGGGCGCAAAGCTACCGTTCGCGAAATAGGTCTTAGAACCGCTAGGAGCAGCCCCGTCCGACCATACTTCAGGGCTATCCCAGCTTTGAACGCCATTGTTTGATTTGAGCAAGGCCACGGCCGTAGCTTCAGGCTTTGCGTTTCCATCATTCGCATCCGACCCGAAAGCGATCTCTGTGCTATCACTCACACCATCATCATCAGTATCTCCCTTATTAGGATCCGTTCCTTCCCTGTTCTCAGAAAGATTGATCAACTGATCATTGTCGGGATCATCGAGCGCGCTAAACGCCGTCAGGTCGCCAAAGTTGGCAATCTCCCACTCATCGAGAAGACCATCGCCATCGGAATCAAGCGCTGGGTCAATGTTCTGACCTGCTCGACCAATCTCGAAGAGCAGGTTGATCTGATCTTCGCTAAGTGCACCATTCCACATAGCGACCTGAGTGATCTGCCCCGCAAAACGAACATCCTCGTTGTCGTCAATGAACGTGCCAATCTGGAACCCAAATGGCGCAGGATCGTAGTCGATCGGTCCTGAAGCAGGCCTTGAATCAGCCAGGGCACCATTAAGGTAGAGCCGTTGCTCCTCTCCGTCATACGTCCCCACCACATAGGCCCACTCTCCAGGAACGCCTTCTGTTCTCAGGTAGGTCAACTGTCCGTCACTTTCTGTGGCGAGAGCGAAGGAGTAATCGCTGGGAGTCCGTGTGTTGAGGTAGAAACCACCTTCATTCGCACCAGAGTCGAACAGCGTTCCTGCGATACCAGCCCATTCGGTGAACTCGTCAGGGTTCACCCAAGCCGCAATAGTCAGGCCAGCCTGAGGGCGAAGAGCATCAGACTTGGCCCGGTCCGCATCGTCTTCCTCACTCGTCCCCAAGTCCACGTAGCCATCCCCGGCAAAGGTCAACGCTCCGCCCAGAAAGTTTGCATCCACCCAGGAGTCGGCAGTCAAATCTACCAGGTCACCCACAAGACCATCGCCTTCGCTATTGGCAGCAAATACTCCCGAACCTTCTTCAAAGTCCCACTGCGCAAGTTTCGAGATCGCCCCTTGTGAGAAAACAACCGTCCTCGTAAGAGGCACACACTCAACAGGTCCGCCAACACCGCGAAGCTCATAACTAAACAGTACGCTTTCGCTGACGTCGACTCCAGTGATGTTATCCACGTAGCTTCCCGCATCTCCCGGGAGATCGCCTACGATCCTTTTCCCATCTCGCCACACCTCGATCACGGCATCCTCCAAGTTCGCCCCTGCAATCCAGCTAAGGGTCACCGTCTCGGCCTCCAGGTCCACTTTCGATGCCAAAGCGGTTGGACAGATTGGAACAGCCAGGGTCGTCACCAAGACATTGTCGATCGCCCAGAACCAGTTGTTGCCGGCATCAAACATGCCAAATGTTAGGACCATCTCTTGGGCCCCTGCTGGAATGGCCAACGAAAGGACCTTCTTCTCGTTCGTCTCGTTATCCTGAGTCGTTGCAGTGCTTAACAGAAGAACTTCCTGAGCCTCCCCACCATCATAGCTCACCGTGACATTCCCCTTCTGATTGCCTTCGGGACGCCAGCTCGAGTCAAAGACGAGAGACACATTTCCCCCAGCTTCAGCAACCACATTAATTGGGGGGGATATGAGATACGATTCAAACGCGCCCACCCCGGCCGGTCCCCCTACATCATCCCACTCATCAGGGTCCGCGATCGCCACCGCACCACTAGCATTGACGAATTCCGAGCGCCTTTGATCGTCTACTTGAGCCCAGAAGATCGGATCCGCAAAGGTCCAGCCGCGCCACTCCGTCGTTCCTAGGACTTCATCATCTTCCATCGGCATCTTTGAGTTATCCACCGTCCAACCGGCAGGAGGTTCGGCCGTCCAATCCATGCCCTCGCCCAAACCGGGCTCATCAACGGCCTCGCCCAACACAACACTATCAAAGCTCTCCTCAAAAAGGGTGCGCATCGACGCCCCTGTCGAATACACGATCTCTTGACTGATCGCCTCAGCGTCAATTCCGTCCGCCTTCACTCTCAGACCATAGACATAGGCAATGCGCCCATCGGCATCATTGCCAGGAGGCTCCGAGTCCACATACTCCGTCGCATCTATCGGCAACTCCGCGATGATCACATCATCACGCAAGACCTCCAGGGTGCCCGCAATGTTCGAGGCAGACTCCCAACTCAAGGTGACAGTTTTAGCCAGAACATTACTGGTTCCCGTAAGGCCAGATGGCAAGACAGGATCTGACGAAGGCAAGATGGAAACGTTGTCGATCGCCCAGAACCAATTGTTTCCCGCATCAAACATCCCGAAACTCAACTTCATCATCTGCGCGCCCTCAGGCACCGAGAACGCTACCGTTCTGCTCTCGTTCGTCATGTCATCGTTCGATGTCGCGGTATCCAACCTGAAGATCTCAGAAGAATCGCCGCCATCGAAGGCCACAGTCACATTACCCGTTTGGTTTCCCTCAGGACGCCAGCTAAAATCGAATGCGAGAGACGCTGAACCACCAGCAGCGCTTGCAATATCAATGTCAGGAGAGATCAAGTAAGACTCGAAATTGCCGACTCCCGCCGGACCTTCCACATCATCCCACTCATCGGGATCAGCCACTGCAGCAGCCCCATTCGCGTTGGTAAACTCCGAGCGACGTTGGTCATCCACGCTTGCCCACCAAGCCGGATCCGCAAACGTCCAACCACGCCACTCCGTCGTCCCGATCAGTTCGCCATCCACCATGGGCATCTTGGAATTATCCACGGTCCACCCTTCAGGTGGCGTTGCTGACCAAGCAGCATCACTCTCAACCGTTTCATCAACGTTAGGCCCAAGCGTGACACTATCAAAGCTCTCTTCAAATAGGGTTTGGCCGTGCAATGGAAGCGTCAGAAACGCAAACCCAAGGCAGGCACCAGCGTGAGTTAGGAATTTATTAGGTTGCATGAGTTCAGGGTGGTTTCGGCGTTTGGAGTCCACTGCAGGATCCGTGGATTCGGTAGTTTCTTGAGGTTAAAGATTCGTCACTTGGAAGTAGGTTTGCTAGTTTGGAGCAGTCACCAGTTCATATCTGAGGCGGAAATACGGGCATTTGTTCTCACCTGTGGGAGTCCAGTAAAGACGATGGGTCCCGTCACTTCGATACTCCGCTTTTATAATCTCACCGTGCCCAGCCACGGATTGCCAGCTTTCCGCGCGAAGATCTTCGCTCATCTCAAGAACAGACCGCGCACCACCCACTTGGTAGTTGCTCATGGGGGCCCCATAGCCGCCCGTACGCTGAGCGATGATCAGCATAGGTTCCCCTCCTTCTGTCTGCCCAACACGAAGACTAGGAGTCCGGTCAGCGATTCGGATATCTGACCCCAGGACGAACTCTTCAAGATTTGTGCGTCCATCCCCATCCGGGTCAGAATCCCAAAACCCAACGTTCGGATCAAAGCGTTGATCAAACGTAAACTCACGCTCTCGCCACTGGCTCGGTGCTGCACGTTCACTATACAAAGAATTCCATTCTAATTCCGTTAGGTTTCGGCGCCAAAGGCGAACATCAGCAAGCGTTGCTAGTCCCAACGAATCGCTGCCCAGCGAAAGCGGTCCAGGACCGTCGCTCGACCTCAACTGGCTTAGATCAGCCGTATCCACCAATGTCCCATCGATGTATAGCCTCGAGTACTGAAGGCGTTCGACACTCACCCCTACATGGTGCCAAACACCTCCAGTCAATACCCCTGGTGGGGAACTCAAGGTCACGTGGCGAACTCCATCACCAAGATTCCATCGCAAACCTCGTTTTTCCGTCAAAGAAAGTTGCCAGCCCTCTCGATCACTCCTGCCAGCGGGTTTGTTAGCGATCACCACCCCTTCACTGGCCCTTGAAGAACGGATCCATAGGCCAAAGCTAAAATGAGTAAACCGTTCAAAGGCGAGAGATTCTGAGAGTTCGGTGGTGATTGAACCATTTCCAAACAGCATGGCCTCGCCTCCAAAGGCACCGGTCGTCACTGGGAGGTCGCCAGACGAAACGCCAACATGGCCCACATCACTAACATCAATCGTACTACCATCGAGAGGCCAGTGAAGAACAAGTTCTTCATCTAAAGTCTTCGGCAGGTCCATTTCCAAACGCAGCGGCGCAATAGGCTTCATCGCCCCCTCCACTTCAAGCGTGTAGACGAGCTGTAGAGCTAAAAAGACTGGCGGAATGACATCTACATACTGGGTCGCGTCGAGCGGAAGTCTCGCAATTATCTTGCCGTTACGTTTCAAGACGAGTTGATCCGCCTCAAGATCGATGGGAGCCGACCAATGGACCACGAGATCGCGCCCCACGCCTGCCGTCACCTTCAGTTCGGAAGGTGGATACGGTGGGAGGCCAAAGGCCGGCTCTTCCCATTCCCAAGCTTCTTCGATCGGCTCACCAAGGTATTCAAAAACAGTGGGCGGCACGGCCACGTGACCTGGTTTCAAGTCGGAGGCAATGCGGGAAGTAGTATCGCCACTCACAAGACAGAAGATCTTCCGTTCGTCTGGCGTCTGGCCACCATGAGAGGTACCAATTCCACCGTGGTCGGTCGTGACAATTACTAACCAATCCTCATCCTGGCGATTGGGTCGCGCATCGACGGCTTCTAGCACATCGCCGATAAGCGAATCCATACTGCTGATGGCGCTGAGGTAAGAAGCGGTTCCGCTGCTAAAGCCATTGGCATGTCCCGCACCATCCACCTGATCGAAATGTAGGAAAAGCACATCGGGGTCTTCTGTCTGCAGATGCGCTACAGCCTTATCACGCACCGAGCGATCGCGGGCAATGGCGGTACTGCCAATGCCTTTCGCGCGGTAGTCAGTGTAGGCGTCAACCGGTGTCACGATCGAGGTATCGATCGGGTTCCAACTGACAATTGAAGACAAGTAGGCCGCTGGCTCGCACTCTTTCAGGCGCTGGAAGAAATGGGGGTAGAGGTCGTAGCGATTCCCCGTGAAGTCATTGTTGCGAATGCCATGCTTATCTGTCCAAACACCCGTAAGAATGCTAGACCATCCAGGGCCACTCGACGTCTGCTGCTGTGAGGGAGTCCCTAGATCACCTCCCGCAACGGACTGGAGGGACAAGACTCCATTGTCCACCAATGCCTGAAGATGTGGAGCATCCGCACGCTGGAGCGCATCTGGACGGACACCGTCGATTCCAATCACGAGCACATGTCGGTTCTGAAATGGGCTCTCAGCATCTCTCGAATCCAAACCAGCCGACAGCACTACGATCAGCGTAAAGATAGGCAGCATAGGCAGCCAAGTGTAAGAATTCCTGTTCATTCCTAGAGGCGAATACTAAAAGTTTGCCTTCGCGAATCAACACGCCGAAACGCCAATTAAGCTGGCGATTTGGATCGCAAATAGTCTACAGCCCTGCCAAACCAAAATCGATGAAAACGCGCACCTCGCCCCCAGTCATCGGCATCCGCACGGCCACATGGGCTCGCTATACCCACGATATCTATCGTGGCATCCTGCAGTACCGACGACTCCATCAGACCTGGCAGATCCAAACTCCCATCGATACTACGAACGAGATCGAACCTGTTCGGATCAACCGCTTCTGGAAAGGCGATGGCCTCATTGCCTTTCGCTTGTCTACAGCCGAAATGAGAACGTTCGAGAGTCGAGGTATGGCCGTGGTCAGCATCAGCAGCGAGTCGCATCATCACAAGATTCCGTTAGTCCTACCAGACCACGAAGAATCTGGCCGAATCGTAGCACGCCATTTCCTATCGCTTGGCCTAAGAAACTTCGCCTACTGGGGCGACCCATCGCGACGTTACTCACGCGCTCGAGGAAGAGGCTTCGAGCAAGAACTTGAACTCGCCAAAGCGCACTGCCACCAGCTCGGCATCGAAGTCAGCAAGCTAGGCAAATTGTCAGAGCGATGGAGAACGCTCCGCCAATTCATGGCCCCCCAATTGATCGCCCTCCCGAAACCCATAGGTATTCTTGCCAAAGACGATATCGCCGCCGCGACCCTCATCCAAGCCTGTCAGCGCCTGGGATTCCGCGTTCCGGACGAGGTCGCCGTGGCCGGCGTCAACAACGACGAACTGTTCTGCTACACTACGTCACCTCCACTCACGGCCGTACGCTATCCTGGCGAAGCGATTGGATTTCGGGCAGCAGCGATTCTCGATCAGCTCATGCAGGGAGATTCTAGCATTCCCAAAGAAACGATTATTCCTGTCGGTGGCTTAGTCGAGCGAGAATCCACTGACATTCTCCATATTGCGGATCCCGTCGTGGCCAATGCTCTTCGCCGAATCAGACGAGACGCCCCTGCTTATGCCCTTCAGGTAAACGAGCTCGTCGCCGAAAGCCCACTGTCCCGAGCCGCCTTTAAACGCCGGTTCGTCCAAACGCTAGGCTACGCCCCCAAGGCGGAGATTAAGCGGGTGCGGCTCGCCACCCTAAAATAACATCTACGCACCACCGACTGGTCCGTTAAGCGCATTGCCAGCCACATGGGATTCGAATCCATGGAAGACCTCGGGCGTTTCATGCGTCGAGAAACCGGCACAACAGCAACTGCCTTTCGCACCGACTTTCGATTGTCCTCAGAAACGCCAAACCAACACTAGCATCTTCCTCGATGCCTATGGCTGCCCAAGCCGAAACTCGTCAAAGTGCAAGGTCTCGGAGTTCGGTTTGCTCGTGTCAAATGCATAGCTTCTAACCATTCCATCTTAAGTCGTAAAAACAGTAAAAGTGGTGACCTTTTTGCTGGAAACGAAAGGAAGTGCTCGAGCGTAGCCTTCCCAGGCCTGCATGGGATTGAAGTGCTTAGGAAGAATCGGCGCTCTCCCCTGAGGAGCGCTACCGGGACGCTTACTTGGCGGCCAAGCTTTGCCCTCGCCTGAGTCATCGAATCGAGCTCCAAACGAGTTGCCCAAATTGGAGGTCTCAAGGTAGTGCATCCCGCCGATCTTCGCGCGATTCCAAAGATGGGAATGCCCGCAAAGAACCAATTGCACGCCCGCCTTGACCAACATGGGTTCGATCGCCTGCGCTCAGATATCCTCCTCTTCGGGATAGCGATAGCCAATCGATTCAAGTGAGCTCAGCACCGGCATCACCTGGCTGGTCCAAGCTTGTTTTGATATAGGGTGGCTGAGCGTCAATGGCTGTTCCTTGCCTTTAATCGTGAACACAGCCTTAGGCGACGCAAGAACGGGATACGCGTTCTCACCCAGACCAAACATGGTCTGATGGGCCATGACGATCTTGTACTTGGCCTCGCGAAATGCTGAGCTTTGGAGGGAGCTTTCCAGCCAACGAAACTGCGGAGAGTCGGGACCGAAGGGATCAAAGACGTGATCTCCAAATCCCCATTGTTCGGGATCTGCAAGACTCTCAGGTGCCTCTCCGAGCTTGCCTTTCCCGTGTCACCCCACATCCGCCAAATGCGATTCACGTGTAGCGAGATGACAAAGACATCGCCATATTGATAGGACCAATAGCGCTCGCCTTGCGGTGCCGTGTCCGGATGCTCCCACCTCTCATCGTAGGTGACTGATTCAAACGAACGATCACGGCCCCCCATCGCCCTGCGGTGACCAAACTCGGCATACCAACGAGGCTGCGGATCATTATACATTTCTTTAATGGTGCTGCTCTCGGGTCGCCATCGGCCAGAAACATCGTGGTTTCCAAGAGAGCCAAGCAACACCGCCTGCTGAAGCAACGCACCTCCAGTAAAGGTCGTGGCACCTAACTGATTCAACCTTCCCTGCAGGGCGGGATAGAATGCCGGACGCTTGGCATTGGTCCGATCAAACCATTCGGAAGCTCGGTTAGGATGATCAACGAAATCTCCAGCAAAGAGAATCGCGTCTAATTGGCCAGCCGTTTCCTTGACCTTTTGATAGTTAGCCGCCGATATCGGCTGATTCTGCTGATCCGAAGTGAGAAGGATCGGCACCGCCTGCCCCTTCCCGGGCAGTGGTTGTAATGTGAAGGTCTCGCTCCGAAAGCGCTTCCCGTTGTCGTCCACACACTCCACTTGATAAGGAATTCGCTCACCCGCCTTCAGACCATTGGCCACGGCCACATGACGGTAGACCCTACGCTCGCGAACGCCCGCTGCCGTTTCGTCGCCCAACTGAGCCACGATCGATTCAGGAATCTGTGAGTCCTCATCCTCAAGCATCCGCGAAAGACGTGCCGAAGTGGCGTTGATCACTTTCTTCTTGGCACCATAGATAAGGGCCTGCTCCGAGCTTATAAAACCCGTTTACCAAACGACATTCACCGTATCCTTGGTTGGCAGTTGCAGGATGGGATCCGTAAGTAGCCCCTTAGCGGTTCCAAAGGCTTCGGCTGGCGGATCTACCGTTCGCAACGTCGGCGCTTCTTCCTTCTCCGCTGCGGGAGACTCACCCGCAGGCGGATCAGAAACGGGCTCAGACTTACCGCAAGCGGCAAGAATCAAGACGAGAGCAAAGCAAGTTAAGCGATCAAACATGGTCGTGATCTCACCAGACGTTGGGCGAAACGGAAACCCAATAGCGGCTCAGCCAACAATCCAACCAATCACTTAGGCGCAGATCAACTTAATCAGCAAACCGTCGAATTGGAACGGGCTAACTCCGTATCGAATGCCTAGTGACCAGGCGACAAGTTTTTAAAATTTCCCAAGAGCTCAACGTTTGCGGCTGATCCAAATTGATAGCCAATTTGGCAATTTCGTTCATTGCTCAGATCGCAGGAGTCCATTACAAAACATGAGATGAGTAGCGATAGCGTGACGGCGTTTGAGGTGAATGGTAGGAACTACCAATTGCCCAGTCAGCCAGTGGTGGTGATCTGTATCGACGGTTGTGCAGACGAGTATTTGTCGGTGTCCATGGCCCAAGGGCGCATGCCTCGGACACTGGAATTAAGCCGCCAAGGGTATCGAGGCATGGTCCGTGGGGCGCTGCCCTCCTTCACCAATGTTAACAACGCGGCCATCGTGACGGGAATGCCACCATCTGTGACGGGAATCTGTGGAAACTTCTTCCTAAATCCAGACACCGGCGAAGAGGTCATGATGAATTCACCAGAATATCTCCGTTGTCCGACAATCTTAACCACAGCTGCGAAAGCAGGAAGGAAGGTCGCATTTATCACGGCAAAGGAAAAATTGCGCACGGTGTTAGGCGATGGTGTGGTCTCCCTGAACGGCATGGCCTTCTCTAGTGAGAAGGTCGACGAGGCTTGCGCGGATACCCATGGCGTCGATAATGCAGAGAGTATCATCGGGAAGCAGAAGCCTGAAATCTACTCAGGTGATGCTTCGGTTTACGTCCTCGAAGCAGGCGCTGCGCTCGTGGAGCAAGGAAAGGCCAATTTCCTCTACCTTTCCCTAACAGACTTCATGCAACACAAACATGCGCCGGAGGAGGAGGAGTCGTTGGCCTTTTACCAGGCTTTGGACGACCAAATCGGGCGGTTGCTAGACCTGAACTGCGTCATCGGCATCACCGCTGATCACGGTATGAACGCCAAGAACAAGGGTGATGGCTCACCAAACGTGATCTACGTGGAATGTCTTCTCAAAGAGAAATTTGGTGATGGCTTACGTGTCATTTGTCCGATCACCGATCCTTATGTGGTTCATCACGGAGCCCTTGGTGCCTTGGTCATGGTGCATTTGGACAACCTCGAGCAGCAAGCTGCCATCGCAGACTATCTCATGAGCCTGAACGGTATCACTGAGGTGTATGACCGCGCCATGTCAGCGAAAAAGTTAGAGTTGGCCGAAGATCGTATAGGCGATCTCACCGTCTTGTGTGGCAGAAACGTTGTCGTTGGTCGCACACCACCAGATCATGATTTGTCTGTTCTGAAGGGCGGGCTTCGATCTCATGGTGGACGCTATGAAGAAATGGTTCCCATGCTGCTCTCGCGACCACTGAATGAGTCCTACTCGGCGAAGGCCGTCGGTGATCCGCGTAACTTCGACATCTTCGACTTCACCTGCAATGGCGCTTAACCTGACGTCCTATGTAGCGGGCAAGCCAGTGGTCTCAGACCGCAAGCTTGAGGTCTTCTATCCGTACGACGGCTCACTATCGGGTACGATAGGCTGCGCTGATGCGAAAGATCTAGAGCAGGCTATCGCGATCGGTGCAGGCGAACATGAGCCCGTAACACGCTTCCAGCGCGCAGACATCCTCCGCACCGCCCGTGACTTGCTTGAAGAACGCCGCGATGAGTTCGCCAACCTTATTCGATCAGAAGCTGGCCTTTGTATGCGTGAAACTACGTATGAGGTTGGACGCACGCTCGACGTCTTAGAGTTCGCCGCCATGGAAGCGCTGCGCGATGATGGCCAGATCTTCTCTTGTGATCTCACGGCTCAAGGAAAGGCCCGCAAGATTTTTACGCTTCGCGAACCCGTTAGGCTTGTTGCGGCAATCACACCGTTCAATCACCCTCTCAACCAAGTCGCTCACAAGCTGGGTCCAGCTATTGCCTGTGGCGCTCCCATGATTCTCAAGCCATCGGATAAGACGCCGCTCACCGCGATTCGATTCGTCGAGTTGCTCTATGAGGCTGGCTTGCCCGGCCCGATGCTCAGCGTCCTGTTGGGCGATATCGACGAAGTCATCACTCCATTGATCCAAGACGAGCGCGTGGAGATGGTCGCCTTTACTGGAAGCGTCGCCATTGGCAACCACATTGCATCCACAGCAGGCTACAAGAAGCTCTGCCTTGAGCTTGGGGGAAATTCACCTCTCATCGTACTCGAAGATGCTGATCTCGATCTTGCCGTCACGCTGGCTGCCGAAGGTTGTTTCCGCAATTCTGGCCAACGTTGCACCGCAGTGAAACGGCTGCTCATTCACGAACGTGTTCTCGAGACATTCACGGATCGCTTCGTCGAGCGCGGGAAGGAGTACCTTTGCGGAGATCCCGCAGATTTGGATACCCGAGTCGGCACCGTGATCAACGAAGCTTCAGCTTCTCGTCTCGATTCCGTGGTTAAGGCAGCAGTCGAAGACGGCGCCACAATTCTCTTAGGCGGCAACTATGATGGAGGGGCGAATTACCCTCCAACAGTGATCGGAAACGTCCAACGCCACTCAACCATGGTCGTTGACGAGTCGTTCGGTCCTCTTGCGCCTATCATCTCGATACGAGACATCGATGATGCGATCACGCTCTCGAATAGCACCGCTTACGGTTTATCTTCTGGCATTGTAACGAACAACATGGAGCACGCCCTCAAAGCAGTGAAAGAGATCCGCACGGGGACGGTGAACGTGAACGAGGTGCCTGGCTACCGAATTGAGAGTTCTCCATTCGGCGGGGTGAAGGATTCCGGTCTTGGTATCAAAGAAGGAGTAATAGAGGCCATGAAATACATGACGAACACCAAGACCTTTTCCCTTCCATGGTAATCGAAGACGAGAATCCCTACCTGCTCCTAACACCAGGACCACTCAGCACCACGCCGACAGTCAAACGCGTGATGATGCGGGACTGGTGTACTTGGGACGACGACTACAATGTCGACGTCGTTCAGGTCATCCGAAAACAACTTGTTGAGCTTGCCGGTGGTTCGCCAGACGCCCACACCGCTGTACTCATGCAAGGAAGCGGCACGTTCAGTGTGGAGTCGGTCATTGGCAGTGTGATTCCCGCTGACGGCAAACTGCTCGTCTTGGCCAACGGAGCCTATGGACAACGCTTAGCCAAGATCGCCGACCGTTTGAAGATTGCCCTGATCGTCGAAGATAGCGGTGACTTGAGCCCGCCAAATTCAGCGAAATTGAGACAGACGCTACTAGACGACCCCACGATCACCCACGTCACGTTGGTTCACGGGGAAACCACAACTGGTATGCTGAATCCGTTAGAAACGATTGCCCCGATCGTGAAAGAGGCTGGGCGCGTGCTCATCGTCGACGCCATGTGTACCTTTGGTGGTGTTCCCCTAGACGTCACTCAGCTAGGAATCGACTTTGTCATTAGCAGCGCCAACAAGTGTATTCAAGGCGTGCCAGGCTTCGGCTTCATCGTCGCCAGCCGCAAGGCCCTGGAAGCGACAGAAGGCAGGGCACGATCGCTGTCGCTGGATCTCTTCGATCAGTGGAAGACAATGGAGTCCGGCAATGGCGGCAAGTGGCGATACACCTCCCCCACACACACCGTTCGCGCATTCGCTCAGGCCCTGAAGGAACTTCAGGAAGAAGGCGGTATTGCTGCACGCTGTGCACGCTATACTGAGAGCCAACGAGTCCTTTCTGAGGGCATGGTCGAACTTGGCTTCCCGAGCCTCCTACCCAAGGAAGTGCAATCTCCGATCATAACGGCGTTTCCTTTCCCTGATGACCCAGGCTTTGAGTTCAAGCAACTCTACGAAGACCTCAAAGGACGCGGCTTCGTCATCTATCCTGGCAAAGTCACTGATCGCGACACCTTCCGAATCGGAACGATTGGCAACGTAAACGCCGATGATATCCGCAGACTGTTAGAGGCGATCAAGGAAGCAAGGAGTTAGACACTAATGGACATTGCCGCCACTCAGGCTCGCCACACCATGCAATGCTGGTCCGCCCAAGCGGGCTATTCGCCGATTGCCGTCTCCAAGACCGAAGGCTGCTGGATTCATACGAAGGATGGCCGCAAGATCTTCGATCTCCGCAGTGCGCATGAGTGCATCAATCTAGGCTTCAATCACCCGAAAATCCTCGCAGCCATGCGGGCTCAGATGGACAAAGTCCTCTACGTTACTGACGACTTCGCCACCGAGCCAACCGCTCAGCTCTCCCAGAGACTGGCTGAACTCACACCTGGCTCACCAAACAAGAAGGTCTATTTCTCCCAAAGCGGCGCAGCGGCAGTCGAAGGAGCGATCAAGGCCGCGCGGCTCTATCAATACAATCGCGTCTTCCAAGATGGTGGCACCGTCGATGCCCCCTCGCAGTACCCTTATCCCTATAAGATCATTTCCCGCTACAATTCGTGGCACGGATCTTCTTCAGGAGCCGCCTCCGCCAGTGGCGACCCAAGACGCTGGTTTCAAGAACCGCTAACGGTTCCCGGTGTCGTCTTGGCGCCTGATGCCAATCCCTATCGGCCTCACTTTGAATCGGTCGAGCAGCACTTCAACTATCTCAACCACATCATCGAGCAAGAGGGCGGTCGCAACAAAGTCGCCGCCTTTCTCCTCGAACCAATCGTCGGCAGCAACGGCATCATTGTCCCACCAGATGGCTACCTCGAGGGTATACGCGCGCTCTGCGATCAGTGGGATTTGCTTCTGATTGTCGACGAGACGATGACCGGCATGGGCCGCACGGGAAAGTTTCTCGCCATCGAGCACTGGGATGTCGAGCCTGACATCATCATCATGGGAAAGGCGCTCGGAGCCTACTGTCCGCTCGCTGCCACGATTCTTAGCGAGAAAGTCTCCAAGTCTTTTGACCATCATCTCTTTGGTCATGGTCAAAGCTATTCTGGCCATGCGCTAGGCTGTGCCGCCGCCCTCGCATCCCTAGAAGTACTCCACGAGGACGGACTAATTACGCAGTCTGCCAGCCTAGGTGCCCAGTTAGGAGAACAGCTGCGCACCTTGGGTCAGAAACACCGCTGCGTGGGTAACGTCCGAGGTATGGGACTCTTCTGGACCATGGAACTCGTCGCGAATCCTTCGACCAAGGAACCGCTACGCAAAGCGACCGAGAAGTACGAGGAGACAATCGTGAAACAAGTCTCCGACTTCTTGTTCCGGGAACGCCAAGTTTATGTGCCTTCAGACAAGTTTGGGCTTTGGATCGTGCCTCCGTTGATTGTTAATGAAGAGGAAATCGAGTTTCTATTAGACGCCATTGAAGATGCCTTGGCTCTAGCAGATTCTTTTCTCTCCACCTAGATCACGTTATGGCTACTTCTCCCCTCAATAGAAAACTTACACAGGCACCGACTTGGGCGTTCACGGCTTACGCGATCTTTGCCGCCTTCACGACCTATCTTTGCATGTATGGGTTCCGCAAAGGCTTTTCCGTAGGGACTTATGAAGAACAATCTGCCGGGTTCTTTGGAAGTGTATTCGCACTGAAATCCGCCATGGTGATCAGCCAAGTCATCGGATACGCGCTCTCCAAGTACATCGGTGTAAAAGTGAACTCCGAGATGCCCAAATCGATACGGGGTCTGGCTCTGATTGGCAGCATCGTAGTGGCACAGTTAGCCCTTCTCGCCGTGGCGCTCTTGCCATCGACTGGGAAGGCATTGGCCATGTTCTTCAATGGGCTGCCATTGGGCATGGTGTGGGGCATGGTATTTAGCTTTCTTGAGGGGCGACGGCTAACGGAGTTGTTGGGAGCTGGCCTGTGTTGCGCATTTATTGTCGGGAGCGCTTGTGCGAAGTTCATCGGACAAACCTTAATTGATGCTGGCGTTCCGGAGCATTGGATGCCGTTTGCAGTGGGATTATGCTACCTTCCGGTGTTCCTGTTGAGCGTTTGGCTGCTCTGTCAACTTCCCAACCCTTCGTCACAAGATGAAAGCGCTCGTGTGCGCAGAGAGCCGATGGATCGCAAGGCTCGGCAACGTTTCCTAATGGTCTATTTCCCGGGCTTGATCGCAGGATTTCTAACTTACATTGCCCTCCCTGTCTGCCGAGACTATCGAGATAACTTTCTCAAAGAACTCCTCGGCGACGAAGAGCTAGGGGCTAGCATCTTTCTTAAACTTGATCTGCCGATCGCTATTGCTGTGCTTTCCATCGTTGCCCTCCTCTTTCTGGTGCGAGACAATCGGCGAGGATTCTTCCTCACCCATGTGAGCGCATTGACTGGCACTATCCTACTAGGCGGTTGCACCTACCTCCATGCTAGGGGCGCTATTGGGAATTCCAGTTGGATGTTCTGGTCTGGATTCGGCACCTTTCTCGCCTACGTACCTTTCAATTGCATCTTCTACGATCGCATGATTGCCGCCCTGGGAACGGTCGCAACAGCGGTGTTCTGTATCATGATGGCTGATGCACTTGGCTACACGGCTGTGATCGGCGTGTTGACCTATGAGCAAATGGCGGGCGGGTTAGGCGGCTCCAAAGTTGAGTTCTCCCATCAGCTGTGCTACGCAACTTCAGTGATTGGCAGCATCTGCCTCGTGGGCAGCTGGCTCTTCTTCAGAACAAAGACCAAGGCGTCATCGTAATGTTTCAATCCGAAGGCGAATCCAACCTCAGTTCCCAGCGACAAGCATGGAATACCGAACACCTTGACGACAAGACGAAGGCGTTGCTCAACGAGGATGCCGAGGTGTTTCTCCATCAATCGCTGTCCACACCCTGCCTCACAGCACTTTCCGAATCGAATGGGAGTTACCTAACGGATCTGCAAGGTAAACGGTATCTCGATTTCCATGGCAATGCCGTTCACCAAGTAGGCTACGGACACCCCAAGGTAATTGCCGCGATTAAAGATCAGTTAGACACGATGCCATTCTGCCCGCGTCGATTTACCAATGAGCCAGCAGTTGCCCTAGCCAAACGCCTAACCAAACTCGCTCCCGGCGATTTGGACAAGCTGCTCTTTGCCCCCGGCGGCACCGGCGCGATCGGTATGGCGCTGAAGTTAGCTCGAGCAGTCACCGGCAAATTCAAGACAATCTCTCTGTGGGAGTCCTTTCACGGCGCATCGTTGGACGCCATCAGTATTGGTGGAGAAGCGCTCTTCCGTAAAGGAGCTGGCCCTTTGCTCCCCGGAAGTGAACATGTGCCACCGCCCGATCCATTGGAGGGTCCTTGGCCAGAAATGGATCCAGAAGAATGGGCCAACATGAGCGCTCGGTATGTTGAATACGTATTGGAACGCGAAGGCGGTGATGTCGGAGCCGTGATCGCGGAAACCATTCGCTGGACACCATATGTGCCACCTAAATCCTATTGGCAAAGGGTCCGTGCAGCCTGCGACAAACACGGTGCGCTCCTGATTCTCGATGAGATTCCGAGTGGCCTAGGCCGAACCGGGAAGATGTTTGGCTGCGAGCACTTTGACATTGTGCCAGACATCCTAGTCATTGGCAAAGGATTGGGAGGCGGCGTGTTTCCGTTAGCCGCCATGATCGCTCGTGAAGAATTCAATGTCTCGGCCGATCAGGCATTAGGTCACTACACCCACGAGAAGAGTCCCGCTGCGTGCGCAGCAGGCCTTGCGACCCTAGACGTCATCGAAAGCGAGGATCTCCTCAGCAAGACCACCACCCTTGGTAGCTATGTGAAAGAGCGTCTGACAAGTCTCCAGCAGAAGCATAAGATCATCTATGAGGTCCGAGGAATTGGTCTCTTTATCGGACTCGTACTTCGAAACGCCGATGGATCGCGAGCCAATGAAGCTGCCGAGAAGATCCTTTATGTGGCTCTCGGCAAAGGCCTGAGTTTTAAGATCACCATGGGGTCCATACTCACCTTGACACCTCCGCTGACAATATCCCAGTCGGAGATGGACGAGGCCTTAGCAATCTTGGAATCCTGTTTCGCAAGTCCATGAGAATCAATCCTTACACAGGCGCACCGCTCCCCACATTTGAAAGCACTGACGTGCTATCACAGATCGTTAGCCTAAGAGACCAGCAAGCCGCCTGGAAACGCGTCCCTATCGAAGAGCGTTGTCAGAAGCTCCTACAATCTCTCAACTACTTCGAGAAGGAACGAGACTCCATCGCCGCAGACATTTCTCATGAAATGGGCCGCCCGCTCAAACAAGCACTTGGCGAGATCGACGGACTCTTGGAACGCGGACACTACTTGGCGTCCATCGCAATTGACACGTTGGAGCCAGAGAGTTTGGGCTCGAAAGACGGTTTTGAGCGCGCGATTCTCCACGAACCACTGGGTGTCGTCTTCATCATCTCGGCGTGGAACTACCCACTGCTCATCACCATCAACGGAGTCATGGCCTCACTGCTCGCAGGGAACACCGTGCTTCTGAAACATGCAACGCAAACGCTCTCGATCGGTGCCCATTTCGCCCACGCTTTTAGTGATCTCGTCGAGCACGCCGTGATCGATCACTCCACCGCAGCACAGCTCATGGAAACGAGAGAGGTCGACCACGTGATCTTCACCGGTTCCGTCGAAGCTGGGCGATCTGTTTACCAACAGGCAGCAAAGGGTTTGTTAGACTGCCAACTCGAGCTCGGCGGCAAAGATGGCGCTTACGTGGCTGCAGACGCCGACCCGATGATTACGGCGGAATCTTTGGTCGATGGAGCCATGTACAATTCAGGACAGTCCTGCTGCGGCGTCGAACGCGTTTATGTTCATGAAGACCTCCACGACTCCTTTGTCGAGCATTGCGCTACCCTCTTGGATGCCTACGTCCTCGGTGCCCCTGGTGAGGAATCAACCACCATGGGGCCTCTCGCCCAAGCCTCGAATGCCGCGCTCATGACTGATCAGGTCAATGACGCGGTTGCCAAAAAAGCCGAAGTTATTCGCGGTGGCAAGCCCCGGATTATCGGACAAGCGACCTACTTCGAGCCCACTTTGTTAACAAACGTCACCCACGACATGGACGTGATGACCATTGAAAACTTCGGACCGATCCTTCCCATAATGAAGGTCAAAAACGATGACGAAGCCCTTTCCCTGATCAATGATTCGTCCTACGGACTCACATCTATCATCTTCACCATGAGCCAAGCTCGCGCACAGCAATTCTGTGATGGCGCGAATACCGGCACTGTTTTCATGAATCGGTGCGACTACCTCGACCCAGCGCTGCCTTGGACAGGTGTCAACCAAAGCGGTATCGGATCGAGCCTTTCCAAATACGGACTTCTGGGCGTTACTCGGCGCAAATCTAAGCACTTCAGACTGTCATGAGCATACGCGGCATCACCTTCGATCTTTGGGACACCCTCGTTCACGATGATTCTGACGAGCGCCACCGTGCAGCCAAGGGTCTTCGATCAAAACGCGATGAACGCCGGCACCTAGTGTGGGAAGCCCTCAATGCGGACGCACCCATTGAACTCGAGGCCGTGATCCTCGCCTATGACGCCGTAGATGCCGCATTCAACAAGGTGTGGAAAGAGCACCATATCACCTGGCCAATTGCAGAGCGTCTCGAGCTTATCGTCCGAGGTCTAAATCGCCCTCAGCCCAAAGCATGGGATGCCCTCGTCCACGCCACCTCCATCATGGAGGTGGAAATGCCTCCCGATATCATCGAAGATTGCTTGAAATCGCTTCAGATCCTATCAAAAGATTATCAACTCGCTATTGTATCGGATGCCATAGTCACTCCAGGGATGGAACTTCGACGGTTACTAGGAAACCATCAGATTGTCGACTACTTCTCTGCATTCGCATTCTCGGATGAAATTGGCCATTCAAAACCACATCCAGACATGTTCACCACCGTGCTCCGCGAGATGAAGCTCTCCCCAGGAGAAGTCGTTCATATCGGCGATCGAGATCACAACGATATCAAGGGTGCCCAGGCCATGGGCATGAAGGCCATCCTGTTTACGGCTACCCGTGACGTCGACGCCACGACAACATCGGCTGATGCCACTTGCAATTCCTACCCAGATCTACTCGACACCATTCATAATTTAAACTCATGAACCTGCGATTCCTCATCATTGACGGTTATACCAGAGCTGCACGTGAGGAGCTCGCAGCAGGTGGCGCGTCGATCGCCGCCGACCTCTATTCTGCTATGCTAGAGCAATGGAGCCCAGTCCCCATCGCCTGCGACAAGCTCTACCCATCGGACCCGGATAGAGACATGCCAAGTCCCGAGAAACTTTATCGGTATGACGGCGTCGCTTGGACCGGTTGCAGCCTCGGCTGCAACGACGACAGCGCAGAAGTCGCCGATCAGATTCAACTGCAACGCGATATCTACGAAGTTGGCATTCCCAGCTTCGGCAGTTGTTGGGCGGCCCAAATTGCGGTGGTAGCGGCAGGCGGGCGCGTCACCATCAATCCCAAGGGTCGTGAAATGGGGATATCACGCAAAATCGGCCTAACCAACGAAGGATTGGGACATCCCATGCATACGGGTCGACGCGCCATCTTTGACGCCTTCACCTCGCACGACGATGAGATCACTCAACTCCCTTCTGGTGGCGTCGTCCTCTCGGGAAATGCATTCTCCGACGTCCAGTCCGTTTGCGTCACTCATGGAAACGGCACCTTCTGGGGAGTTCAGTATCATCCCGAGTATGACCTCCACGAACTGGCTCGGCTCACCTTCTGCCGAATCGAAAAACTTTCTCGCAAAGGCTTTTTCCAATCACGCGATCATGCACTCGCTTATGTCGATGATTTGGAGCAACTCCACCAAGACGCCACACGCAAAGATCTCGCCTGGAAACTCGGCATCGATGACGACGTCACGAACGCCAACGTGCGCTGCACAGAAGTGCGCAATTGGATTCGACAAATGGTCATTCCCACCAAGCTAACAAACGCATCCTCATGAGACTCGAAAACAAAGTTGCCCTTATCACCGGAGCTGCCAGTGGCATCGGCAAAGAAACTGCAGAACTCTTCGCCAGAGAAGGGGCTTCAATCATTCTAACAGACGTTAACGATACCGAAGGCGAAACTGTTGCGGGTACCCTCGGAGACAACGCAACCTATATTCACGCAGACGTTTCCAAAGACGCCGATTGCCAGTCGATGATCGCTCATGCCGAAAGTACCTTTGGTAAATTAGACATCTTGTTCAACAATGCTGGCATCATGCACAGCGATGACGGTGATTCCGAAAGCACCGACGAAGGCATTTGGGATCTCACCATGAACGTCAACCTCAAAGGAGTCTTCCTTGGTTGCAAACACGGCATCCCCGCTCTCAAACGTGCTGGCGGCGGCTCCATTATCAACACCGCCTCATTCGTCGCGCTACTAGGGGCAGCCACCCCTCAACTCGCTTACACAGCATCCAAGGGTGGCGTTCTCGCCATGAGCCGGGAACTCGCAGTGATTCACGCCCGCGAGAACATTCGTGTCAACGCCCTCTGTCCCGGTCCATTGCGAACCGAACTTCTCATGAAGTTCCTCAATACCGAAGAGAAGAAACAGCGACGCCTCGTCCATGTTCCGATGGGGCGCTTCGGTGAAGCGCGTGAGATGGCCCAAGCAGCTCTCTATCTCGCTAGTGATGAATCCAGCTTCGTCACGGGCACCGAATTCACCGTAGACGGCGGCATCACCGCTGCGTATGTGACACCTGAGTAGCCCCATTCAAGAATAGCCAAAGGCGCGAACAAAGGGATCCAAGAGCTCAAGGTGAGGACCTAACCATTCCTCATAGTTTCGCCATCGCTGAACTGCTGTCGAGTAGACGGGCTTGGTCACGGCTTCATAGGTCGGCGACCTCACATGTTTCTGACTAGCACGCTGATGATAGTTCAGTACTGTCTCGTCCCATTCCAAACCAAGAAAGCCAAGAATCTTTCGAGTCTCTGCCTCCAAATTGGCCACATTATCTTCATACCGTGTCTCCATCCAATCACAGGACAATATCGGACGAAGCGTCAGCCAAGTTTGCATCGTGGTGGCGTACTTCTTAAAAGTGCTCTCGATGGACAGGTAGTTCACACTAACGGAGTTCATTGGCAGCGGCTGCATGAAGCAGCTCAGGCACACATCCCGAGGATCGCGTAGAGCAAACAGAATCTTCATCTCCGGAAACACACGATTGATCACCGGCAGAATCATCGTGAGCTCTGGGTTCTTATCGAGCAGCATGCGACCGTTCATTGCCTGACCAAGAAACGCTTCCGAATAACGCAGGTAATTGGAGCGCACTCCCGACAACATCTCAACCGATGCGACATCCAACCTATCGGCGGGATTCACAGCCTCAGGGAGTAGATCTCCCAGTGCGATGTAAACATCGTCGCTCATAATGGTGGTCTCATCGGCACTCACGAGCCCCGGATGTGAATCCAGCACCTGCTCAATCAACGTCGTTCCCGAACGCGGATGCCCACAAAGAAGCGCCAACTGCTCAGGAGCCCCCAACGTATCCTGGTCTTCACGCCACCGTTCCAAATGCTCTTCGGTTAGATGTTCGAGCATCTCACGATTGTTCTGCTCTACAAGATCCGCCCCACCACGCACCTGTTTTCCAGCTTTCTGCAACACCCGCTTCGCTTTCTCCAGCGCCTGAAACGCTTCTTCATACCTCTTCTGCTTATCGAGCACTGAGGCGAGTTCATACCAACCCCGCCAACGCGGCTCTAACAACTTGGTTGGTCTACTCAGCTGATCCCTAAGAAGGTTTTCCGCCCGTTCGCTGTCACCCGCTCGTCTCGCCAGTTTCGCTTGGAGGAAAAGTGCCGTGGTATGCCCGGGATCAAGGGCCAGCACCCGGTCGATCGCCTCAGCAGCATCATCTAGCCGATGCAATCGTTCCGATACTTCGGCAAGAGAGATAAGCGCCTCGACATCGCGAGGCTGACAAGTCAACGCTCGGGTAAGACACTCAGACGCTCGAGGAAACCGCGCAAGAGTCCGATAATTCTCACCCAAGACACGCAGATTTTTAGCATTGTTAGGGCAAGGTTTGAGAGCTTGAGAAAAACAAGCCTCTGCTTCCTCGTAACGGTAACGCATCCCATAGGCACGCCCCAAATCCAAGAGAATCTCAACCCGATTGGGGTGTATCTTGCGGGCCCTCTCAAAAAGCTCAATCGACTTGTCGAACTGGGCGTCCTTCCAGGCCTTCATCGCCCGCTTCACAATACCGGACGGCCCTTTCTCTTTCAATGGCCGTCTGATAGCGGCCGTCGCAGCCCGAACCTCTTGCCGTTTGCGCTTGACCCGGGCGCCGCGCTTGTTGGCTTTGGAAGACATGACGGCTTAAATGAAAAGGCCGTGCATCTCAAAGAGATACACGGCCTAGAAAGTTAATTGGTTTCCGGGCCCATGCCCTTGACTATGCTTTGGAGCGCCCACGCCTAAGAAGGCTGAGTAAGCCCAAGCCTAGCAGACCGACCGTGCTCGGCTCAGGAATAGCGTCCACGGAAACCTCAACATCATCAAAAGCCACATCTCCATTTCCGTAGAGGGCGATCCCAATGGGAGTGCCAATAAACGGATCACCGTCACCAATCGCATAATTGATGACAGCCTGAGACCATTCCGAGCCCCCGCTCCTATTAATACCGGAAAATGCTCCAATGCTTCCCCCTCCAGCATTGATAACTTCGGCCGTCATTCCGTCTGCATCAAATCGAGCCGCAAAGAGGCTCGCCCCATCAAATGTTTGGGTCCCGACTGAAAAGGCATCCGTTTGACTGCCATCGTAGAGGTAGAGCCAAATCGAATCCGTCGCGTCAACGGCATCCGAATCGCCCTGAACCCATACGGAAAGAGAATGGTTGCCTGCCTGGAAGTTCGTCGAAAGTGTATTCCAATTATAATAAGAGACACCGTGGAGTGCCTGCTCACCACTTCGCGGAGTGGGGCGCCGAGCCGAATCGTAGGACGAGTTGTACCACCAATTTCCAGTGGATGCCCAATCCGTAGGGTCCCCGCTGCGTGCGTCCCAATAGGAATAACCGAGACCGGCATCGACCGCAGTGCCGTCGAAATCATCGGCATACACCGTGGCAGCGTGCACAGCATGTGCAAATGCCAAGCTCATGAGCCCGGCACTGGCAAACTAAAAGAAATTCACGCGTTTTAGTTTCATTGGAATCCGTCCGTTAAAATCTCAGATATGATCGCTAGTTTTGCCGGTATGAGCAAGTAGATAACACACTCAGAGGCAACGAATTACCTGGTGAAGTCACTGATTTCGAACAATTCGGACAAATCCGAGGCCCTCAGAGCGCTCCAACTCGAATCCAGTCTCGATTCCATCGGCACCTTCTTCCATGCCTAGCTCTTGCCAAGGTGCCTGCAAATCCGGGGTCATTTGAATGCCATAAACCACTCCAGGCTCGCTCATCCAGGTCACCGAGAGCTTCCCGTTCCCTAGATCATCAACGGCCAGAATCTGAAATGGGCTCGTCTCCGGTTCGGTCAATACACCACCCACGATCAACAAGCCATCGCCCTCACCAAAGATGAACCCAAGGCCCAAATCACTGAGCGCAGCACTATCATACTCGCCGTTGTCTAAGGCAATCTCAGTTCCCCCCTCAGGGACGATCTTCACCGACTTGAACGCCATCTGATGCCGAAACACGACCGTGCTCTCAGCACTGGCGAGAGTTAACGTCGCTTCGGGGCTGTTGAGGTTGCCTCCAGGATCCAAACCGCCACCCCCCATCGTAATATTTGAGCCCTCCAGGGCCCGGGCATCTTGCGCTACCAACCGCCCGCTCTCAATGTTCCAAGTGCCCGTAAACGTGTTGCCTCGATAATTGACAGCCACCGTGGCCCCTTCCCCTTGCGCAGCAATCACCAACACACCCTCTCCTGTGATCTGCTATTGAATACTGATCGTGCCAGAATTCCCAGGGGCAATCCGCGACTCGTTGGTCACACTCAAGGTCCCACCGCCCAGTCCCACATTGCCACCTTCGACACCATCGAAAACAAGTTCCCCGCCATTGAGAACAAGCTCCGGCACGTTTGCTGTCCCACTATGTTGGAGCCGCAGCTGACTCCCTTCGAGAAGCATCAGCGACGCTCCACCGAAGACTGGATTCGTTTCTAACGGTGTGCGCAGAAGCGGTGCTCTACCGTTAACGAAATACGCCTTCCCCGCTCCCGGCGCCAAACTATCGGACCACACGGCTTCATTCGACCAATCCTGGAGACGGCTATTCGAGACTGTGCTGACCACGCCATTGGCAGGCGGCACACTCTCCGCACTCAAGGGTTCCGTCCCAAAAGCAACTTCGCGGCCATCACTGGCCCCATCGGAATCAGAGTCTTCAGCGTTTGGATCGGTCTTTTCTCGCCACTCCCCTAAATTCGACAAGCCGTCGTCATCTGGATCCCCCACCCCATTGAACTCACCGATACCGCCAAAGTTTGCCGTTTCCCAATCGTCGGGGAGGCCATCGCCATCGAGATCGCCTGCGGAAGGCAAGCCTACTCCTTGCTGTCCATTTTGAAAAATCGTCGCGACCTCTTCCGCGCTCACGACTCGCCGCCAGATCGCGACGTCATCGAGCGCACCAGGAAACCAGTTCTCCCACGTCGCACCCTCGGCACCATCCGTTCCAACGTTCGTTAGCAAATCCGAATCGATGTCGCCGATGCCGGAGATGTCCACTTCACCCGCCTGATTCCCATCGACATAAAACACCGCATTCTCATCTCGATCGTGGCTCACTAAGATGTGATGCCAATCACCATCATTGATCTGCAAATTGGTTTGGTCGAAATCTGCTCTAGCAGAGCCATCACCGATATTCCATTCCAAATTCCCAATGCCATTTCCTTGATTAGAGCTATTTCCGGCAATCACCCAACCTGGATTGACCCCTGAATTCCAGTCTTTGTTAGAAATTATTGCGGGATCGTAGTTGGTGCCTCCACTCTCTCGATTGTCGGTGAATGCAGACGTTGACTTCACCCAAAGCGACACGCTGAAGTCCGTTTCGGTACCAAATCGCAGCGCCTCTGAATCTCCCATCGATACATACTGACGAGGCTCCGCCATATCATCGAACTGAAACGACTGGCCCACACGCCCATCAACAGACAGAGGAGCCCCGGATACCGTCCCCGTGATGGAAGAAGGAGACCGATCGACGAAATCCCCATCAAACCCTAGGTAGAGCACGAGATCATCAGTGATCTGCCCATTGAAGAAACTCGCCGTACACGTCAGCGGCGGACACTCGTTAGGGTCACCACCTTTGATCCGTACCGTGTAACGAACCTCCACCGTCCCTGGATCGTTGGCGTTCAGCGGCGAATCTGAAAAGGAATCAGCATCCAAAGCAAGCTCAGTCAAAACCACACCATCCCGAAGAACCCCAAGGGCACTACCGCTAACATTCCTTCCTGGAGTCCACGTCAACGTTACTGTACCATTCGCACTATCCTCTGTGCATGTCAGAGATGATGGACAGATTGCCGAACCCGTTTCAATGAAGAGATTCCGGATCTCCTCCGTCGTAAGCGCTTTGCGCCAAACCCCGATCTGCGTGATCTGGCCATCGTAACGCAGATCTTCGTTGTCGTCCAAATACGATCCAACAATAAACCCTTCGACAGGCAACGGTTCCCAATCAATGGGGCCCGTGTGCGCCTGTCGGCTTACTTCTTGCCCATTGACGTAGAGGGTGATCTCGCTGCCATCATACGTGCCAACCACCTGATACCAGCTATCTGGAGCATATCCTGTTGGCCTGGTCAGATACTGAATGACTCCCGAATCACCGGAGGCTACCCCCCAACCAAATCGACCATTCGATCGCGTGTGCAGAGAATATCCCGCTTCCGTTGCACCCGTATCATGAATGAAACTCGCACTACCTCCCCATTCTTCGAATGAAAGCGGGTTGACCCATGCCGAAACCGTTAAACCCGTGGTCGGTCGCAGCCGAGGATCATCGCCAAACGCAATCCAACCATCGAACGGATTCAATGCCACGCCTTTGCCAAGAATACTCGTGTCCGTCCATACCTCATTCGAATCAACATCGACAAAGACTCCAGAAATCCCTGACTCTAGCGAATCCCCAACAGACTCTCCACTGCCCTCATCAAACTCCCACTGAGCAACCTGACTCACTCCTGTATCCGTCGCAAAGCTCCAGCCCCCCCTCCAAGACCTGTTCTCCTTTGACGACATCCACCCGCCAGAAATAGCGCACGCCTTTTTCCAGCTCTCCCAGCTGAAAAGTCGAACCATCTAACTCAGCCACCAAATCGTCTTCGCCCAAAGAGTCTGTCCTTCCTAAATACACCTTGAAGAGATCAGCGCCTGCGCCCCCCGACCACGAGAGATCCAGTCCCGTATTCGCCAATTCGTTCGCATTGTCAGACGGAACCGGACTGAACAGTGAAGGGATACCACTCCCATCGGGCTCTGGAAGCATGAAGGTGGCCACCACGGACGCGTGATCCGATCCCCACGCATTGCCACCATGATTCGGCATGTCTTCCAAAGGCCCGGGCAACACGTAAACCTCAGCGCTTTGTACCTCTACATCGGCGCCCTTGTAATGAATCATGTCAATTCGATCCTGCGGCTCAGGGGTGAGCCCAGTGTTTTCCCGCAGCGACACAATCGGTGACCATGTATTGCCTGGGCGAACCGCCGGATCAGGGTGGACCGCCCGGTAGGCGTCCGTGAGGTCAGCCGCAGCCACTGCCAGCGTCACTGGCCAATTGATCGCATAAATCACAATGCGAGGCAGCAGTCGCCTCCGTCCAATCGAGATGAGAAGGCGTGTTAAAATCCCCTACTAAGAACACCGGCACTTGATCCGCATTGCCAAGCTGCCCCTCCATCGCAGTCAAGATCGTCTGCACTTGCGGCAACCGACCAGACACCGTCTCATTGCCAAGGATACTCGCTTCAGAAGCACCATCAAAACAACCGTCATACGGCCCATGAGGAAACGCCGTGAGATGGCAACTCCACACCACAATCTCCTGAAAAGGGTCTGTGCTGATGCGGATGCGGGCACCAACGCCAGCGCCAGCCGCATAGGTTTCAATGATAGGATATTTGCTAAGCACCGCAGTGCTGCCACCTGACTGCAGAGCGTGCCAGCCTAACGATTCGGCGTGTCGCGCCGCCTGTCCATTCGTTTCCTGCAAGCCCAAGACATCCGCCCCTGACTTGATAATCGCCGCAAGGTTCTTGGACGTCGTTCCTCCTACCCAAAGGTTGTACGTCATCACGCCCACCGATTCCACAGGTGCCCCTCCGACTGGTGTCACCGCAATCGTCACTCCCGCCTGATCAGAAAGCCCAGCAGAATCGGTGACACTGATAATAAATACATTCTCCCCTAAATCTGTCTCAGCCGGCACTCCAGATAAATCTCCACTCTCACCAACCATCAGCCATTCAGCACCAGAAACCTTAGCAAACGCCAATTCATCACCAGGATCACTGACATAAGCACCCAACCGTCCGCCATAAGCACCCCCAACTTCAGCGCGAACTAAAGATACAGGATCCACCAAGAACTCTGGTGCCACCTCACCAGCCACCCTCACGGCAAACGGGACCGGATCCTCAATCGATTCATACCCGTCATTAGCCATGAAGAAAGCAATGTAGTTTCCAGGAGCCAATCCTGGACTAGCAAAGGTCACGGAGCCATCAACCACTCCAGCTCCAGCAGTCTGCGTCCCACTTGTGTACCGCTAAATCGTCGAGCCCCCAACAAACACCCCGTCGACCGGACCATTACCAGGATCACTATAGATACCCACCCAATCCGTCGAATTCCCTGGCGACTCTGAGAAGCTCGCGGTGATCTCCTCGCCTTCGGTAAACTGGTTCCCATTCAAGGCGAAGCCAGCCTCAGCGTGCGGTGAGCAAAGCCAGGTCAGAACACACAGAAACCACAGAGAACTAAAAGACGGAGAGATCATAGGACTTGATGCAGGAGGGTTTCGCGAAAGGAGCCCTAGGGGGCAAGAGCCTACCACGCATCAGCCTACAACATGCCGCCATCGAAGGAAACCCACACTTTAGATGAGAGGGAACATCGTCTCATTGGCGGACGCAAACGGTTCAGTTCAGTCAGCTCCGCCATGCCAACGGCTTATCACACCACTATTCGCTGCCTACACCTCTATTCCGCCCCAAGATCACGACAATTCAGGTTCTGGGTCAGGCAACCACCAGATAGCCTTTACGAACTCGCTCTCGCCATTCTGAGGGAAGGCATACTCCTTTGCCTTGAAGCCGAGATAGTAACCAAGCACACCCGTCAACATGCAGAGCACAAACAGATCGCGACTAACCAGCGCTTAGCTGTAGACTTTTCGCAGGAACAGCAGGCAACCAATTGCCAACGGAAAGGCATAGTTCAAGGCACCGACAAGGCCTTGGCGATAGTCCGTCAGGGAGGTCGAACGGAAACCGTCACTTACTAGCACTACCGTATAAATCGTCTAAGCGGAAAGGGCGATAAGCCATCCTGCGGCAACAAAGGCGACAAAGAGGGAAAGCTCTTTCATCACCCGATTATAGAATACCTTCGTCTTCATGCAACCAAAACTAACATAACATCAACTATTCATCAAACACCCCCACCGTCTGATCTCTTGCGATCCTGGAAATGTCATTACCGTATGAAGCTTCCCTACAATCGCAGGGAATGGATCCAGGCTTTCGCTGAAAGAGATCTCCCAACTGGACATCATTCAAGAGAACGCCGCGACAACCGCTTCTTGACACACCACGAAAATGATACTTCAGAGCGTTTTGACTCCCAATCATATTCCAGTCAATCCTAACTAAAAGTATTGTCGGCGGCATCCGAAACCACGAAACTCGCTGGAATGACAACTGCAATCATTGTCTGTACACTCCTACTGTTGGCGCTGTTCCTCTTGCGGCTACTGCTATTCAAGGGGCCGCTCCACCCCGCAGTTTCACCGCCTCCTCATGGCATTATCGACATGCACTGCCACACCGCAGGCATCGGCGCCGGCAACAGCGGCGCTTGGATTTCTGATGAAATGCGGGGTAGCTGGAAGTTTGGACTCTACATGCGCGTCTTCGGCAGCAATGTGAAACAGGTCACCACTACAGGTGACCAGATCTTAATGGAGATCATCGCGCGCTCTATCCGCGAGTCCAACCATGTCAATGGCGCTGTCATTCTGGCCATGGACGCGCCTTACAAACAGAGTGGTGCATTGGACCGTCTCGCCAGCGAGATCTTTGTGCCAAACCGCTTCGTTGGCGAAACCGTCAAGGCGTATCCCGAGCTTCACTTTGGAGCCAGCGTACATCCAAATCGCCCGGACGCTCTTGAGGAGCTGGACTGGTCAAAGACAAACGGCGCCGCCCTCCTCAAATGGCTTCCCAACATTCAGAACATCAACCCGGCTGACGAACGTCATGTTCCCTACTACGAGAAGCTCGTCGAACTCGACCTTCCTTTACTCACCCACGTCGGTGACGAAGATTCATTCTCCAAGACCAACAACGCCCTCGGCGATCCCCACCTACTCAAGTTGCCTCTTTCGCTCGGCGTACGTGTCATCGCAGCACATGTGGCCAGCTCTGGAAAATCCCAAGGCCAGGACAACGCTGAGCGCCTCCTCGAGATGATGCCAGATTACCCCACCCTGGTCGCCGACCTCTCAACCCTCACACAGTTCAACCGCCGCAAGTACCTACGCAAGGTAATCAATGACAAACGCCTCGAAGGCCGACTACTCTACGGCACGGATTACCCACTTACAAACACACCTCTTGTGGCACCGTGGCTCTACCCCCTCAACCTCACACTGCGACAGCTCTGGGATCTATGCACCACCCGCAATTCGTGGGACCGCGATGTCAAGCTGAAGGCCGCACTAGGCGTCCAGCGAGACGTCTTTGCTCGAAGCAAAGAGTATCTTGGATTATGATCAGCGTCACCGTCCTTAGGGCTAATCCATTAATTCAGATTTTCACCCAAGTGCTTATAGCCCAGAGGTTTAGAAACGATTCGAAGTGAGAAGCTTTAC
>JAACDM010000153.1 GCA_009936795.1 Verrucomicrobiaceae bacterium | reverse complement strand
GGGTAACAGGTGGGAATGAAACTATTTTAAAGTACAGAATGAGCCTTCGATATCCATTGCTTTACGGCAGTGGTATCCGGTTCGGCAATACATCTGCTTCGGCAGAAATCGCCAATCAATTGAAGGGTTTGATTCTGGCTCAGAATGAACGTTGGCGGCGTGGATTAGGCATGCAAGTCGAGCGAGAAGTTTACTTCGGTAAATGGACAGCGGCGAAAGGGACAGTAATGTGTAGGTACCTACCCCCCGATCTGGGATAGCTGCGGGAAACTGCAGGTAATACCGGATAATGTCTTCGGACCAAAGGTGTGATTCCGTCAGGGGAGGGGCCTGCATCCTATTAGCTTGTTGGTGAGGTAATGGCTCACCAAGGCAACGATGGGTAGCGGGTGTGAGAGCATGACCCGCGTCATTGGGACTGAGACACTGCCCAGACATCTACGGATGGCTGCAGTCGAGAATCTTCGGCAATGGGCGAAAGCCTGACCGAGCGACGCCGCGTGCGGGATGAAGGCCTTCGGGTTGTAAACCGCTGTCGTTGGGGAGGAAATGCAAAAGGGTTATCCCTTCTGTTTGACCGATCCAAGGAGGAAGTACGGGCTAAGTTCGTGCCAGCAGCCGCGGTAAGACGAACCGTACGAACGTTATTCGGAATTACTGGGCTTAAAGGGTGCGTAGGCTGCACGGAAAGTTGGGTGTGAAAGCCCTCAGCTCAACTGAGGAATTGCATCCAAAACTGCCGTGCTTGAGGGAGACAGAGGTGAGCGGAACTCAAGGTGGAGCGGTGAAATGCGTTGATATCTTGAGGAACACCGGTGGCGAAAGCGGCTCACTGGGTCTCTTCTGACGCTGAGGCACGAAAGCTAAGGTAGCAAACGGGATTAGATACCCCGGTAGTCTTAGCTGTAAACGATGAGCACTTGATTGGAGGGTCCTCCATAGCCTTCCAGTCGTAGCGAAAGTGTTAAGTGCTCCGCCTGGGGAGTATGGTCGCAAGGCTGAAACTCAAAGAAATTGACGGGGGCTCACACAAGCGGTGGAGGATGTGGCTTAATTCGAGGCTACGCGAAGAACCTTATCCTAGTCTTGACATGTATGGATTAACCCTGTGAAAGCAGGGCCACGCCTTCGGGTGGAACATACACAGGTGCTGCATGGCTGTCGTCAGCTCGTGTCGTGAGATGTCGCGTTAAGTCGCTTAACGAGCGAAACCCTTGTCTCTAGTTGCCAGCGCGTAATGGCGGGGACTCTAGAGAGACCGCCGGCGTTAAGCCGGAGGAAGGTGGGGATGACGTCAAGTCCTCATGGCCCTTATGACTAGGGCTGCACACGTCCTACAATGGAACGCACAAAGGGATGCGAAACCGCGAGGTCAAGCAAATCCCAAAAATCGTTCCCTAGTACGGATTGCAGGCTGCAACTCGCCTGCATGAAGCTGGAATCGCTAGTAATCGCGGGTCAGCATACCGCGGTGAATGTGTTCCTGAGCCTTGTACACACCGCCCGTCAAGCCACGAAAGTGGGGGGCATCCGAAGTCGCTGAGGTAACCGTAAGGAGCCAGGCGCCGAAGATGAACTCTGCAATTGGGACTAAGTCGTAACAAGGTAGCCGTAGGGGAACCTGCGGCTGGATCACCTCCTTTCTAAAGGATTTTAGCGTTCAGACCTCACGGTCTGAGTGCGAGCCTGTCTTGTCTTGTTGACATTTAAACATTGTTTGGATGTTTTCGGGGCCAGTCAGGTCCAAAAGAATTGTGGAGACGATCGTGGTCTATCTTCGGATAGGCCGAGCTATCGAAAGAGATGTTGGTGCTTTGCACTGATGCGTCGAAAGGCGCAACAACCGTTAAAGATGAACCCAGTGGGCTTGGCCGAGCTCACTGGGTTTTTTTATTTCAATTGAATCAAAAGACGCTTCCGTTTCTAGTGCAAAAGGATACATTTGAGGGACAAACCAGCGTCTCCTCTGGGATGTTTGGTAACCTGATCAGCAGTGCATATCTCAAACTCGGTTTATTTTTCATGAAAACACAAGAGCCAGAGCTTCAATCGATCGCAGGAGTTACGCCCCCAGATACGGCAGAAGTCCCTGTGATGACTGCGTGGCCGTCGGTTGGGGGGACTGGTTTGGGTCAATTTCTCGGTCGTATATATAGAATCCAAACGGGCTTCGGAATAATTCGGGTGGGTCGACTGGCACTTCTCATGACGATGCCAATCGGCCTCATGTTGTATTTAAGCATGAGGCTTCCGTGGGCAATCTGTCGGTTTCAAATCACAAACAGGCGAGTTACTGTTAATAAAGGTGTTCGCGCTGCTGTTGAACGATTCGTAGAATTGGATCGATTCGATACGGTTGAGTTGGTCGTGCAGCCAGGTCAGGAGTGGTTTGACTGTGGAGATCTGGTCTTTCGAAATGGTGCGGTAGAAACACTTCGATTGCCCGGCGTGAGTCGCCCCGAGCCATTTCGCCGAGTGTGTCTTGAAGTGAGGCAGTCCTATGTGGGCGTGCAAGAAGTTCTTGAGCAATCCTCGGGTGCCGCCTAAGTCAGTGCAGTGTCTCAGACTTTTCTACTTCCCAGTATGGGGCCTCGCTGTTGAATCGCTTCGTTGATGGCGAAGACGGTACTATCTTCAAGGTGACAGGCAAGAGCCTGTGCATTTGTGGCAACCTGTTTCGCACTTGTAGCCCCAAATAGAACCGTCGTGATTCCCTTTTGTGCCATCGTCCAAGCAAGAACCAAAGAAACAAGGCTCCTGTTCTGCTGGGCAGCAAGCGATTGAATAGCATCAACAAAATCAAGATTTTTTTGGAATTCTTCTCCTTGGAACATTAGATATTTATGCCGGCTATCAGTGTGTGAGAAAACCTGATCTCTCGTCATTCGGCCTGTCAGAAGGCCTTTCATTAGCGGCCAATATGCCACCATGGCTATACGCTTTGACTGGCAGTACGGCAGTAAAACTGGGCGAATCTCTTGTTGGAGCATGTTGAAATGACGCTGGCAGGCTGTGAGAGGACATATTTCTGCAAATAACTGGCACTCTTCAACATTTCCATTCGATAGCCCCACGGCTCCCACGATGCCTTCATCAAGAAGCCGTCGTAGTGCCCCCGCAGATTCCTGGATAGGTATGTTTGGATCGGGAGTGTGGAGATAGAGGAGATCAAGCCTGTCTATCTCAAGGCGTACCAAACTTTCTTTAACCTCTCGGATGATTGTGTCTGGCCGTCCGTCTACTGCCTGCTTCTTTCCCGCTTGCCAATGTATACCGCACTTGCTTGCGACGGTCACCTCGTTTTGTCGGCCTCTAATTGCCTTCGCAATCGCTCTTTCACTTTCTCCGTGTTCACCATAGCAATATGCGGTGTCGAGGTGGGTGATGCCATGATCAATGGCTGCAGCGACGGT
>JAACDM010000152.1 GCA_009936795.1 Verrucomicrobiaceae bacterium | reverse complement strand
TATGATAGTTTCAGTGTTCCGGCGGAAGCACGAAATGACTACCTTTATAAGAACGTCGATACAGCGGGCACCGAAGCGCGCATGCGGTTCGATGGCTTGCCTGCTGGTTCTTATAAGATCACGATGTTCGAGGGACGGACCACGGATGACAATCAGTTAGGAAAGATTTGGGTCGGCGACAACGAGCCAGTTGAGCCGAATACGGACAACTATGCCGGTGGAAGTGCTTCCGTTGAGGTCACTCTCCTGGCTGGACAGGCGCTCTGGTACAAGCACCTCGAAGACAACACCGGTGGCATTAGCGGCATGATCATTCGCCAGACAAGCGTGGCGCTCTTGCCTCCGATCGCGCTTGATTTCGGTGGGAATGAAGGAAATGGGGCCGGCGCCTCGACAGAACCTTGGATTACTATCGAAGAACTTGTCCAAGATGAACTCACTGACTTGGGGGGCGGTCTCACGATCACGGCGCTGGATGATGGATTCACGGCGAACAATCCTGCACCCCCAGAAGAGCCTGCCGAGTATGATGGCATCTCGGTGCCTGTCGAAGCGCGCAACGACTACCTTTATAAGAATGTCGACACCGCAGGTACGGAAGCGCGCATGCGAATTGATGGGCTTCCGGCCGGAACTTACAATGTCACTGTTTTTGAAGGGCGCACGACCGATGGCGACCAGGTTGCCAAGATCTGGGCTGGCGACAACGAACCGGCCGAACCGAACACTGGCAATTTCGCTGGTCTCAGCGGCACGGTCGTGGTGGATGTCAGTGCTGGCCAAGCATTGTGGTACAAACATTTGGAAGACAACACGGGTGGTGTCAGTGGCATGATCATTCGTCAAACGGCCGGTTCAGGTGCCAAAGAATTGGTGTTGATCAACAAGATTTTGAGTTCGCCCGAGATGCTCAGCTTTGAATTCCGCAACTCGCCTGATAGTGTGCTTGATAGGGAATCAATCGTCCTCACGGTTGATGGCGAGGTTGTCACACCGACGATCACCGATACTGAGAACGGTGCCCTGGTCGTCTACACGCCGGCTGAACCATGGATTCCAGGCTCAACACTTCCGTTTAAGATTGTGGCGAAAGACACCAATGGCAACGACGCCGTTCGCTCCGGGGAAGGCGAGGCGATCTTACCCACGCCGATCATGCCCTTTCAAACGCCGTTGGTCGGTCCGAGTGGTGGCGATGGCGTGTGGGGCGTGCGCTATCTGTGGGGCGTAGGCCTGATGGCTACGGGCAGCACGGCTCTCGAGTTCATCCAGGAGTCCGATGATCTTGCCTTTGGCGGCAGAATCTTTGATACCACCGCGCCCGTTGCCGACCATGGTGGAGGCTTCTTTCCCGACGGGCTTCCTTACCCGGAGGAGGTCGAGAGTGATGAAGATGGTCTTTGGACCAATGACGACTTTGTTGTCTCTTACAAAGGTACTCTCAATATCACAGAAGCTGGGGCCTATACCTTTGGTGTCCACACAGATGACGGCTTTGGATTGCGCATCTTTGGGGCTGAGTTTGTGAGTGAGAACGGTGTTGCCAGGATCGATAGTGTTCAGACCAATACCTATGCCTATCCTAGCGCAAGCGGAGATACCAATTCGCGCGCCGTGGCTCAATTCGATGAACCCGGACATTACCCCATTGAGTTCTGGTGGTATGAACGAGGTGGAGGGAATCAGGGCGAACTCTATTTCGCGAAAGGTTCGTTTGCCTTGGATGAGGATACCGTAATCGGTGAAGCCTTGGCTGGTGAATGGGAGCTGGTTGGCGGCTCGCATCTCGTTGCTGGACCGCAACTGCCCTTCGAGATCGTGGGCATGACCTTGGGGAATGATGAGTCTGTGTTTGACTTCATCACTCCTGACCCTAGCGGAAATCATCAGTTGCAAACGAGTGTCAATTTGATCGATTGGGAAATTGATAGTAATGCGGTGTTTTCTGAACTCGGTGAAGACGTGTTCCGCTTAACAACCGCAGCAAGTGGAGATCCGATGCTTCACTATCGCGTTGGGATCTTTCCACCCCCGCCCGTCTATGCAGAAGACTTCGAATCTGGTGCTGAAGGTTGGGTCGCCGAAACTCAAGCTGGCGATACGCAATGGGAACTTGGGACTCCCAACGCTGGCGGCCTCACTGCTGCTGCCAGCGGCGACAACGCGTGGGGCACGAATCTCGCCAGCGACTATTCTCCAAACGCCAACTTAAGTCTTCGATCACCGGTGATCGACCTTACGGAGATTGGACGACCAATATTGACGTTTAACTACTTCATTGATTCCGTTTTCGACGTTGAGGGCGGGCAGTTTCGAATTTTAAATGAAGCAGGCATGCCTCTCTACACTCAGGAAGGGATCTTCTCTGGCACGAGTGATGACTGGATCAGTTTCGAATTGAGGTTTCCAACTGAAGCTCGGGGACAGGCAGTGATTCTCGAATTTCGTATGCTTACGGATGGTGATGACAGCGTCGGTGCCGGTTGGTACATTGATGATATCATCATTGATCGGTAAATTCTGTCGCCATGGATCGTCCCATTTAAGCGATGATCTCTTCCACGACGCGTCTGTGAACATCGGTTAGGCTTTCCTTTCGACCTTGGTGGAAATAGGTGAGCAATTCGTGCTCGATGCCCAATAGATGCAGGATGGTAGCATGAAGGTCGTGGACGTGATGCTCACGGGCACTTGGAATTGATTCATTGGGAACCAAGTTCTTCCTTTTCTTCCGATCCCTGCGCGCGCCTGCCCCCATCTGATCACGTAGCGAGTGGCAGTTTCAGCTGCGAAATACTTGGTTCGTGACAAGAGTTCCCAACCTGTTAGGTTCCGTACGATGGTCACGAGCCCCCCCCGAACCCTTTCCATAACTCTAACAGTCTGGCTCACAGCCCATGCGCTCACTGGAATGGCGGATACTTCGATCAAGCTTGGCGCCGCCCATGTTCCAATGCCTTCGCCGTCTGAGCGGCACACCAAGAAGGTGGCTGCAGTGAAGACAGGTGATTATGATTTGGTATTAATTGGAGATTCGATCACGCACACGCTTGATGACTTCGGTGGCAAGTATGCGCCTCTAACAGCCGTGTGGAAAAAGCACTATGCGCCTCACAAAGCGATTAACTTGGGTTATAGCGGCTTTCGCACGGAGCAGGTCTTGTGGAATTTGCAGAATGGCGAACTTGATTTCACGCGTTCTCCAAAAGTTGCCATGCTTCTTATCGGCACGAACAATACGGATGAGCGCCATTTCAAGAAAGCAGACAGCCCCGAAGATGTCTATGCGGGCACCAAAGCGATTGTGGACTGCATCAAAGATCGGCACCCGACGACCAAGATTCTGGTCTTGCGCATCTTTCCTCGCGGTGGAGATGATGAGAAAAGTATCAGTGAGCCGCACTTCAATTCCTCGGCAGCATGCATCGAAATCTGTCGCCGTGCTGGGGAACTGACCAAGCAACTTGCAGATGGTAAACAGGTGTTCTGGCTTGATGTGAATAACATCTTCCTAAACGCGAACGGAACAATCAATACCGATCTTATGTGGGACCTTCTACATCCGAGCCCCAAAGGTGCCGAAGCCTGGTCGAAAGCAGTGGCGCCAAGCCTGGCCAGATTGTTGGCCGGGGAATTCTTGCCTGCGGTTCAGACCCTGCCGCGCTCCAACAAGCCGAACGATACGGCGACTCGAAATCGGGATACGCCCTGAAGTGATTTCTGCGAGCTCACTTCGCCACCGTTTCTTACAACAAGGCGAGCCCAATCCAACTGCAATACTAACGTAAAGCTAGAGATGAAGAGTTCGCAATGAGCTATTGCCACACATTCCTAGTCGCGGTCCTTTGTTTCTTCAGCGTCCAAGCATCCGGCGCGGCGCAAACACCCAACGTCCTCATGATCATCGTGGATGACATGAACGACTGGGTCGGATGTCTAGGATCGGACCGCGTCCCGACGGCAAATATTGACGCACTGGCTGAGCGAGGGCTCCTGTTTACCAACGCACATGCTCCCAGCCCCAAGTGCGCTCCGAGCCGGGCGGCAATCCTCACGGGCCGACGCGCCTCCACCACGGGTCTCTACAGCAACAGTCACTGGTGGCGGCCGGCTTATCCGGACCTCGTGACCCTACCGCAGTATTTCAAAAATCACGGCTACCACGTGGCCGGTGGGGGCAAGGTGCACCACCACACCGACGGCTTTAATCCGCCCGATCAATGGGACGACTATTTCGACCTCATCACGGATCAGGACCTCATGGTCGACTACTTCAAGGACCGGGGAGAAGACCGCCGATTCTTTACCGACAAGATGCCCCGGCACCCTAACGATTCCCTTGATTGGGGGCCGATGGAGGTGGATGACATGGAGATGGGCGACGGACACACCGTTCGATGGGCCTCGGAATTCCTGGCCCGTGAACAGGAGAAACCGTTCTTTCTCGCAGTGGGTCTCTTTCAACCTCACCTCCCTTTCTACGCGCCCAAAAAGTATTTTGACAAACTTCCTCTCGAAAACGTGGAACTGCCAATCAACAAGCCGGGAGACCTCGATGACATTCCTCCCGGCGGTCAGGAAATGGCCGCCCACCGCCGGAAGGACTTGCGAATGATCGAACAACACGACGACTTGCGCCGGTGCCTGCAATCCTACCTGGCGGGCATTGCCCACGCGGATGCGCTGATCGGAATTCTCATGGATGCCTTCGACAAGAGCGCCTACCACAACAACACGATCATCGTTCTCTGGTCGGATCACGGTTACGCCTTTGGCGAGAAGGACCACTTTGCCAAGAACACCCTTTGGGAACGCTCCACCCACGTGCCATTCATCATGGCGGTTCCTGGCATGACGACGCCCGGCAGTCGGAGCAGCCGACCGGTCGATCTTACCTGCCTCTACCCCACGTTGGTTCGGCTTTGCGACCTTCCCGTGCCAGCCGGACTGGACGGCGGCGATATCACACCCTTACTGCAAGAACCGGACATGCCCTGGGAGCGCCCGGCCATCATTGACTTCCTCTCCGGAAACAGAGCGATTCGCACCGAGCATTGGCGCTACATTCACTACGACAAAGCCCGTGCCGGTGAAGAACTCTACAACCTGCAGAGCGATCCAGAAGAATGGCATAACCTTATTGGCAGGTTCCCGGAAAAAGCGAACGAACTGAAGGCGTGGCTTCCCCGCAGCTACGCGGACGCCGCTCCCACCAAGAAAGCCTACAGCTTCGACGAAGACACCTATACTTGGCGCCCAAGAAAGTAGTTATTTAAAGAAAGGCGAAGAAGAACGAATGAAACGCATCACGCTCACCGCGATCCTACTGACCACCGGAATCATCCACGCTCAGGATCTTCCACACCAAGGCAACGTCACCGATGTGCGGGTGATTCGTCGTGTTGAACAACATCCGCAGGCCTGGCGCGTTTGGCAGCCAGTCATTATCAAGGGCGACAAGAACAAGCATCTCATCGTCGCCTATGGCGCCATGCGCAACGGCAAGAAGGACATGGGCGACATCTTTGTCACCATCTCGAAGAACGACGGCGACACCTGGGAAGAACCCGTGACCGTCTTTGATCACACTGTCAGGAATGGTGGCATCCAGTTCGCTTACGCCAATCCCGTGCTCTACCGAGCGCCGGGTCAGGACATCGTCTGGTGCTACGCTATGCGCTGCTCCATCGCCCAACGCAACAGCGAGGAATCGCATCTCGTCGGTGCCTTCAGCGCAGACTGGGGACGCTCATGGACGCCGGTGGAAATGGCCATGCACTACACCGGCCCACTCATTCTCAATGCCAGAGTGATGGAAACAGAGATCGATGGTCAAAGACGCTATCTCCTACCTGCGCACCGAAACACCTTGGCCTCTGACCCCCGCGGTTCCCGCGATCATCTCATTCTCAGTAGCTCTAGCCTACTGGAGTGGAAACTCGAAGCCTACATCCCACAGCCCAAGCGGCCACGTGGCTTCCTACACGAAGGCAACATCGGCCTCGGCGACAACGAAGGCGAACTCAAGATCGTCATGCGCACCGCCGACTACGACGAAACCAACAAGACCACCGCCCCTCCCCGCGCCTGGTCGAGTGTTAGTCAGAACGGCGGAAAGACCTGGAGCGTCGCCAAATCCGAACCCGAACTCCACAACGCCAAGTCCAAGGGCTATTTCTCTCATACCAAAGATGGCGGGCACATCTACGTCTACAACGACGGTCCCGCACAGCGCGACAAGGCACCCGGATCTCCCAACGGCGGACGCACCTCGCTCCGTTACAAGGTCAAGCCGAAGGACGGCGAATGGAGCGTGGAAAAGACCTTCTATCACGCCGGCATCAAGAACTCCTATCCCACCCTCGCCGAGGTAGCACCCGGCGAATTCCGCTGCGTCTGGGACAGCGGCACGGCCGCCCGCCCGCGCACCCACATCCACTTTGGCAAACTCAAGATCAATCCTTGAAACCACGTTATTCCTCCTGATGTCTGCCCTGGAACCATCACCGCAAACACAGCGGTCTTCAGTTCGGTAGACCTGGCCAGAGAGGAAGGGATGAGTCTCCTAAAAGTAGTAAAGCGCTAGCTTGAGAGCTATATAACAGAAGCCTAATATCCAGCCCGGAGGGCGACGCATCTTCTGCCGGTGCGGACGACGATGGCATCGCGTCAGACGCTCAAGAATCCCGATCTCAAAGAAATGCTCTTCCAACACGCCTTCACCTGCTTTCACTCGGAAGACATGCCCACCCACAGTCATCTGCAAGAGTTCCTCGCCTTGGAAAGCCATGGCTCCAAGGCCGAGGACTGCCGTACCCTAGCAAAACTCCTGAACCCATGGAGTGCCGGAGGCAACGACGGCCCCATCCTCGATGACGCGAGCAACATTCAGCTAGACGTTAGATGGTAAGATCGCCCCTTCGAACTCGGCTACATTCCTAGATCCGCGCAAGACCTATACACCGTAGCCGCCGACCGCATCACCTTCTATCAAGAACGTCATTGAAGGCTTGCTCGCGCCACACCCCCGCATTGTCACCACCTCGTGCTTGCTGAGTGAAGAGCCGATGGAAGCGCACGATGATCATCTACCCAACTGAAAAGAAGCGGAAATGGGGTAGTGGTCAGAGATCTTGTTCAAGATCTCGTCGTGATGCGTCTCGGAGCTGGTCGACCGTTTGGCGAGATCCGGGGACGCCAGGATGAAATCAATCCGTTCGGCAAATTTCTGGCGTGCAGATTCCGAACGGGCGTGACTGAGCGCGCGCGACGGAAAAGTGCCGAGGTGGATGTTCTTCTTGGGAGCATGCTTGAGATTGAGATCCACCAACTTGAGATCGAGGTAGTGGGTCATGGTTTGGTAGTCCCATTTGCCATCCTTCAGGAATGTCGACGCTTTGCGCCGTTTGATCAGATCCGATTGCTTGTCGAGGAATGCCCTATCCGCAGGGGTGTGCGCGTTGAAATCGCCGAGGACAATGACGTGCTGCTTATCGGCGATCAATTTGCCGATGACCTCTGTGAGAATCTTGGATTCTCGTAGCCGAATCTTGTAGTCCCCTGGGCACTGATGCACCACCAGGTAGTGGATCTTGTCGACCGTTGCATGAAGCGCCCCATGCCAGAGTCCCTCCCGATAGCGACCAACCAAGGTGATGGGCTTCTTCGCGGTGAGCCCCACCGCATAGCCCTCTTCTTTGAGGATTAGGGTGTGAGGGTGGTCCCAGGACTTCCCGAACGTGGCGAGTTTTTCCTTGCGGAAGCCAACCAGTTCCTGAAGGGCGAGGACATCAGGATCTTGCTTTTGGATCCACGAAGCAAGGCGTCCGTGCTTCTCTTCGTCGGCCCCGTTCCAAATGTTGTAGGTCATGACCTTCAGGTCTTCAGCCCTAGCAAAGGAAGCCAGGACAAGGAATAGGACGGGAAGCATGAGTCGCATAGGACACCACCATACCGCACCGTAGTGACGCGCATCAACCAAACCGTTTGCCAACAACGAACGAACTCTCCAAAAGGGACGGTCCATAAACTTAATAGCGGCTTGTCTTCCCTGCTGGCGCATCCAAGCCAGAAAGGCTTGTTGGATTCCACGCTGGTCGTGGTGTCGACAGAGTTCGGCCGGAAGGCCGAAGTGAATCCTAACAAAGCCAGGGATCACCACCCCGACGGCTTCACGTATTTAATGGCAGGCGCCGGGTTGAAAGCTGTTCAAATCTACGGATCGACCACCAAAGACGGGAAGCATGCCGACGAGAATGTCTTGGATGTCACGGATTTCAACGCTCCCATCGCTTGGCGCCCCGGCAGCGATCCCGGCTTTGAGGAGAACTCTACAAGTGGTCGTCCCTTTGGATTGGACAACAAGGGCAAGGCGCGCAAGGAACTGTTTGGCTTGGTTTCATCGACCGATTCGGGTAAACCGAATCCATGAATATTCGGTCTTTTCTTGCCGCCTTTCTTCTCGCGACCCTGGCTGCATCGGCTCCGGCCCAGGATAAGTTTCGTGTCTACCTCGGCACCTACAGCAAGGGAGACAGCAAGGGCATCTACCAATGCGAACTGAACCTCGCGGACGGGTCTCTCACGCCGCCGACCCTGGCCGTGGAAGCCAGCGATCCGTCTTTCCTCGCCTTTCACCCGAACAAACCCTTTCTCTACGCGGTCAATGAAGACAAGGCCTCGATCAGCTCCTTCGCTATCGATACGAAGACGGGAACCTTGACCTTTCTCAACTCGCAGCCTTCCCAGGGAGGCGCGCCCTGCCATCTGGTGGTGGACCCAACCGGAAAGAACGTCCTCGCTGCCAACTACTCCGGCGGAAGCTGCATCAGTCTACCTATCGGATCTGATGGCAAACTGGGAGCAGCCACCTCCTTTCAGCAACACCAAGGAAAGAGGATTCACGGGCATGCCATTCACGTCGACCCGAATAACAAGTTCGCCCTCTGCTGTGATCTCGGGCTCGACCAGGTCGTCATCTACCGTTTTGATCCCGCCAAGGGCCTCCTCAAACCGCACGGGGCCTTCGATACGCCGAAAGGCACCGGACCACGCCACTTTGCCTGGAGCAAAGACGGGAAGATGGCCTTCATCAATGGGGAGAGCAATCTGACCCTGATCGCCTGTGACTATGATAGCGATAGCGGTGTCCTGAAGCAAAGACAGGTGCTCTCAACCTTGCCGAAAGACGTCGAACGCAAAGGCGGCAGCACCGCGGAAACGGTCGTTCATCCATCCGGCAAGTTCGTCTATGTTTCGAATCGCAATCCCTACAACTCCATCGCCGTCTTTGCGCTCAACTCGAAAAACGGCACGCTGACGGCCGTCGGCCATCAGGGAACGGGGGTCAAGACGCCTCGCAATTTCGCCATCGAGCCGACTGGCAACTACATGCTGGTGGCGAACCAATCCGGCGGCAATGTGATTGTCTTCAAGATCGACCAGGACACAGGCGCGCTTACCCCGACCGACATCAGTATTCAGGTGGCCAATCCGGTCTGCGTTCGGTTCATGGCCATGGATTGATAATCCCCTGACGGAACTCCCGATCCAACGGACGGATTAGGCAATCCAGCCTACTTCGCGACTTTCTCTACCGTGATCACCGTCTTATTGATGTGACTGGCGCCACGACCGCCTGTTACAGGATACGTCACGGTGTCACCACCAACAGAGCCTTGGATGAAATATTCAAAGTCATCCCCAGGGTAAGGTATCCTTGCTTGCATCACACTCTTGCCGTCAGGGATCAGGTCACGTGTTTGGAAACTGTCGGTTGAGCCCATCTTGCGATAATGGATCGCTGGGTTCGCGATCGTTCCATGACCGATAAAGGTCACCTTTTGCTCAAACGTTTCGTTCTCAACCACCTGAGAGATCTCGGGCATCGCCCTAACAGAACTTGCTCCCTCGTACTTGCGACTGATGTCCTTGATTCCTAGATCGTTTCGGAAGACCGCGTCCCAGGTGCTCCTTTGCAACTGGGCAATCACCGCGAGTTCGGATTCGTTTCTGATGCGCTGTACTTCATGGGCCATAAATCTGTCCCAGGCTCCCATGATCTTATCCTTAACACCGGGAAGACGACTATCTTCATCCGCATACTCGTAACGATACATTGCTAACTTGCACAACTCGATCTGGCCCTTGAAGGAATGGTACCAATACATGTAGCGATCTCTGTTTCCAGCGCCAACAATCGCATCCTTGTACTTGCAGAATTCCGTGTAAACATGCATGGCATCGATGAACTTAGGGTCGGTTGGAGAGGCGATATCGCCATCCTCCGGCCAAATTTCCATGATGGCACTTGGCAGAGATCTGGATGATCTCGGTATGGCGCCCTTTGGGAATCCTTCGTTGACCCGGTGCGGTTCTCCAAGTCGGGCGGCCTTGGCCAAGAGAGCCCCAATCTCTACCGACCGCTCTGGGCCGAAGTTGGCCTTGGCCCAGTCCTGGTAGAATTTTGTGATCATCCTAACAAAGACAGGATCCTGCTTGTCGTGCGACGTGAAGGGATCGAAATCAGGGTACTTGCGGATGCCATCAGCAATGCCTGGCATGGGATCGGATACAGAAACCCTGTTGTCCCAGCTCAGTTGAGCATGCGCTGCAGATGATGGCGCGATCGAGTTCATGCGCCAGTGCTTGGCGATCAGCGCCTGAACACCACCCTTATGCAGCCCTGCCGCCACTTCGGAGAAGACGCCCGTAGCCCTTAATTGGGGCTGGATCAGCATGTTGTCTTCTTCATACCAAACGGATGACCATCCTTTGCGGCCTGCCTCGATGACTTGATCAAGGCCCTCGGCTCGATCCCACAAGGTGCCCAAAGCGATATCCTTTGGCAAGTCATCATCAAACTCCAAGGCGCGACCGGCGTCGAGGCTTCCAACTTTCCACCCGAAGGTCGCCATCTTGAAGGGGACATTCATCGCTCTCATCACTTCGTTGCAGTATCGATAGTCATCGGCAACGGCTTCACGCTGCTGCGGGGATGGGTCATGGGTGTTGTAGGCCCAACATTCGTACGTCCACACCCAGTAGTAGTCTAACGGATGGGTTCGACTGATCCTTGTGAAGATTCCCTCATACAACGCCTTGGCGAAGGCTTCGTTGTCAGCTCCTCGGGATGTAGGAATCGTGAACCCGTGGGCATCTCTCATCCTGTCTCGGACAGAGGGAGGGCATGTCCGGATCCAGTCACGCGTGATGATGTGCGCTTCATCCCCTTCCTCATTTCTGGCACGATTGCCAGCCTCAAACACCAGGGGAGCCTCATGACCCAGTGCGGTCGTAACTCCCAAATGCCTGGCGTGGGTGAACGCCTCATTCAGTAGCGTTCCTACATTGTTGAAGACGGCGGCCATCTCTTCGGGAGTGGTGGGCTCCTTTGATCCAATGGCCTCTGACCCAAAGTGATCATGGGCAAACAGCTGATCGGTTCCATTGGTAAATCCCGCAACACGAACAGGCTGCTCTCCCCAAATCGGCTCGAGCTCCTCGGCTTCTTCGCCCTCCCGCCCAGGCACATCGCCCTTCGGGGGGGACGTGGCGCCCCTACGAAAGGAACTGGCCCAATAGGCCGTGTAGGCAGCCTCAGGCTTGATGGTTCCGTCAGTATGGACATCCTCTTTGTGCCCAATCCACAAATGAGGCTCAGGGCCTTCTTGGGATCCGGGACCACCCCTGAAGTAATGATGCAAGCCGAAGAAGTTGAAGCCCATCTTGGCCTGCTGACTGATGAAGGACTTGTAGTCCGCCGTGTTCCACAAATCGGGCCCCGCTGTGAAGTTATGGAAAGGAAGACAGCCACGCAGTTCAAACCAAGGTTGCGCCTTCTCGTCGTATCCACTGATGGGTATGGGGTAGCTTAGCTTCTGATCCGGGATCACATCTCCCGCCAAATTGAAGTGACACCCTAGCAGTTCCGCAAAGCGGTAGGCAGCCGTCAACGTGGTGTAGGTATCCGCTCCCGTGATGACCAAGAGGTTTCTATGGTCCTTGGTAATCGACTTGATGATATAGCCTAACCGATTGTCCGAACTGGGAGCATCGACGCCTCCGTATTCAGCCTTCAGCTCGGTGATGATCGGTCTCGAGTTGGCGGCCACCACAATGACATCGCCGGCGGGCAGGCTGGCGACCTTGTCTGCATCGTTCAGCTCAGGCGCTTTTCCTGTGCGAAGGAAGATGTACCGTCTCACTTCTTTCGCCGCCTGCTTCTCGACAACGGACGCATCGCCTGGGCAAACAATGTTCAAGGCATACACCTGAGATGCCGAGAATGAGAGGCACCCTATCAGAATGGCTTGCAGTAAGCGAAGCCGTGATCTGCTACAGGGCGCGCTAAACGGAGGCCTTAACTCGGAGGAACGACGTTCTTCTTCGAGGTGCCGGATCCGCTCTCGCCCATTGGCCTTCGCGCGCTGGGTTAGACCAGCGGGACGCGGCGAGTGATCCGGCTGCCTTTTGACAGGCAGGTCCGCGATGGGATCGCGCAACGATTTCGACATCAGGGTGGTTGTGCTCTTCATAAAAAATGCTCTTTCCTAAGGGGTGTGGAAGAAAATCTCCGCTAATTGTTCGCGCTGACAGACCGTGATCCGAGCGGCGATGGTCCACTTACCATTGAATTCGATGCCTCGTCTTC
>JAACDM010000151.1 GCA_009936795.1 Verrucomicrobiaceae bacterium | reverse complement strand
CTTGGTCATGACAGTGAAGCACCGGTACTCGGCGCTCGCTCTGTTTGTTTCCATGGCGCTCGCCATGCTTGGCTACTTTGCTAGTGGGAGGCTAGGCTATGTGCCGATCCCGTCGGTGGAACGCACCGAGGTGGTTGCCATGTTAGACTTGCCGGAGCACGCTTCTTTTGAGACGACGCGTAAATACATGGATCGCCTCGCAGATGCTGCAGACGCCATGCGGGAGGATTTTATTGATTCAGGATCGGAGGAATCCATCGTTGGCAATCATTGGCGGCTGATTGGCACGACTTATCCTGGTCGGCCCTATAGCAAATCAGATGGGGTTATGTTCTTGGGCTTAATGCCCTTTAGTCTGCGGTCCGAGCCTGGACCTAACAACGACACGATCATGGCGCGCTGGCGCGAATTGATCGGCGATTTGCCAGCGAGTGCGACGTTGCGCATGCGTTCCCAGAAGACGGAAGGCAGCGAAGAGCGGGAAAAGGACCCTTTGGAACTTGAGCTGCGCGGGCCCGATTCAGAAACCAAGCAACAACTGGCTCGGGAGATTGCCGATAAGATTCGTGGCTATGATGGCATCGAGAATGCTTGGGCTCACGTTCGCTCCCAGCAGAACGAGCTAGAACTTACATTGAAACCTCGCGCTGCCGAATTGGGCGTCACGCAGCAAGTGTTAGCGAATCAGGTCCGCCAAGCGTTTTACGGCGAGGAAGCCCAGAGGATCCTTCGCGGGCGCGACGAATACCGCATCATGGTAAGGCTCCCTAAAGAGCAGCGAGAGTCTTTAAGCACGCTGCAGGCTTTACGTGTGCGTACTCCAGCCGGAGCTGAAGTTCCGTTGTTTACTGTAGCGAATGTGGCTTTCGTCAAGTCCCCCACGTTCATTGAACGTAACAACAAAGCCGAGGCGATTCGCATCGGGGCTGAGCCAAAGAACAAAGGAGTGGATTTGGTGCGGATAGCCAAATCGGTGACGCCGGCCATACGTGATTTGCTCAAGAATCATGAAGATCAAACTTTCGTTTTCACGGGTGCCGTTGCTGAGGCCGAAGAGACCAAGAAACGACTCATCATCGGTTTCATCGCCATGATGTTCGCCCTCTATGCCTTGCTCGCCATTCCGTTCAAGTCGGTCTTGCAACCGTTCTACATTCTTATTGTCGTGCCATTTGGTGCTATTGGTGCTTTGCTGGGTCACATCTTGTTAGGGATTACACCGTCCGATCTTTCCTTGTTTGGGATGCTCGCCATGGCAGGCGTGGTTGTGAATGACTCCCTCGTTATGGTGGACGATATCAATAGGCGAGTGCGCGAAGGCACGTCCTTACGAAAGGCGGTTGAACTATCAGGGTGTCGTCGTTTCCGCCCCATTTTCCTAACGTCAGCCACCACATTCCTCGGACTGCTTCCCTTGATGTCCGATCGCTCACTACAAGCGCAGTTCCTCATCCCGATGGCCGTTTCGTTAGCGTTTGGAGTGCTCTTTGCCACGGCGATCACACTACTACTCATTCCGTGTGTGCTCATGGTGGCAGATGATCTGCGTCATCTTGTGAGTCGCTTTGCCAGCTGGTACGCCAAGCCGTTCAACCGCCAGAAACCGGCAACGTAACGCCGACTTTATGCAGCAGGTTAATTCCCTATCGGGAGTCCTATGGTAGACAATGAGTAATCCTCGAGAAAACGAACCCGAATTCATGCGCCTCTTTGTGGTTCATGAACCGGTTCTACGTGCCTACGCGCGGGCCATGCTCCCGACCTGGGAGGCTGTTGATGATGTGCTTCAGGAATCGAGCGTGGTGATGTGGAAGAAATTGGATCAGATAGAACACGAGAGTGGCTTTCTCCCCTGGGCCAAAGTGATCGTGCGATTCGAAGCCTTGCGTGCTCGTCGACGGGTGGCCCGTGATCGTCTTGTCTTGAGCGAAGAGGCGATCGCGAAACTGGCTGACCAGGAACTTGAGGTTTCGCAGGATCTCCTGGCGGGCGAGCGCGCTGCCTTGAAACGCTGTTTGGCAAAGCTGAGTGACGAACACCGCCGTCTAGTCATGATGCCTTACCTGGAGGCGGGCGGCTTGACGCAGTTGGCAACGCGCACGCGGCGATCCGCGAATAGCCTCTATAAGCTACTCGGTCGTCTGCGGGAGAAACTGCGAATGTGCGTCGAGCAGGAAATGGCGGTCACGGCTGAAGGAGGACGGTGCTCATGAATACTGACGATTCTAGCAAGCTCATCGAGCGCTACTTTCTTGGAACGATCTCTGAGACGGAGATGGAGTGCTTGGATGCTCAGCTGCAAAGTGATACTGCCTTCCGTGAGGCATTTGCAGCCATGGCCCGACTGGACACGAACCTGCGCGAAACCGCACTGCAGCTTGGGAATGAAACTGAACAACCGTATCAACGAGTGTTTCTAGCAAAGGACCCTCTTTGGGTCGGTTTGGCTGCTGCTACCGCAGTGGTCTTGGGCACATGGCTTTTTCTATGGTCTCAGAGTAACGGCTTGGATCACTTTGCTAGAATCGTCGAAGTTGGCGGAGGCTCCTTGCGCTGGACAGGCGATGGTGGTGAAGTCAGAGACACCCTCACCAAAGGACTTTCCCTGAGCGGAGGTACCTTAGAATCGCTTTCGGCAAACTCGTGGGTGGAAATCGCTTTTGGAGATGGGTCAAGAATGTCTCTCTTTGGTCAATCGGTCATGACCATTTCACGAAGCGACGAAGGAAAGATCATCCGCTTGCGGGAAGGGAGTCTTTCGGTCGAGGTGGCGCCGGTGCATGAGCGCAAGCCCATGCGTTTCTTCACTCCAACGGCTGAAGCGGAAGTGTTAGGGACTCAGTTTACGCTGCGGGCTGATTCTTCTTCCACGCGATTGATCGTCTACGAAGGGAGCGTGCGTGCCACGAGGCTTGCGGATGGCATCTCCCAGGATGTTCCGGCTGATCACTTCGTGGTCGCTGCAGCGGACACAGCGGAGAGCTTTCTCGTTCTGCCTCGCGAACACTATGTGGATTCTTGGAGGAGCACCTTGCCTTACGGAATGGGGCACGGGGAATGGCATCCTGGCGTGGACGGAGCCGAAGGCTATCTCGAGGCGAAGCCGTTGCTTTGGAAAGAGTATGGTAAGCACATGGTATTGGATCTTGCCTCAATGTCAGCAGCAGGCAGAGACCAACCTACGTCCCTCCTCAATGACGGGGCCCACATCCGGATGGTGGGGCGGGTCGCCCATGATTGTGAGGTGCATTTCGGACTGACCACCCATCGGGTCGGTGGTGGCTTTGCTGGAAAATACATTGCTAGTCAAAGGCTTGCTGGATCTGAGGATCACTTCGAACTCGATCTGCCCATTACTTCTTTCAAACGGCAATACTCGTGCTTTCCAGAATCATTGGTCGGCCATGAATTGGTCGACTGGTGGGCGCTTACTATCAATCAGGAAGCTGGCTTAGAAATCATCAGCGTCGAACTGTCCGCTCCGTAGCGCTAGCTTTTGTCGGCGTAACTGTGAAAATGCTGGCCGAAGCCGGCGCCTTAACTCTCAAAGAAACCGCACATTCACCCATGACTCTTACAAAAAGACATCTCACACCTGTCGCCTGGATTGTTTTAGCGGCGATGACGTTCGCGCTCGGGTGGCACTTAAAACCTGTGAACATTATCGAACCCGTTCGTGATCAGAGTCATTCAACGGGAACCTTACTGCCCACCGATAAAGATCTCCGCCGTTCAGACACTGAGAGAAGTCAAGCGGCCACAGATGCCAACAAGAGACTAACCCTGACCTCAGAGCGCATTGCCGTACTTGGAGACCAATTGCGCCGCGCCACTGACCCCATCGCTAAACGTCAGGCCTTTGCCGAACTCATCGCTGGCCTCACGGCGGAGAACGCCCTCGAGATTCGCGAGCAAATCGCTCACCTGAAGGACGACGATCCAGACTTTCGCGATTTCCACTACGCCTGGGGGCAGGTGGCAGGGCTGGAGGCCGTGCTCCATGGACTCGAGACTACCGACAAGAAGGACATGGGGCCGACCTTGGCTGGTTGGGCGAGCAAGGATCCTGCGAAGGCGATGGAATATTACGAGACTTTGGAGAACAAAGGTAACGACGGGGCAAACAAACAGGCAATGAAAGCCGCCCTTGTCCATGGTCTGGCCATTGCAAGTCCCTTAAAGGCAGCTGACTTTGTTTATGCGTTAGGCGAATCAGGCGATACGCGAGCCAAGGAGATGATGGGCATTGTCATGGGCAAAGTCGTCCAGACGGAAGGCGCGCAACAAGCCGCACAGTGGGCGACGAATCTCGGTAAAGGCGCTTTGCGTGGACATGCGCTTTGGGAAGCCGGGCGTCAGGGGGTTCGCGAGAACGCGGATGCCACTCTGGCTTGGGCAGGTGACTTGGCCAGCAGTGGTGACCCGAACGCTGGCAGCCTCACCTATGGTGTCGCTCAGGAGATGGGCGGGCGTGACGGGGCAAAGGTCGCCGATTCGTTGAGCTCGATGGACGGCGGTGCTGCAACTTCCGCCTATGCTCCTTTGTTAGGCGGATGGGTCAAGAACGATCCGGTCGCGGCCAGCGAATACGTCGCTTCCATGCCTCCCTCAGAGAGCCGAGATTGGGCAATCGGAGGGATGGTGCACAGCCATCGCTGGGAAGATCCAACTGCGGCGATCGTCTGGGCGAACGAACTCTCGAGTGCGGAAGGCCGCGAGAAGGTGATGACGCTCGCTGCTGAGGCCTACGTTCGCAAAGACCCCGCGGCGGCGGCGGAATGGTTGCCTACGAGTGGTCTGCCCATCGAGACACAAGAACGCCTGCAGGCTGGGAGAGAGGGTAAGTAGACAGGACACACGTTCCCTAGCAAATATTATGGCAACTACCATCAAGACCCACCTGAACACGCGAACGGGACTCACAGCCTTGTTCGTTGCGTTGATTGTCAGCTCGTTGATCGGTATCGGTGCGCTGACCCAAGGACATGCGGGGCCTGCCACCACGCCCGATCCAGGCTCACCTAACAAACCTTCAGAGGTCGGCTACCCATCTTTCCTCAGTCCGCACGCCTCCCCGATCGCCATTCAAGACGAACACGTCTTCGTTGCCAACACGCCTTCCGATACCGTTGACGTCATTGCCAAAGCGACGCGAAAGATTGTGCGAAGGATCCATGTCGGTATCGATCCAGTGAGCATCGCAGTTAGGCCCGATGGCCTTGAGATCTGGGTTGCTAATCATGTTTCAGATTCTGTGAGTGTCATTGATAACGATTCCGAAAGTCCTGCGTATCTACAGGTGATCGCGACCGTCCAGCAGTTCGATGAGTCGACCAAATCGACACGATTTGATGAGCCTGTCGGGATCGCTTTTGCCAGCAATGAGAAGGCTTATGTTGCGCTTTCATCAGAAAACAAGATTGCGGTGATCAACGTGGCCACACACAAAGTGGAGAAGAGGCTCCATATCTCCGCACAAGATCCTCGCGCCATCGCTGTTCGTGGTGATCGGCTTTATGTCCTCCCATTTGAGTCCAACAATAAGACCCAACTCTCTGGAGGGCGTGGCGATGAGATCGATGGCGAACTGGTGACCTTCGATGCCTGGGAACATTCAATCGCTAACAACAATGTGCTCTCGCTAGGGCACGTTACCGATATTGTGAAACACCCCAAAGTGCCTGACCGCGACCTCTACGTCTTTGACACCAAGACCGACAAGCTTGTCGAAACGGTGGATACGCTAGGCACCCTCCTCTACGGCATCACCGTGGATACAAAGGGCCGAGTGTATGTTGCTCAAACGGATGCCCGAAACGACGTCAATGGCCGCAGTGGAACAAAGAAGCATGGCCTCAAAGAGCTGGAGAATCGGGCTTTTTTCAATCAGATCACCAGCGTCTCGTTCAGTGGCAACGAAGCTGAGAAACCAGCATTCATCGATCTCGAACCACTCCCACCACACCATCCTAAACCAGGGCAAGCATTCGCCACGCCATATGCCATCGCCGTCAGTGAAGATGATTCGACGTTAGTAGCAACCGCAGCGGGCTCGGACAAAGTATTCACGGTCGATGCGGCAAGCGGCGATGTGGTTGGTAGTGTGAAGGTCGATTCAGTGCCACAAGGCATTGCGCTTGAGAGCGACGCTGCCTGGGTCCTCAATGCCGTTGCCAATACAGTGTCACTGCTTGATATCTCCGATCCTGCCAACCTCACGGTTATGGATACGATCACCTTAGAAGATCCGACCCATCCTGAGTTTAAACGTGGCCGCATCGCGTTCAACGATGCCAGTGCCTCAACGACAGAAACGTTCTCTTGTGCCAGTTGTCACCCTAACGGTCATACCGATCAGCTTCTTTGGGTACTGAAGACCCCCATCGTTACCGGAGGAGATCAGATCATGCCCCGCTCCACTATGCCCGTGCGCGGCCTGCGGGACACCGCTCCTTTTCATTGGGATGGCATTCCCGGGGATCCGTATGGCGGCAACAACAGTGCCAACACACGCAGCCATGTTGAACCTAATAGTCGTTCTGACAAGCCCACAAGCGCCACGCGGCATTTGATCGATGGCGCTCTCGAATCCACGATGGCCGCGGTGGGCAACGAAACGAAGAACGATGAAGGCAAAACCGGCCGGCTATCGGCTGCGGACCGCGACGCCATGGCAAAGTTTCTTCTCAATATCACTTATCCGCCGGCCCAGCGGCGTGCTTACACGAACGTCCTATCAAAGCGTGCCGAGGACGGATTCAGAAAGTTTCACATCCTTGGTGATCCAGGGGGAACGCCAGGTGGGAACCTTTGTGGCAATTGTCATCGGATGCCCTATTGGGTCAGCACCAATACTCCGGGGTCTGGTATGGATGCCCCTACATGGCGTGGCGCTTACGACCGTTTCCTGATCCTTCCGCAGGGGCGTCTGAACATCATCGACTTCGATTTCTATCGCCGAGTTGCAGAGGACGGCAATGATGAGCGTCGCGTCTGGCAGTTCTCCTGGGGTGGTCGATCGGCGTTTGATTCGGTCTGGGACATGGTGCTGGAAGGGAGCACGGGCTTCTCCGGTTCTTTCGCACGGCAAATCACACTGAACTCACAGACGGTCGATGAATCTTTAACAGAAGACATGTTAAAGGCCTTGGAACAGTCTTCGAGAGATGGTGGCATCGTTTTGCAGGTGGAAGGAACGCTTATTGAAGAGGGGAAGTCGACCCCGCTGGTGTTGCAGTATGACGGTCGTCATAAGGCCGGAAGCTATGTCGAGACAGACGGAGAGCGACGCCCGTGGTCTCGCCAGCAGCTCGTCTCACTGGCGTCAGAGCAGAAGTTTATTGGCACGTTCACCGGAAGGCACGGCGCCAATGCGAACTATGATCACCCGCAACCTGCGCTCTGGACGTTGAGCTCTCTCTATGAGCAGAGCGGGCAACAAGAGTTTCCTATCTTGTTTGGAAAATCGAAGACCATTGAGATGAATGGCCGGCATCTCCGAGATGGCGCCCACATCGTGGTGAATGGACGTCAGGCTTTGGGCTCACTTAGCAAGCGAGACGGTGAACAAATCGCCGTGACCTTGGACACTTTGCCATCGCCTGGTATGCATTTTTTACAGGTGCAGAATAGAGATGGCTTGTTCAGCAACGACTTCATCTTTCACGTCGCTGAGAATGAAGAGAAGGCCATTGAATTACGCTACAAGAACAATCCAGATCTTCTTCGCGACGCCCTCGCCATGGCCATTGAACGAGGTAATCTCACAGAAACCAAGAGATGGCTCGACGCCGGTGCTCCCGTGAATGCACGTCGAGGTAGCAACGGAATGACGCCGTTAAGCACAGCGGCGTTTTTCGGGCGGATGGAGATTGTTAGGGATTTAGTCGAAAACAGAAACGCTCGTGTTTCCCAAGACAACCGAGACGGCAACACGCCGCTTCACCTTGCCGCTTTCCTCTGTCGCGTTAAGATTATTAAGTATCTGTTAGAAAATGGTGCTTCGACGACCAAGCGAAGTGATCGGGACGAACGGGCCGTGGATACCGTGATAGCGCCGTGGAGTGACGGCCTCGCCCGAATTTACACGTCGATCAGCGATCGGTCTGGACTCGATCTCGACTTGGCAGAGATCGAAGAGGGTCGCCCCCAGATCGCGAAGCTCCTCCGTGACTACGAGTCAGAGCCTGAAGAGGTCATTCAAGTGCTCAGGAGAGGCGCCGAAGGCTGGCGCTACATCGACTCAGAAACGGCTCTCCCAAGCGATTGGGCCCAAGAAGACTTCGATGACTCTTCATGGAAGACTGGTCAGGCCCCACTCGGATATGGGGAAGAGGATATCGAGACCCCTCTTTCCTTCGGGGACGATCCACGGAACAAGAGACCTGCGGCTTTCTTCCGTCACGCCTTTGAACTCGACGACAAAGAAGTATCAGATTTTTTCGCCTGTGCCATACGCGCTGATGACGGAGCCGTCGTCTACGTAAATGGTAGGGAGATCCAACGCATCCGGATGGGGAGGGGCACCATTGATCAACGCACCTTTGCCAAGGGCAATACGCAGTCGGAATCAAGCCTCGAGGGCAAGCTCATCCCATTTAAGATCGAACGGAAAGTGCTCAACGTCGGAAAGAACGTGATTGCGGTGAGTGTCCATCAACGCCACGGCGCTAGCAGTGACCTTGTCTTAGATCTTGAGATCCTCGGCGTCTCTCAGAAAGACTACACGCGTCTCGAAAGAAGCCGGCGTCATTAGCCCGCTTACAAGAAGGGGAGACGTGCTCCTCGAGGAGCGGCGTCTTTTCAAGTGCCGGACATGCGTGACAGTGCGTGTCTCTACAGAATCAAACTGACCATTGCTTGTTAGGTATTAAACATAATTCGAGATTCTTCAATGTTGGTTGATGCGAACGGTGACGACCTGCCGCCTGGATTTGTATGGCACTTTCGCTGGTTGATGATTAAGGCGCATGGACGCCGGTTTCTTGGACACTCGCAATAATGCGTTAATGACGGGCTGACCCTGCAGGAGGACATCGAGGTCGTCACCATGTCGTATCATCGCCAGATACACCTTTGAGAGCGAGACGAGCACGACCTTACCTTCGCGGCGCAGACAGTTACTGTCAAAGTACAAGTAGCGAGTGATCGCATCGAGATTGCTTGGGTCAGCACCCTCTGGATAGGTAAACCCAAACAGATAAGCGTCGGTTTCCCAGCCGTTGGGCATTTCAAAATTGGCGTTTCGGTGGCGGATGCTGCCGTCGGCCTCCAGGTTCATGTAGATGTCCGTGACCGTTCCACTCTGTCGGACACGCACTCCGATGTGCTCGATGCCTTTCATACGTTCGATCTGTGGGAGGTCGACGCCTTCAGTGACTGGCAGGGAGGCAGTGATGAATTTGGTCCGGCGTGTCAGTTCCGTCGGCGCGAATCTATAGTAAGTGATGGGCTCGAGTCTCCCCGTAAGACCTTAATTTGCTGTTAGTCAAATGTTCTCGGGGTAATCCGTCGGGAGCCCCGAGAGATCCCAGGTCAGGCGTCGAATGCGTGTCCGGGGCGATGCCCGCAATGAGCCCTCCCTAGATGTGTGATGCCGTTACAAAGGCGTCGATGGGATGCTTGGCGGCGTCATTGCTGCTAGGTACTTTGGGATCTAAAAGCGGTTCGTAAGCCCAATGTGGGTCACCGGCCGAGGCAGAAGCGAGAGCCAGGAAGAAACCCAGTGTCCAGGCAAGCCCGGTCGAGTAGCTTTGACTGGCCGTCGAAGAAGAAGTGAAAGTTCTTCGATTGGCAATCGAAGCTACCAGCAGCTTTACCATCAGACGGCAAAGATCGAATTGCCCAAGGTTCCTCTGCTGTCACCAAACGACGCTTCACCGATCCCCATCGAATGGAGAATACTCAAATACATGTCCGTCATTTGACCGCCCCCTTCATAGAATTGACCGTGTTTGAGTCCCATTCTTGCACCGCCAGCAAGTAGTGTAGGGAGATTGGTGTTCTTGTGCGTCGTGCTGGCGCCACTGCCATAGAGAACGATGGTGTTGTCTAACACACTGCCTTCATTGTCTTGGAACTCATTCATCCGCTTCAAGAAGTAAGCGAGCTGTTCGCTGAGGAAGCGGTCGTACTTGGCCCACTCCGTCACCCCTGCGGGATCCTTCTTGTGAGACATGCTATGGTGGGTTTGGTTCATGCCAAGCTTCAGCGGAAAGGTGTCGCTAATGCCCATGCCATCTTCCCGGCTCATCATAAAGGTGACACTGCGGGTGATGTCGGCATCGAATGCCAGAGCAATCAAGTCCAACATCGTGCGGTAATACGCATGCGGATCCGAGTCTGTAGTAGCGTCGAGATCTAGATGCGTGTAGTTCTGCTTTTTCAGCGGTATATCGAGCCATTTCTCAGAAGCCTGCAGACGCGTTTCGAACTCGTTCAGCGAGGTAAGATACTGGTCCATCTTGTCGCGATCCGCCTGACTTAACTGACGATCGAGTGTCTTGGCATTCTCTGCCACGGCATCGACTAACTTCATCCGCGCACGCAACTGCGCGCGCTGCGCCTCCAGTGTACCGCGATTGCCTTTAAAGAGACTTTCAAAGATCCTTCGCGGGTCGTTCTCCGCTGGGATCGGTTTGCCTTGGCGGTCGTACGAAATGGTCGCCGTGCGCGAGGTGTAACCGGTACCGGCATCGATCGAGAGCACCAACGAAGGACGCCGACAATGATCGCGTGTGTGCCGAGCGATCACTTGGTCCAGACCAACCGTGTTGTAAGTGCCAGGCTCTGGGTCATGCAGCGGCGCGCCTGTTAGCCACATGTCTGAACAAACGTGAGGATCGTTCTTGGTGCCATTGGCATGTTGCAGCCCGCCCATGAAACTCAGTTGTTCGCGGTAGGGACTCAATGGCTCGGTCGATTTTCCAAAAACAAACTTTCCGTCCTCAGCCGCGCGTGGAAACCAGCTCCATTCATCGATACCGTGTTTCGGATCGGGCAACGCCATGCCATTGGCGATGTAGAGCCCACAGAAACGCTTCGGTGTCTCTTCCGCTGCCGTCTGGCCCATGGCTTCGAGGAGGGGAAGGGGTAGGGCAACGCCCGCCAAGCCTTTAAGAACGGAGCGGCGCTTGAGTTTGAGAGGCATAGATCTAGAACCACGAAAGTCGGTGAATGACGCGGAGGGGGGTGAGGAGCGCCCTACGGGGGTCATTTCTCTAAGAACAGCGGGCTCTCGATCACGAACAACACACAATCTCGCATCCGATAGTCAGCTGCAGCAAGTGTGTTAGGGCCTTCGCGGCGTAGATACTCCATCTCATTGAATGTAAGGCTGCGACCCACAGCATAACTGGCGAGGTGTTGGAGGAAGCTGAAAGCCACTTGATCCAGTCGCTCGCTTGTTAGGTAACGTTTCAAATCCGTGACGTCGGCGATAGGGGTGTTGTCAGGAAGCGTCGAACGCGTATCCACCTTGGATCGCTTCAGCAGTCCACCAGCATCGAAGGCTTCAAAGGGGATTCCCCACGGATCAATCTTCTGATGACACTGCCTGCAGCCCTTGACGTCACGGTGCATTTCCAACCGTTCGCGGAGCGTCTTGCCTTTGGCTTCGTCGCCTTCGGGGAGATCAGGCACGTTGGGCGGCGGTGGTTCGGGTGGTTCCGCGATGATCTTGCGCGCAAACCAAGCGCCGCGTTTGATGGGATTCGACTCACTGCCATTGGAGAGGCCGGAGAGGATGGCGGCTTGTGTGAGGATGCCGCCTAAGGATTCGTTCCGGTGGGCCATGGGCGCAAATGATAGCCCATGTTCCGCTTCATTCCCCAAGCCGTAGTAGCCCGCCACCACGTCATTGGCGACAATGAAGTCCGAGCCAATGAGATGACGCAAAGGTAGGTTCTCCCGTAAGAGATGCGTGATAAAGTGGATGGGTTCTTGGCGCAGCGCGCGTTGCGTCTCTTTGCCTAGGCGAGGAAATTTCCGCCGATTGATGTTCACCACATCGAATTTGTCGAGATTCAGCCACCCAGAAACGAACGCGTTAGCAAACTGGCTGAATCGATCATCCGCCATCAAGCGATCGACTTGTGATGGCAGCGCGTCTTGCAATTCTCCATCGGAGGCCAATGACAGCAGCTGTTCGTCGGGCGTAGTATTCCACAGGAAGTAGGAGAGTTTGGCGGCCAGCTCATGGGGCGAAAGGGGCTCGGCTTGCGGTCCCGCGCTCTTTTCCGTGAGATAGAGGAACTGCGGGGAAGTCAGCACGACCAGGAGAGCCTCGCGTACGCTGCCTTGGAAGTCCTCTGTCTGTTCATAGCGCTCTCGCCACACTGCTAGAAGCGATTCCAGCTCCTTCTCGTCAGGCGGTCGACGGAAAGCGCGTGTGGCAAAGCCTTTGATCACTTTATTCGCGTAGGTCGGCGGATCATCTTTATGAGGCGAGGGGAAGAAGATGTCGCGATGCCCGTTGGGAGGCCAGGTTTCATAGAAGGGCCCTTCGACCTCAACCGCCCTTACAAGCACACGAGGAATCTGCCGGTTGTCCGTCGGCTCGCTACGAATGCCAATCTCGCGCAGACCAGCGAGGTAATTGACGTTGTCCGTCTCCGTATCTGGAGACGCGAAACTGCTCAGAGGCGCCCGGAACGCAATCCGTTCGAGCGTCGCCGAAGGGACGGGCAAGGGATCGGCAGATCTCGCAAGTCGAGGCCCCACATCCGTGCGCACGCCCATGTGCACACTCACGTACGGAACACGTTTATCAAAAGCCGCAAACTGTCGGCCATGCTCGCTCTCTTCGGCAACCGGTGTGATCACAACGCGTTGAAGGTTGTCTCCCTTACCATTTCGAATCTTGAGCGAATGAGCTTCATTGGTAAATCGGGCGACGAGCAAAGGCACGATCACTTCGCCATCGGCATCAGGTGTGAACTTACCTTTCACCCGTTGGGAGAAGGTGCGCGAGCCGATGTCAGCAATCATCACATCGTCTTTGGGAGGGCCGTCCAGCACCACATCGAGCTGATACACACCGGGCGCAGGCATGGTCAGAGTCGCTTCCTTCCCACTGGCGATGTCGACTTCGATGCGGACGTCTGATTCCGGAGCTGCAGTGTGTGGCTGAAAGCCGTCATCATAGCGCGCCGCTTGCACTGTGACTTGCAACATACCCGACATCGGCAACTCGCGCATGAGCACGGCGAAGGTCGGTGCGGGGCCACTCACGGGATTGGTGTTGGGCGATCGAGGTCGCAGCAAGAGTCCTTCCCTCACGAGATGCGAAAATCTCCCGTAATTGTAGCCACCCGTGTGCCTTCCCGTCATGGCGGCAAAGACAGAGTGATAGAGTCCCTCAAAGGTCTTCCATTCACGCACCGTCGCATTGCCTTTGTAACCTTCGATGAAACGCATCGTCTGTTGCATGGCCGCAGGCTCGAAGGCAAAGGCTTTCTCTGGGACCACTTCGCGCACCGTGTAGTCCGGCTTCGAAAGCAGTTTGGGCCCATTGAGCTGCACGTGATCTGTCGTTGGCGCTGCGTTCACGCCGGAGCCGAGCTCCACACGGAAACTTTGCACCTGCGGCCTTTGGGTCTCGTCCACCAGACAAAGGTCAAGCGCCCGGTCAGCGATCTCGAAGTAAGTCTCTAACATTTGCGGCGTCAATACCAGCGTGTCCTGGTTATTCGTAAAGCCTTCCTCTGAGATGCCATCAGCTGGCAGCAAGTCGGCCAATCGATCTTCGACACCTAACAGATCACGTAACGTGTGATGAAACTGCGCCACGGTAAGTCGACGTACGGAGCCGTTCTTGGCTCGCACTTTGCGTTCTCCTTCCAGCAAGGCTTGAGAAATCCACTGCAGAACGGCCTCACGCTCCGCCTCGGTAAGTTGATCCTCGTCCTCCGGCGGCATGGCCTCGTTCTTCAATTGATCCAGAACGTGCTTCCATTGGAAGAGTTGTTTATCTTCCAGACTGCCGTCGAGAACATCCATCCGAACGCCCGATTTCTGCTTCTTCTCTCCGTGGCAATCATAACAGTAACGCTGCAAAACGGGCTGCACGAGTTCTTGGAACCGCGACTGCAAGGTCGCTGGTTCTGACTGCTCTGCTAGAGCATCAGTCGCCGAGGTGATCAACAGGATGGTGACCAGAAGAAGGCCAGGCGCTGGGGCGTTCATGCGGGGAGAATGACGCAAGGCACGGGCCAATACCAGCGTGTTCTCTTAGGGCTCTTCGACTGCCAGTCGAGACTACGGTAGCCCAATGGAATTCGTAGCGACTTGTTGGGGTGGGAACCTACTTGTTTGTTCGAGGAACCCGGAGAGGAAGGAGGCCAAGTTGCGGTCATTTGACCATCATGGTCTTGAGCGTCGGCACGATCGCTTCCGCCCAGATCTCGTGACCTCGCTCGCTCGGGTGCGTGGTGTCGGGCATCATCTCTTTTGAGAGGAATCCCTTGTCGTCGAGGAACGCGGGCCCGATGTCTTTAAAGGTCACGTTAGGGACATTCTCAAGTAGGTCGGGCAGATAGGAGTTGAGTTCGATGATCTGCTTGCGATGCGGGTGGTCGAGATTGGGGCGGCGTGGGAAGACGCCGAGGACGAGGATCTTCATCTCGGGATACATCGAATGGAGTTTCTTGGCGATCGCATGAACGCCGTCGGCAGCCTGTTTGGGATGGTCGCTCCCCCAGCAGATGTTGTTCGTGCCGATCATAAGGGATGCCGCTGTTGGAGATTCCGTTAGCTTTGGAAGGTGTTCCAATCGCCATAAGACATGGTTGGTACGATCACCGCCAAATCCCAAGTTCAAGGCATTCAAAGGGGCGAAGTGTTTCTCCCAGACAGGCTCGCCAGGGCCGTTTTTATCGAAATTGTTCGTGATCGAGTCACCAACCATGAGCAACTCGATCTTCTTGTCCACCTTCGGATCGTTGGCCTTCTCGATCTCGGCAATCTTCTCGGCGTGGCGAGCAAACCACCACGATGCTAGCCGAACTTCAGGATGGGTGGAAGGATGTGCTTTTTTAGCCTCTTCGGCCATGACAGCTTGGAATGGCATCACGACGGAGGCGGTGAGGACCAGCAGTTTAGAACGTATCAACATAGGGTACCTGGGTTGATGGGAGGATGCCAAGCCATCTCGGTGGTGTCGACTGCTAAGGTTTGGGTTGCACAAAGCTCTGGATTCAATGGATAGTTCTGGAGATTCTTATGGTCCTTTCGATACGCAGACGAATATTCCAAGCACTATTCCTGGTGCTTCTGCCAACGTTTACGGCATTGGCTGACGATGAGCCGGCCATCACCAAGGCAGGTGGGAAAGTGACAGGACTCGGTGGCGGCATTGCTGTTGAGTTTCACCTCACGGCCCGAGACTTGAGTGATGTTGGTTTGGCCTGCGTCGCTGGTAGAACGGATATCATTTCGCTCAATCTGCGTGACACCAAGATCACGGATGCGGGTCTGATGCACTTGACCACCTTGAGCGGCTTGAAACGACTGCACCTCGAGCGCACGGCGATCAGCGATGACGGTATCGAGCACCTTGCTGGTTTGAAGAATTTGGAATACCTGAATCTCTATTCGACTAAGATCACGGACGCTTCGCTGGGGTATTTAAAAGAGTTAGAGAGTCTCATTCACTTGTTCATCTGGGAAACCGACATCAGCGATGACGGGGCACGGCGATTGCAAACAGCGCTGCCCAATCTCAAGATCACGGGTGGGGTGGACCTGGATAAGATCGCCGCCGAGGCTGCCAAGAAAGCCAAGGAACCCACCGAGCCAATGGTTGATCTTGAATGGCATCCCGCAGGTCCTGCTGAGCCACCTGTCTCTGTCACGGGCACATTCACCACAGTGTACTTCGAGAACAAACGCCGTGCCCCCGTGAAACTCTTCTGGGTCCAGTATGGGAAAGGCGGTCTGAAATTCTACGCAGACATCGGGGCCGGGAAGACCCTGAAGCGGAACACTTTCTCAGACGCTACCTGGGTGATCACAGACGAGAACGAGCAACCACTCGGCTATTTCAGATCGGTGCTCAACCCGTCCCGTGCGGTGATCCCGGAAAGTAGCTTGAATCAGGCTCCTTGATTCTTTAAGTTATCGCTAAGAAGACATGTTAGGATTACACCATTCACGGAGAGGATTTTTACAATCATGTGTTGGCATGACGGGCCTCACCCTGCCCACGTTCTTCAAGATGCAGGCCCAGGCCGCAGGCGTCGCGACCAAAGCGAGATCATGCATCGTTCTTTACACCTGGGGCGGCATGAGCCACTTGGAATCGTTCGATCCCAAGCCTGAAGGCCCCAGTGCGACCCGCGGCGAGTTCGGCGCTATTCCGACGGCCACTCCCGGGATGCAATTCTGCGAGCATTTGCCGCTACTCGCCAAGCATTCTGAGAAACTCGCCGTCGTCCGTTCCGTTCATCACGGTCAAGGCGGACACCAAGGGGGCATGTATGTCACCCTGACAGGACACAACCCGGAAGGCGGGTTGAAGGCAAAGAGCCGCAAGAGTTGGCCCTCACTACCAGCGATGATTTCGCGTTTCCATGACCCTCACGCTAACACGCCGGGTGCAGTGCGTTTGCCCTACTCGATGTATGACAATGGCACGCTGATGGCAGGTGAGTATGGCGGTTGGTTAGGCTCGGACTACGACCCTATCTTGATGCGAACTCCTGGGGGTGAAGAGTACGCCGGGGTGACCCGTTACACTGATCGCGAACTCAATCTAAAGCTTCACTTAGACAGTGGGCGCCTGCGCGATCGACGCGCTTTGCTAGAAGAACTCGATCATCGTCTTGGTAAAAGCCAAGCCTACGACCAACTCGACCGTTTCCGCCAGATGGCAGCCGACATGCTACTCGGCTCGCCAGTGAGGGATGCTTACGATCTCGAGCAGGAAGACCCCCGTGTCCGCGCCATGTACGGCGATCACATTTGCGGACAGTCGCTGCTACTGTCCCGTCGCCTGATCGAGGCAGGTGTTCCTGTCGTGCAGGCCTTGTGTTCCGCCGGTGACCTGGCGGGTGGTGGCGGTGACAACTGGGACACGCACCGCGGACATTTCGCGAAGATGAAAGACCGCCTGCTGCCGTTGTTTGACCACTCGGTCTCCGCGCTTCTGACCGACCTCGAACAACGTGGCCTACTTGACGAAACCTTGGTCGTCTTCCTAACCGATTTCGGTCGTACGCCAAAGATCAACAACAACGGCGGTCGCGATCACCATCCAGGAGTTTACTCTGTCGCATTCGCTGGAGGCGGCATTCGCGGAGGCCAAGTCTACGGCGCCAGTGATCCCTCGGGAACCGAGCCCCTCTCCGGTGCATGTTCACCAGCCGATCTCCACGCGACGGTCTTCAAAGCCATGGGGATCGATCACCACAGCAGACTGACAGATCAGCAAGGGCGCCCGTTCCCGATCTGCGAAGGCGAGCCCCTAGCGCTGTTCTAGGGTGTCTAGACATTCCTGCAAGCCAGGGAAATACTGTCGACATTCTTTGAAACAGTCGAGTGCGAACCAGCGACGAGAGCCTTTCCCAAGGGACCGGACGCCAAGGGTGGTGGGGCCGCTAGCATTCTGAAGCATGTTGTTAGGTGCTGTGAGAAAGAAGAATCCTCCTGAATCGGTGTTGGACGTCCAGGTCGGGAGGTAGAGAAGTCGAACCTCGCCCTTCTTGTCGGACCATTCCTGAGGTGTGCGAGTAACGTCGAAAGTCACGCAGGCTTTTCCGTTGATCTCAAGCATGAAGCCCTCCGTCTCTGGGTCCGAGACCCAACCCAAGCCTCCTGCGAATACTAGCGTCTGGGTTTCATCCAGCGAGTCACCGATCTCGAGATCAGGGGTTTCCCAGTTCAGGCTCCGTTCCGTGTAGGCGGCTGTTTGCCGAATGTAGGGGCGGAGGCGTTTGGTTCCGGTGAAGGTGTGCCAACTGTCGTAGCTTTGTTCTGGGTTTGAAGCGCTGCGATCAAACCCTTCTCGCGCTTCGGCGAATAAAGTTGAAAGCTTTGTCAGTCGCTCAATGGTAAAGTAGGCCGAGAACTTCGCGAGTTGCTGCTCGATCGCTGCTTTGTCAGTCTCGCCCATGGTTGGCGGTGGCTCTGAGGATTCGCCGGTGATGAGCGGATGGACAAAGAATGGTGCCAACTCAGTTTCAGAAGTGGCTTCGAATGGATCACCTAACAAATCGCGTACTCCGCCGATAATGATGTCTTCGACGCCTGGGGCGAAACGGGTGGGTTGGTCGTAGTAGACCATGGAAAAATCGGATTCGTAACCGCCTTCGGCGAGGATGCGTTTGGAGGGAATGTAGCAGGGCACGTCGTTCGCCCAGCCGTTGATCCAGAGGCGTCGCCAATCGAGTTCCGTCTTCAAACGCAAGGCGTAATCGACGCACACTTCACCAGGAAGAAAGACGAGACCCAAGTCGTGGCCGAAATTCCATGTAGTGATAGTGTAATTAAGATGCGTCGGAATCGATTCACCACGATCCAGCCGAGCAAGCTGCCGTTTGGCGTGGTCGCCATCGAAACCTCCTGTTTCGGCCTTCTCTTCCCACGTGGACCGCTCAGGGATCGGTGCGAAGGGCAATTGAACAGTCTTGCTAGCCGATCGTAGCGGTTCTAATAGAGTTTTGAGCTTATCCTCCTGCATGAGGCGCTGGATTTCCTTGGCAATGGACCGGCCATGCGCCTGCGCATCGCCAGCGCCGCCTGATGGTTGGGGCCCGACATCGGCACCGCATCCGATGGTTGTTAGAGCGATGGCATTGGGATGGCGTACTTCGACCGCCGCATTGGCAAAGCCTGCCCAATCACCGGAAAGGTGATTGCGAGCTCCCAAGGTGGTGCAATGGCAGGCGTAGTTGCACCAAGTCGCGATGGGCTTTCCATCGGATCCTGTGGCTAACAATAGGGGCATGCTATGATCGACGGGTTTGTCGATTTGAAATCCAAAGCCTTGCCAGCCCTCTTCACTGAGAATTCGTCGATTGCCCCCAAAGGCGACGCGCCCTTGGCCCCAGGAGAGCTTGCCTTCAGTGCGCGTATCAAGAGCCTTGCTTGCCACCTCGACAAGCCGTTCTTCCAGCCAGCGCGTGTAACGTTCCATCGTATCGACATGCTCTTTGGGAGCGCGGCCACTCCAAAGGATGACCGCGTATCCTGTGAGGGCCGGCGCGTTGTGCGTGTGGGTCGACATGACCACCACGCGATCTCTTGGAAGATTGTGTGAAGCTTCTAGCGCTTTCGCCACACGATCACTAGACGCTTTGGGAACGCCACAATTGTCGACCGCGATGACCACGACCGGGTTGGCCTTGCCCATGGCGAGGGCGCGAGCCCAGAGTCGCTCATCCACACCTTCCGAAGGCGTGGTCCGGCTGCCATAGCCTGCAAGAAGTGTCGGGTAGTCTGGGGTGATGTCTAGTTTAGCAGCGCCAATCGGAATGGCGTAGGCGGTAGCCGCTAAGCAAAGGTATAGTAGGACGGAAAGAAGGGTGGAGGTTTGAGGCATGGTGGGTCCTTTCGACTGCCAGTCGATTCTGCCAACCTAGCCATTCGACTGCCAGTCGAATCTACCTAGCCATGGCGTGAAGAGTTTCGCTTGGAGGAATGCTCACCCCAGTTAGGCTCATCGGCGAATACCCACTGACCAACCTATGATTCAAAGACCTATTCTGAATTTCCGCCACTTGATCCAAGCGGTTCTGCTTGTCTTGCCGATCCTGCTTGCTGCCAACGAGCAACCGACATTGAAAGTCCTCGCCTACAACATCAAGCACGGCTACGGCATGGATGGGAAAGTGGATTTGAGCCGGTCTGCGGCGTTGATCAAGCGCGTGGATCCAGATTTGGTGGCGCCTCAAGAAATTGATAAATCTACGGAAAGAACGGGTAAGGTGGATCAGACGAAAGAACTCGGTCGACTCACAGAAATGCACGCTGAGTTTGGACCTTTCTTTGACTTCCAAGGTGGCGAATATGGCATGGCCATTCTTTCAAAGAACAAGGCCACCAACGTCGCGAATCACCGTCTGCCTGATGGGCAAGAGCCACGCACCGTGCTCGCCATCACGGTGGTTCCCATTGAGAATGGTCCGGAGATCGTCTTTGCTGGGATTCACTTCTACGCCACACGTGCCCAACGCCTAGCACAGGCCCAGCGACTGTTGGAGATTCTCAAGGACGAAACGCGGCCTGTCATACTCGCAGGCGATTTCAATTCAAGACCAGACAGTGAAGTGATGAAGATCTTCGCCAAGGAGTGGACCATTCCTCATAAGGGTGAAGACCGTTTCACCATTCCATCGGACAAGCCACGGAGTGAGATCGACTTCATCATGTTTCGAAACCTCGATGGCTGGAAAGTCGAGAAGATCGATGTGCTGGAGGAGCCGTTGGTCTCCGATCATCGTCCAGTTGTTTTAGAGCTTTCCAAATTACCCGCAGCGCCAAAGTCATAGCAAGCGCCGACAATGAGAGAGGGAATCTAGGTTAGTGATTGGTCTTCATTCACCGCTATCTTTCACTTTGTTTCAAGCATGACTCCTTCTCACGACCAGAGCCCCTATTATCCGCCAAGCGAGTCACAGGGAGGTTGGCCTTGTCTGGCAACGGAGGAGATCGCATCCAAAGCAAACATGGATGCCAGCAAGCTCGATCGGCTATTTGATCTGCAATCAATCCTCTTTGGGGGGTGTTCCTGGAACGCTGTCATCATCCGAAACGGCTACTTAGTACGCGAACACGCGACCTTCATGACCATGGCGACAAGCCGGTTTGACGTGTGGTCCTGCACCAAATCCGTGACAGGTACCGCGTGGGGGCTACTATTAGAAGACAGCCGCCAGGGACGTCTTCCCAACGGGCAACAGGTGGATTTGGACAGCCCAGCATATGTGTTCATTCCAGATGGCCTCCCGCTGTCGGATCCTGGTAAAGAAGCGATTACGATTCGTCATCTCCTAAGTATGACCTCAGGCATTCCTGGTGAATCGAAGGGGATCTATGGCACCCCGACGATCACTGGAGAGGGGCCGTATGAACACGCACTCGGTCGTTGTGCAAACAGTGACGGCAAGTGGGTGGACAAGCTGGCGGCAGAGCCTGGGACGCGATGGGATTACAGTGATCCAGCCCTGACGCATTTGTCATTGATCTTCGCGCATATCACAGGAATGGAGATGCATGATTATGTGAAGGAGCGGCTATTTGATCTGATTGGGATCGAGCAGGCAAGCTGGGATGTGCTGGGCGGTAGCGGGTGCCTCGGGCCTCACACCAATGCCCATGTCGGACTCCATATTTCAGCGCGCGAGCTGGCCCGGTTTGGATACCTGGCACTTCATCAAGGCGCATGGAATGGTGAACAACTCATTCCTCAGTGGTGGATGGAACTCGCCACACGATCCTCACAAGAACTGAATCCTGACTACGGATACACCTGGTGGGTCAATTCCAACGGCACCCATTGGCCAGGACTGCCGAACGATATGTTTGCGCTAGAAGGCCACTGCTGCAACCGATGCTACGTGATCCCGTCGCTTGATCTGGTCGTCGTGCGCGTAGGATCTGGACCAGCGCGGTGGAATGAGCAAGATTTCATCAGTGGAGTCCTCGACGCTGCCAAATAAGCAGGCGGCGAGACGCTACCTCTACGTAGCGGTGGCGTCT